>VBGG01000219.1 GCA_005883405.1 Chloroflexota bacterium | reverse complement strand
TACTCGCGCGTCATGCCCATCGCCCGCCGGTAGGCGTCCGTGATCTCCGGCGGTTGACCCGCTTGAAAGATGAACTGCTTCGGATAGCGGAATGCGTCCTTACCGTCGGCCACATCCCGTAGCGAATAGCCCGCCAGGAAGAAGTCGCGACCGATGATCGGCAGTTCGACAAAGCATGCGACCTTCGGGTCGCGAATGATCGCTTTCGGTTCCAGTCCCTGCTTGACTTTCTCCGCTTCTTCCAGCAGTCGCCGGCGCATCAGGATCACGCCGCGATCGCTTTCACCCAGGTGCTCCTGAGTCCGGTCGGCAACGGTGCCCTGGCCGACCCACGCCACGAAGTCCTGGTTCATCACGTGCGAGTCGATCCACCGCCCGGTTCGCTCGTCCTTGATCGGTCCGTACCAGTACGGGATGCGCTCCTGACGGAACGGCTCCATTTCCTCCGGCACGCGGTCGAAGAACCAGCCAACGCTCAGCGTGTTCGCGTCGTCGAACGAGAACAGGACTCCAGGCGCGCCGTCACTGGCCACCAGGTGCTCGCGCCACGCCCAGGTGGGTGCGCAGAAGGTGTCGCCCTTCTCCCACTCCAGTTGCTTGCCGGAGATGACGCTCGTGCCACGGCCCTCCAGCCCGTGGTAGATGCGACTGGCGGTATCGCGCACGGCGCGGGTGTGCTCGCCCGGACGAATCAACTGTGCGTGGGCGTCGATCGTGGGCAGGGTTGGCCCGCCGGTGAGCGGATTGATGTAGTCGAGCATGACGCCCTCTTCTTCGGACGTGGCGTCGCCGCTGCGATCCATCACCTCGAGCGTCTCGCGCACGTCCACATAGCGGTAGTTCAGGATCGGCGAGTAATTGCCTGAGAAGCTATCGCGATGCGGCCGGAAGCCGCGGTTGTAGCGAGACTGCGAGTCGTCCAGCTCCTTGACCACCGGCTGGATCTCGTAGCCGTTACCCAGCTCTTCGTAGAACATGGCGTTCAGCGCCAGGACGAATGGCATGTCCAGGCCGTCGAGCCACATCATCGGCTCGTCTGTCTCATTGCCGTGGTCGTGCCACGCCCAGTTGGGGGTAGTGACGAAATCACCCGGCTGCATCTGCGTCTTTTCACCCGATACGGTGGTGTAGGCGCCGCTGCCTTCGATCACCACGCGCAGTGCAGACGGCACATGGCGGTGGGTCGGCGCGATCTCGCCGGGCATGATGAGCTGCACGCCGCTGAACAGGGTCTGAGTGACGCCCGGGCTGCCGTTCAAACCGGGATTCAGGTACATCAGGACGCGTCGCTCGGCCTCCTCGGCCGAGATTCGCCGGCCAGCTTCGAGGATGCGCGGCCGGACGTCCGACCACCTCCATAGGTGGGGCACGATCTGGGTGTTTGGCTCGGCCGTGAACGCGTCGCCGAGCACGAGCCATAGCGGCTTCAGCCACAGTTGGCGAAGCTCGTCGAGGTCCAGTCCGGCGGTGTTCTTGCTGCCAGGCCCCTCGCGTTTGCTGGCTCGGCTGGGGGTCTCGATCGCCACGCTATCTGTCCTCCCTTTTTGCCCGTCAGGTGTGCGCAGATGCTAGCTCAGGATGTCGCCGGACGGCTCGGTTCCTGCTTACGATGGCGGCGTGCCCGAGAGAACGCCAGTGCCTGGCGCGTGGCTGCGCGCGCTGGTGCTGCCGTTGATCGTGCTCGCCTGGCTGGCCGTCCTGGTGCTCATCGGCTGGCTGCTCAGCCACCTGACGAGGACCGTCCTGCTGGTCGTCCTGGCAGCCGTCCTGGCGTTCGCATTCACGCCGTTGGCGAATTTCTTCGGACGCCGAGCGCCGCGCGCCCTGGCGATCGCGCTGGCTTACATCGTTGGCCTGGGCGTCGTGTTTGGCTTCGGCGCGTACGTGGTGGCCACCGCCGTCGCACAGGTCACCACGCTGGTCGGCAACTTGCCGGACTACGCGCAGCAAGCCCAATTGCTCCAGCCGCAGGTGGAGAGTCTGCTCACCCCGCTCGGCGTCCAACCAGGCTGGGTGGCCGAGCTGCAGCGCCAGATGCTGGCCGAGCTGCAGACTGCCGCGACGGCGGTGGCCCGCGATCTGATCCCGCGCATCGCCGAATTCTTCGGCACCGTCGTCGACCTGGTGCTCGTGCTGATCCTGAGCATCTACCTGTGCTCGAACGGCGCGCGCATCGCAGAGTGGTTGCGAACCCAGCTGCCCGGGCGCCGCACGAGCGCGCGCGCGCGAGTGCTGGTGGCGGTCGTCAATCGGGTGGTCGGCGGGTACGTGCGCGGGGTGCTGGTGCTGGCGCTGCTGATCGGCGTGCTGGTCGGCGCGGGGCTAGCGGTTCTGGGCGTGCCGTACGCCGTGCTGCTGGGCGTCCTCGCGTTCTTCATGGAATTCGTGCCGGTGCTGGGCGTGTTCATCTCGGGCGCCGCCGCGGTGCTGATCGCGATCGTCGAATTTCGTGAGCCCGTACGACCGTTGATCGTGCTGGGCTATTTCGTGTTCGTCCACATCATCGAAGGCGACGTGGTCGGGCCGCGCATCATGGGCCGCGCGGTTGGCATCCATCCCGCCACCGGACTGATCGCGCTGGTGGCTGGTACCGAGTTGTTCGGTATCTGGGGGGCGCTGTTCGCCGCGCCGCTGGCGGGTCTGCTGCAGTCGATTCTCGTCGCTGCGTGGATCGAGTTCCGCGGCGGCGATGCACAGGAGGTGCTCCAGGCAGCCACGTCGGAAGCGGCCGAACGTGCCGAGGAACGCGCGGGCGTCGCCTGATTGCGTCGCGCGCGGTACGCGCCTTGCGGCTGGCTGAAGGTTCCGTCTGCTAATGTAACTCGGCAGACATCCATCGTATGGATCCCAATCCGCCGCAACGAGGTGCCGGTTCAGCGGCTCCGCGCCAGGGCCCCGCCGACCGCCGCGTCATCGAACAGGTGCGGCGGGCTCGACCAGGCGACGCGGTGGTGCGCGTCACGCGGCCCAAGTTCTCGGGCTTCGCCCGTCGAGGCGCGGGACGTCTCGAAGCCAGCCTGACCCTCGAGGAGCCACGCGGCCCATGGGGCAAGGTGTGGCGCGTGCTGGTCGGGGCGCCGATCCACAGCGAGCTCGATGCGTTGTCGTCGGTTGCCTACGCGCCGCAGGCGACGCTCGTGGTCCTGCTGGCGGCCGGCGCGTCAGCCATCTTCTGGTCGCTACCCATCTCGATCGCCATTGTGGCGCTACTGGCAGCGGTTGTCTTCAGCTACCGCCAGACCATCTACGCCTACCCGAATGGAGGCGGCAGTTACATCGTCGCGCACGAGAACCTGGGCGAGATCCCCGGCCTGATCGCCGCGGCCGCGCTCTCGGTCGGCTACATCCTGACCGTCTCGGTCTCGATCGCTTCAGCGGTCGACCAGCTGGTCTCGGCGGTCCAGCCGCTCGCCTCGCTTCGGATTTTGCTGGGTATCGCGGCCGTCGCGCTGGTGACGCTTGCCAACCTGCGCGGCATTCGCGAGTCGGGCAGCATCTTCGCCGCGCCGACGTACGTGTTCCTCGCGGCCATGTTCACGTTGATCGGCGGTGGCCTGTTTCTGTACTTCACAGGGCAGTTTTACGTTCCGCCGCCGCCCGAGCTGCCGCCGCCCACCGAGCCGTTGACCCTGTTCTTGCTGCTGCGCGCGTTCGCCGTTGGCTCGGCGGTCATGACCGGCACCGAGGCGATCTCCAACGGCATACCCGCCTTCAAACCGCCCGAGTCGCGCAACGCGGCGCACACGATCGTGACCATGGCCGTCATCCTCGCGGTGATGTTCCTTGGCCTGTCATTTCTGATCGTGGGGGGTCAGATCATCCCACGCCAGGAGGAGACCGTCATCTCGCTGCTGGGACACGCGGTCTTCGGCGACGGAGCGCTCTACTACGTGGTCCAGATCTCGGCCGTGCTGATCCTCGTGCTGGCGGCCAACACCGCCTATGCCGACTTCCCGCGCCTGGCCTCACTCCTTGCGCGCGACGATTACGCGCCCAAGCAGTTCGCATTCCGTGGTGAGCGCCTGGCGTTCTCGAACGGCATCCTCATGCTCGGCGTGTTGAGCGCGCTGCTGATCTTCCTGTTCGGCGGATCCACCGGCGCGCTGCTGCCGCTGTATGCGGTCGCCGTGTTTACGGCCTTCACCCTGTCGCAGTCTGGCATGGTCGAACACTGGCGACGGTTGAAAGGACACCACTGGCAGCTCAAGGCCAGCGTGAACGGCATCGGCGCCGTTGCCACCGGACTGGTGACGGTGATCGCCGCCACGACCGGTTTCATGGATCCGTCGCTGCCGATCATTCCTGGTCTGCCGATCGGCTGGGGCTCGTGGCTGGTGCTGGTGATCGTGCCGCTCTATATCTGGCTGCTGCTCACGATCAAATCGCACTACCGCGAGGCGGCGCTCGACACCGAGCTGCCGGCGACGCCCGACCCGTTGGCAGAAAAGCCGCTCCACAACGTCGTCGTTGTGCCGATCGCGCGCTTGAACCGACCCGCCATCCAGGCGCTGCGTTACGCGCAGTCGCTGTCGCCTGAAGTCACGGCGGTGCACGTGGCGACCGATCCGGACAAGGCGGATGAGATCGAAGCGGCATGGCGAACGTGGGGCCGCGGTGTGCCGCTGACGATCGTCGAATCGCCGTACCGCAGTCTGACGCGTCCGCTGCTGCAGTACCTGGCGGAGCTCAAACGCCTGGAGAAGGCAGAGACGGTCACGGTCGTCCTGCCTGAGTACGTGCCCGACAGCATCTGGCAGCACCTGTTGCACGGCCAGTCGGCGCAGTTCCTCAAGCTGTCGCTGCTTTTCACCCCCGGCTTCGTGGTCACCAGCGTGCCGGTCCACCCCGAGGTCGACGACATCCTCCCCACGCCGAAAGAGTCCGCTCAGGCCCGACGCAACTCGTAGAGGTTCAGCCTCGGCCGACCGCTTTCAGAAGCACGCGCGCCAGACGCGCCTCGCCCCGCCTGCCTCGCATGAGTGCGTCGGTGACGACCGGGCGCGCGCCACGACGGGCGACTTCATCAGAAAGACCAGCATCGACACGATCGATCAGATAGACGTCGACGAGCCCGGCGTAGACGTCGAGCACGCCCGCGGCGGTCGGCGCGTAGCCCAGCTCCGACAGCATCCGCGCGGCCGGACCTTTCACGGTCGCGCCGCCGATCAACGGGCTCACCGCGGTCACGCATGTTCCGCGGCTGCGCGCACGCGCGATCGTCTCGCGAACCCCCCGAATCGCCAGGATCGGCCCGATGCTGACGAACGGGTTGCTCGGGCAGAACACGATCACGTCGGCCGACTCGAACGACTCGATCACGCCGGGCGCGGCGCGCGCGTGCTCGATCCCCCGTACCTGGACGGCGCCGATGGCGACGTCGGTGCGGCGGTGCACGAAGTACTCCTGGAAGTGGACCCATTCGCCGCCGTCACGTGCCTCGACTTTGACCCACGTCTCCACCGGATCGTCGGTCATCGGCAGAATGCGAACCCCGGCGATACCCAACCGATCGGCCAGCTCAGCGGTGACGCGCGATGGCGGCCAGCCGGCCGCAAGCAGCTCGGTGCACCGCAGATGTGTCGCCAGATCCACGTCGCCGAGGCGGAACCACGTTTCGCCATCCAGCCGCTCGAGCGCGTCCATGCAGCGAAACGTGTCGCCGCGCGGACCCCAACCGCGGTGCTCGTCGACCAGTCCGGCGAGGGCATAGAGCACCGTGTCGACATCGGGCGAGATGTGCAGGCCGTGCAGCGTCACGTCGTCGCCCGTGTTGACGACGACGGTCAGCTCGGCGTCGGGGGCGGCGGCGCGGAGTCCGCGGGCGAAGCGAGAACCGCCGACGCCGCCCGCCAGGGCGACGATTCGCCGCATTGCGGAATTCAGCCTACCAAACAGCTGTTGCGTAGACTGAACGCAGTGACGGATCGGGTCTGGGCCGTGATCGTCGCGCGCGTCGGCAACGGCGCGAAAAGTCGTCTGGCTGGCGCGCTCAGCCCGTCGCAGCGCCGAACGTTGGCGCTGGCGATGCTCGGCGACGTGGTTGATGTCTGCATGCAGGCACGCGATGTTCTCGCGGGCACCCTGGCGGTGGTCGATGAGGCCGCCCGCTACGTTGTGCTGCGGGCAGGCGCGCTCATCCTTGACGATCCCGGCGACGGCGACATGAACGCGGCGGTCGCGGCCGCGGTCAGATCGGCGAGCCGGCGCGGCGCGACCTCGGTGCTCGTCCTGCCGGGGGACGTGCCGTCGATCACCAGTCGCGACGTGGCGACGCTGGTGGCCGCGGCGGGCCACGCCGAACGCGCGGTGATCGTCGCCGCCAGCCGTGACGGCGATGGCACCAATGCCCTGCTGCTGCGACCGCCAGACGTCATCGCGCCCGCCTTCGGCCCACCCAGCGTCGATCGCCATCTCCGGGCGGGGCTGGCGGCGGGCGCCTTCACGCGGGTGCAGACGAACCTTGGGCTGGCTCGAGACGTTGATACGCCCGCGGACCTTGCTGCCCTGGTGGACCTGGCTGAGCCGCGAGTCGGGCCGAAGACGGCGGCGGCGCTGGCGGCGCTCTTGCCGGCTGGCCGATACGCACCCCTCACCCCGCGCTCCGCTGCGCTCCACGGGGCAGGCCCGGCCCTCTCCCATAGGGACAGGGAGAGGGAGTTTTATAGCGAACTTTTTTATAGCGAACTTTAAGGTGCGATTTCGCAGGCCTGCGTATGCTGGGCCAATCCCGATACGAAGGAGTCATCCTGTCATGTCGCGACGCCCACTTGGCCAGGCTCTGCTATTGCTCTTCGGCCTCACTGCGCTGGCTGTGCTGTTCGTCTCTGCCGGCTCGGCCGCTCCGGCTGCCCAACCGGCTTCCGGCACGGTCAGCGTCGAGTGGTTCGGCTGGTCGCACTACCGCTTCACCTCGCCGACCGGCAAAGTCATCCTGACCAATCCGTTCACGTCCAACCCCGATTCGCCGATCAAGCCAGAAGACATCGAGAAGGCGGACCTGATCGTTGTTGCCGACGGGCACGGCGATGAAGTCGGCAGCGCGGTCCAGATCGCGCAATCCACCGGAGCGACCGTGCTCGCGCCGGGTGGCGTCAACGCCTGGCTCGTCGAGCAAGGCATCCCGATGGCTCAGGTACCCAAACGCTTCTTCCAGCCCGGCGATCGCTACCTCGGATTGCAAGGCATCACGGTTCGCTCGGTCGAGAGCGTCCACGGCTCGGAATTAGCCCCGCCGACGGCTGCCGTGCCGTATGGCGGCGTCGCCGCCGGCTACTTCATCACCTTCGAAAACGGCTGGACGGCGTACTTCTCTGGCAGCTCAGCCGCGACGGCCGAGCAGGGCATGTGGGCGACGATGTACAAGCCCAACCTGGCCATCGTGCACATGGGCGCCGACACCGATCCGATCGACTTCGCCGAGCAGGTGAAGATGCTCAAGACCGACAACCCGAACTTGAGCACCGTGTTCCCCCACCATAACCGCGTCAGCCCACCGCAGGGCCAGACGACCGTATCCGACGTGCAGGCCGCTATTGACGCCATGGGCGTCGGCATGAAGGTCACCCAGCCACCGCTGGGGCAGGCGGTCACGTTCCCCTAAACGTTAGGAAAAGGTTCCCTCTCCCTCTGGGAGAGGGTCAGGGTGAGGGGGGCGTAACAGCCGAAGCGTTTCGCGCTCGTACGCACCCCTCACCCGCGCTGCGCGCGGCCTCTCCCAGAGGGAGAGGCGGTATTGTCGCGCTCGCAGTCGCAGCGGCACTAATCTTCCTTGCACCCGAGGCAACGCGATCACAGGAACAGGCGGTCGGCGGTGGCATCCTCGCCGTCGGCGGCCGTCAGGTGGTGTGGCTCAATCTGGAGGCGCCACGCCATCGTCCGGTCACTCGCCTGGCGGGGACCGCCAACGCGCTGGAGGTGGCCGCTCAGCCTGATTCGTCCCACGTCGTGGTCGCTGTCGGCGCGCCGTTCGCCGGCGGCGGCCCGCGGGGCGCGGACTTGCTCAATCTGGATGTGGCCAGTGGCGAGACCTCGCCCCTGCTCGAGCGTGCCGACCCAAGCGAGTCCCTCGACTCGCCGGCCTGGTGGCCAGACCGGGGCACCCTGCTGTTCGAGCGGCAAGACCTGTCCGGCCAACCAGTAGGCGCGCCCGGCCAGGAGGTACCCCGCTATCTGAGTCGGATCGAGCGCGTGATGTCCGACGGCAGTGCTCGGGGCGTCGTGCTCGACGAAGGCCGCCAGCCGTCAGCATCCGTGGATGGCACCCGGCTGGTCTTCGCGCGTACACGCAATACGGGCGCGTCGCTGCTGATCTGGTCGCAATCCGACGGCAGCGTTCAGACGCTCGTCCCGGAAGGTCGGTTCGCCGACGTGGCGTACCCGCAGTTCTCGCCACTGGGCGACAAGATCGCCTTTGTCGCGCCGCAGTCGGGCCTGAATGGCAGCACCGAGAAGCCGCTCCTTGCGCTCGACGCGCTCTTCGGGCCGACCATCGCCTACGCCCATGGCATCCCCTGGGACCCGTGGGTGATCAACGCCGACGGCAACGGCTTACATCGGGTGGCCCAGACCGCCGGCGACGAGCCGTCGGTTGCCTGGTCGCCCGACGCAACCCAGCTGTTCGTCTACAGTGGGGTGGGCTCGTTCGTGGTCGATGCGACTTCGGGTGAAGTCACGCCGCTCACCTTCGTCCAGGGGTACGGCCCGGTGGTCTGGCTCGCGCAGACCTGACGCTCAGCTCGCTAACGCTGGCTCCTTCGTCGCTTCGGACGCGCTGGCGCGCTCGAGCATCAGCTGCAAGGCTTGCTCGCGGTGAAAGTCCGCGTCGCCGTAGAGCGGCTCGAAGTGCTTGGCCCGCTTGAAGTACAGGTGGAGGTCGTACTCCCAGGTGAAGCCGATGCCGCCGTGGACCTGGATCGCCGAGCCGCACACCTTGCGCGAGGCATCGCTCACATACCCCTTGGCCGCCGCGACGGCCAGCGGTGCGTCAGGCGAGCCGGCGTCCAGCGCCCAGGCGGCGTAGTACACCGCCGCGTGCGCATTTTCGACCTCGAGCAGCATCTCGGCGCACATGTGCTTGACCGCCTGGAACATGCCGATCGGCTGACCGAACTGCTGGCGGACTTTGGCGTACTCGACGCTCATCTCCAAGCAGCGTCGTGAGGCGCCGAGCATCTCGGCGGCGGCCCCGACCGCCGCGCGTCGCAACGCCGGGCCGACAACGGACCAGCCCCGACCGATCTCGCCGACGACTGCATCGGAGCCAACCACCACCCCTTCGAAGATGACGGTTGAGGTCCGATTCGTCCGATCCATCTCGACATTCGGGGTCATCGAGAGGCCGGGTGAGTCGCTCGGGATCGCAAACACGGTGGTTCCGTCCGCGCCGTCGCCCGTCCGCGCGGCGACCAGCACCAGGTCAGCAGCCTCCGCAAAGGGCACCAGCCGCTTGACACCCGACAGCACGAACCCGTCGCCGCGGCGTTCGGCGAGCATCTTCACACCCGACGGTGTCCACAGCGGCGCGTCCTCGATGAGCGCGAGTGTAGCCCGCATGCGGCCGTGGGCCAGGTCCGGCAGGTAGCGCGCCATCTGGTTGTCATGACCGCTGGCGGCGATAACGCTCGCTGCCAGCACCGTCGAGGCGAAGTACGGGCCGGGGTAAGCCGCGCGGCCCATCTCGTCGAGCACCAGCGCGAGCTCGATCATGCCCAGGCCCTGGCCGCCGTAGCCGGCGTCGATCGCCAATCCGGGCAGACCCATCTCGGCCATTTGCTGCCACGTTGCGTCGCTGAACCCGCGCGGCTCCAGTAGCGCGGCGCGAACAGCTCGCGGCGTGCTTTCGCGCGCCAGGAACTCGCGCGCCAGGTTGCGGAGCATGACCTGCTCCTGGGTGAAGTCGAAGTCCACAGCGTTAGCCTCCAGTGCTCGACGGAGTGGCGCGATCGGCGCGCGGCTCGCGCGGCAGCTTCAAGACCCGCTCACCGATGATGTTCTTCTGAATCTCGCTCGATCCGGCGTAGATCGTGCCGGCGCGGGACCACAGGAAGTTGTACGCCCACGTGCTGTCGTCGCCGCGCATGGTGCTGGAATTCAGTGCGAGCTCCTTCGGCAGGCCCTTCTCGAGCTGACCGAACGGGCCAAGAATGTCCTGGACCAGCTCCTGATGGCGTTTGTCGAGCTCGCTGTAGTACAGCTTGTCGACCGACGACTCGGGGCCTGGCCGCGTGCCCTGCTCGAGTTTGCTCAAGATGCGGAAGCCGGTGTACCTGAGGACTTCGACCTCGACCACCATGCGGCCGAGCTTCTGACGAACCAGGGGGTCCTCCAGAGCTGGCTGGCCATCGCGTCGTAGCGCACGGGCGACCTCGATCAACCGCCGCATGTTGGCCTGGTGCCGCGTCACCCGCGCCAGCACGCTGCCACCGCGCTCGTAGCCGAGCGTGGTCTGCGCGAGCTCCCAGCCCTGTCCCTCCTGGCCGATGATGTTCTCGGCCGGCACCTTGACGTTGGTGAAGAAGACCTCGGCGAATTCGGAGCTGCCGGTGATCTGCTTCAACGGGCGTACCTCGACGCCTTGCGTGCGCATGTCGAGGATGAAGTACGAGATGCCCTGGTGCTTGGGCACGTTCGGTTTCGTTCGCGCCAGCAGGATGCCGAAGGCGGCGTATGCCCCGAGGCTGGCCCAGACTTTCTGGCCGTTGATCGACCAGTGATCGCCCTCGCGTACGGCGCTCGTCTTCAGACTGGCCAGGTCCGAGCCTGAATCCGGCTCCGAGTACAGCTGGCACCAGATCTCCTCGGCAGTCAGCATGCGCTGCAGATAGCGGCGCTTCTGCTCGTCCGTCCCGTGCACGATGAGCGTCGGTCCGATCAGACCCAGGGCCAGGCTGTTGATCGCGCCCGGCACGTCCGCGGCGGCCATCTCTTCGGCGACGATCGCCTGTTCCATCGGCCGCGCATCCTGGCCGCCATACTCGCGCGGCCAGCCCATGCCGACGAAGCCGGCCTCGTACAGCTTTCGCTGCCAGGCCTTCTTCTGCTCGAGCGTATCCAGCGCCCCTGGCGGATGCTCTGCGAACCAGCGGCGCACACGCTCGCGAAAGCCCTCATCCTCGGGTGAGTAATTCAGGTCCACACCGACCTCCCAAGCACATTTTTGAGGAAAGGCTCGTGTTGCGCGCGGCGACTGGAAAAAGTCATCGGCCACGAAGTCGCGGATCAAGTACGTCTCTCAGCGCGTCCCCCAGCATGTTGAAGCCGAAGACCGCAGCGCTGATCGCCAGGCCGGGCCAGATCGACAGCCACGGCGACTGCAGCATAAACGCCCGACCGGTGCCACTGAGCATCGAGCCCCAGGTGGGAAAGGGCGGTGGCACGCCATAGCCGAGAAAGCTCAGGGTCGACTCGGCCAGAACCGCTACGCCGAGCTGCGTCGTGGCCAGCACCAGGATCGCCGCCGAGACGTTCGGCAGCACGTAGCTACGCACGATCCGCGCGTGGCCCGCGCCAGCGCACCGCGCCGATTCGACGTACGGCTGTTCGCGCATGGCCAGCACCGCGCTGCGCACCACCCGGGCGGTGCCGGGCGCCAGCAGGATGCCCAGCACGAGCGTCGTGCTCCACAGGCCCGGTCCGAGGATCGCCACCAGGCTGACCAGCAGCACCAGGGCCGGAAAGGAGATCCAGATGTCCACCAGGCGCTGGACGAGCAGGTCCACCCAGCCGCCGAAGTAACCCGACGTCACGCCCACGGTCACCGCCACCAATGTGCTGATCGCGACCGCGCCGAAGCCGATGGTGACCGACACGCGCGCTCCCCAGATCACGCGGCTCAGCAGGTCGCGGCCGTTGGCGTCGGTACCGAAGGGATGCGGCAGGCTGGGGCCCTGCAGCCGGTCGGCCGCCGTGCCGACGTCGTACGGGTACGGCGCCAGCCACTGAGCGCCCAGCGCGAGCGCCAGAAACAGCACGATCAGCGCCGCTCCGAACGCACCCATCGGCTTCTTCTTCAGGAAGCGCGCGACAGCCGCCGGCCATGTTGGCGTACCCGCGTGCCGACGTAGCGACCCGGCGCGGCGCGGGGCCGCCACAGGTTGGAGCGTCGCCGGTTCGGCGATCATGAGTAGCGCACGCGCGGGTCGAGCCAGCCGTAGAGGAGGTCGACCAGCAGATTGGTGAGCACAATCACCGTCGCGAAAATCAGGTTCAGGCCCTGGATGGCGGGGTAGTCGCGCGCCTGGACCGATTCGAGCAGGTAACGGCCCATGCCTGGCAGCACGAAGATGCTCTCGAGCACGACGGTTCCCGATACCAGTAGCGCGACCTGCAGGCCGAGCGCAGTCAGGGCTGGAATGAAGGCGTTCTTCAGCGCGTGGCGGATGACCACGGAATGCTCGGCCAGCCCCTTGGCCGCGGCGGTGCGGATGAAGTCCTGGCGGAGAACCTCGAGCATCTGGGTGCGCACCAGGCGCATCAAGCCGCCAGACAGGCCCAGTCCGAGGATGATGGCTGGGATGATGACGATGGTGAGGTTCCTGGCGGGATCCTCCGTCAGGCGCGCGTAGCGCAGGGGCGGCGTCCAGTGCCACCAGACCGAAGGCAGCGTCACCACCAGGGTGCCGAGCCAGAAACCCGGGATCGCCAGCAGGCCAATGGCAGCGCTGCGCGCGGCGTAGTCGGCCCAGGTGTCCTGCCTGACGGCCGAGATCACGCCCACGGTGATCGCCACCACGGCGGCAATCAGCAGGGCGAAGACTCCGAGCTCCGCCGTGACCGGCAGGCGATGGGCGAGCTCGTCGGCAATGGGTGCGCGGCTGCGGAACGAATGGCCCAGGTCGCCGCGCAGCAGCGTCGCCAGCCAGTCGATGTACTGGACGTAGATGGGTTTGTCGATGCCGAGCTGGCTGCGCATTGCCGCTTCATCAGCCGCTGTCGCCCGCGCGTCCTGGAGCTGCAGCGCCACCGCGTCGCCCGGCAGCAGCCGCACCAGCACGAACACCACCATCGTCACCCCGAGCAGCGTCGGCACCAGCAGCAGCAGCCTACGGACTACGTAGTGCGACATGGCTACGGGGTTCCGCGTTGCGCGTTGCGCGTTGCGCGTTCCGCGTTCGCGCGTTCTCGCGTTCGCGCGTTCGGTCTTCGGCCTGACAAGTGCGAAATATGAGACCACCGCCGACCGCGGCAGCAGGCGAATGGGCGAACGCGTGAACGCGCGAACGCGTGAACGCGCGAACGCGTGAACGCGCAACGCGCAACGACGTTCACGCCGTGGCGAGCCAGAGTTTGGGCACGAGCTCGGCGCCGAAGCCGTAGTCGGAGCGCGGGTAGAAGTCGCGCACCTGCGGGGTGAGACCGGCGGTGCGGTAGGGCGCCACGCCGGTCGGGTAGTACATCTGGTCAGCCAGATAGCGCTGGACGTCGTAGATCTGCTTCTTGCGCTC
>VBGG01000217.1 GCA_005883405.1 Chloroflexota bacterium | reverse complement strand
GTGAAGGCTTTGCATGAGTCCACACCCCACAAGAGCTGCGTGGGTCGAACCGCGTCGGATTTGGCCTGGATGTCGACCAAACCGGAGGTGGCCGGAGCCGTTGCGACGTGCAGGACCTTGCCGATCAGGGTTGGGTTTGCCGCCGGCACGGCGCCGATGACCGCGGTGTAGGACGGCGTCGTCCCCCCGCTCATCCACGCCTGCACGCTGCAGGTCGTGCCCGTCTTACAAGCGTGGTCGACAAGGTATCCCTGCTGGTCGTAGATTCCGACGACCCACGGCGTGGCGCCCAGGTCGGCGTTGGTCGTCGCCTTTAGGTAGACGGTTCCGCCGGTCTTGGGGCCGATCGAGGTGGCCGACAGGCTGACCCCCAACCAGGTGACCTGGACCGGGCGCGAGACAGCTTCAGGCTTGCCCGTGACGTAGCCGACGATCTCATGAGTCGAGCCTGCGGTTTGCTTCATGGTGGTCGTGCAGACGGTGCCCTGGCTGCAGTACGTGATGCGTCTGCCGGCAGTGAGGTCGTAGATCTCGAGCCAGCGGCCTGACTGGCGGACATCGATAGTCGAGGTGGCGGCGATAGTGATGCCCTGTCCCTGTCCTGCGATGGCGCGGCTTGCGGTGATCGTGCTGTCCAGCCAACCGACGCTGACGTGGTTCGACGAAAGTGCATTTGGACTGTTCGGGATCTGAGTGGTCGGCGGTGTCACGAAGGCGGTGAACTTATGAACACCGGAGGTCGCGGCGTAGGCGACTGTGCACTGGCTGCCCTGAGGACACGCTCCGACCAGGGTCCGTGAGGTCTCGTCGAAGATCTCGACCGCGAGATTGGTTCCGCTCACTGTGGAGCTGGCTGTGGCGGTCAGGAGGGCCTGCTGGCCGACGCGCAATGTCTCGCTGTCCGTACGCAGCGAAATGCGGGCAGGCGCCTGGTGACCAAAAGGTTCGATGGGCACGCTCGGCATGACCACTGGGCTGGCCTCGGCTCCTCCGCGGGCCGCGGCGATCGGCGGCAGCAAGGTGTCGCTACAGGCGGCGGGCGTTGTGGGCAACGGCTTCTCTGGTACCGAAGCGCACGCCGCCTGGTCGGCCGGCAGCGCAGGAGTGCCCGGTGCCGGGTCGGTCGGTGACATGGCGGCGTCGCATGCCGCGGCGGGGCCCGAATCCAGGCACTGGTGCAGGCCGGCTGGAAGGCTCAAGTCGGAGTCCCCGGCGGGCGCCTCGGTCGCGCAGGCGGATTCAGACCCGCAGGACGACCGAACGGCATGCAGCGCCGGCACGGACAGGACCGTCGGAGCAGCGGCGAACGAGACGAAGGTCAGCTGATTTGTGACCGTAATGAAAGCCAAGGCGAAATGGGCCTTGGGACGCGACGGGAAACTGGAGAGAAGCTGTCGAAGTAGATGCACTGATACCCCCGTTCGGCGCACACCCACCAACAGGTGGCGCAAGATGACGGGGGGAACCTACGGTCGGCATGCCAGTGCACCCACGGCATGCGGGTTAAATAGGTTCAAGCATTGTGAATTGGCTTGAAAATGGAC
>VBGG01000038.1 GCA_005883405.1 Chloroflexota bacterium | reverse complement strand
TCGTACAGGTCATCCGCCTGCTGGGTGGTGTACTCGCGCATGGCAAAGTCGTCGATGATCAAAAGCGGCGGCAGCAAATAGTGGCGCAGCCGTCCTTCCCAGGTACCGTCAGCGCGGCCTCCACCCAGGTCACTCAACAGCCGGCTGGTCTTGATGAACTCGACACGGTAGCCCTGCCGAGCTGCCTGGTGGCCCAGGCCTTCGGCCAGATGCGACTTCCCGACGCCCACCGGTCCACACATCAAAATGTGCTCTTTGCGCATCAGGTAGCCGCCGGTAGCCAGGTCGCGCAGTTGTTCCTGCGGCAGCTTGGGGTTGAACGTCCAGTCGAAGTTCTCGAAGGTTTTGTCACCATCCTCGAAGTGGGCCTTGCTGAGCCGCGAGGCCAGGGCGTGATTGGCGCGTCGCTGGATCTCGTCGCCGAGCAGCAACTCGAGGAACTCGGTATAGCCAAGGTGTTGCTGCTGAGCCTGATCCAACCGCAGCGGCAGCGTGTCCTGCAGGCCACCCAACCGGAGCGCCTTGAGTGCGGGAATCAGGTGGGGAGGTATCGAGGGCAGGACCGTGGTCGAGTGCGACGTGGTCATGCGGGGATCTCCTCGAGCACGGTCGTGGTGGTCAGGCCGAGCAGGTCTTCTGGCCCGCGCAGGTAGGCGCCGATGCCGGCGATCGGGGTTGGCGCTGGCTCGGCCACCTGTGGGTCAAGCCCCTTTTCCAGGATGGTCTTGATCGTTCGGTAGTGCGCGTTGCCGTAGGCCAGCGCGCGCTGGCAGGCGGCGTCCAGACGTGCCTCGCCGTAGGTCTCCTCCAGACGGATGATGCCCTGGCTCTGCCGCAGGAAATGCAGATGATGCTGATCGAGCAGCTCGTCGACGGCGGCGCGCACATGCTGGCCCAGCTGACTGGCCCGCTCGCGACACCAGTTCGGCGTGCGCAGGAAGAAGGCGGCCTTCTCGGGTGGGTAGTCATTCCAATCCGTCTGGCGCTGACCGGGTTTGCCGCGCAGATGGGTCTTGACCAGCTGCGTGCCGACATAGAAGCGGACGATGCCCCAGCCGATCCGGACGTCAAGCCGCTGGCCGACGTAGGGCCAGGGAATTGAGTAGAAGCTGTTCTGGACCTGGACATGGCAATCGCGTGCCACCTTCGCCTGCGCCCAGGTCACGATCTCAAACGTCGTTGTCGGCAGTGCCAGCATGGCCGACTGCTCGAGCGTCTGGAACAGCAGCAACGGCGCCGTGCGCGTCGTCCCATGGTCTCTGGGACCAGCCACCCGCAGGCACCACCGCTCCGCACCGGTGTTGATCTCCGGCAGGCTGCCGAACGTGCGACCCGTCCAGAAACTCTCCCGGACGTAGGGAACTTGCCGCTCGACCCGAGGTTTGTCTTTGGGTTTTGCGGCCCTGGCTGGGTCGATTAAGCAGCCAAAATGACGCGCCAATTCGGCGTAGCCGCGGTTGAGCAGTGGATCGTACAGGTCCGGGTGCAGGACCCCGCTTTTGAGATTGTCGAGGATAATCCGGCTGGGAACCGCACCGAAAAAGGCGAACGCCCGCACGTGGCAGTCCAGCCACGTCGCGGCGTCCATGCGCCGAACGACAGCGACGAACATGTGCCGCGAAAACGACAGGACCAGGATGAACGCGTTTAGGATCATCGTTTCGCCGGTCGTCGGATCGGTCCACTTGCCGAGCCGTCCATAATCGATCTGGGCCTCGTCGCCGGGCGGTGGGTCGTCGCGGCGCACCGTGCTACTCACCCGACGCCCGTAGGCCTCGGGTAAGGTGGCCAGCGCGTAGCGGCGGAACGACGGCAGGCTGGCTTGCAGCCCGTGGTCGTCATGCATGCGCTGCCAGACAGTGCTCGGTCGGTTGACCTTCAGCCGCTCGGCGATCTCGTCGTGACGGCTCGCCAGCTCATCCCAGGCGGCTCCGTTCTTGCGGGCCCGGCCTAGTTCGGGACACACCCGAGCGACGAAAGCTGCCCAGCCCTCAGGTGGCGGCCCAACACCAGGTCCGAATCCCGACTCGCGCGCCGGGGTGACGTACTTGCGGACCGTGTGCCGATCCAGCCCCAAGCTCTCCGCGATCGCCCGCAGCGGCCGTCCCGCCGCCCAATGCTCCAACACTTCGACGACGTCTGCCACCCGCAAACTCCTTCGTGCCATAGCCACTCCTCAGCTCGAGTTGTGGCCAATGGTCCCAAGCGCCGCCTGCGCGGTGGGGAATTAGCTGAACATCCAG
>VBGG01000216.1 GCA_005883405.1 Chloroflexota bacterium | reverse complement strand
GCTGCGCAAGTAGACTCGCGTATACGCCGGCGCCACGTCCCGCACGACGCGTGAAGCAAGCATTGTTTTTCCGATGCCGCCCATTCCGAGTAGAGCTACCACTCGGCAGTGTTCGTCGAGCATCCATCGCGTAGCCACGCGGAGTTCATCAGCGCGACCAAAAAATCCCAGGACGTCCGGAGCATCTCCCCAGTCACGCAGTCGCGGTGCGCGGTCGTTCGTCAGTCCATCGGTCGGAGAGATTTGCCGGTCGCCGCTCGGCTTTGCCTCGGCAACGATGTGCCGGGCCAGCAATTCGGCAAACCATTCGGTGTCGAATGGCGGACGATGGCGCGGCGACTCTGCCAGGGCCGCGGACCAGAGCGCCTCAGCTTCAGGTCTCTCGCGTCCGTGAGCGAGGCCACCCGCTTCCAGAAAGCATGCAATGAAGGCCTGGAGGTTGTCGGTGCCAGGATAGCTAATACCTGCCTCCCAGGCCTGGACCGAGCGACTACTTGCGTTCGAGCGTGTGGCGACCTGGCGTTGGGTCAGCGCGGTCCGTCCGCGAATGCGAAGGAGCAGCCCGTGAAATGGCTCAGTAGTGGCTTCCACCGCCGAAATGGCCAGTGACATCGTTGCTTCCACGAGCGAGGGTAAGGCCGGGCCGGCTGCAGGCGCTTCAGTCACGCGACTGCAGCGTGACGCAATGAGATCGTCGGCGAGCGAGCTACGCCGCTGAACGCGTTGGAGCAGTCAGACCAATCACGCCACGAAGCTGTGAGCGCGCAGTGATCCCAAGTTTTGGATAGGTGCGGTACAGGTGCGAACCGACAGTTCGGTGAGAGAGGTACAGCTTCTGACCGATCTCGCGATTCGAAAGGCCGTCCGCTGCCATTTGAGCAACCTGAAGCTCTTGAGCCGAGAGCTTCTCCAATAGGCCTGGCTCGCGCTGCCGGCTGCTCTCCCCCGCAGCGCGCAGCTCCTGCCTGGCACGCTCGCTCCAGACGACGGCGCCAAGCGCATCGAAGCTATCACGCGCAGCGCGGAGCGGTTCGCGCGACTCTGCAACTCGCCTTTACCTGCGCAGCCAGACACCGTAGGCCACTTGCAGGCGCGCGCGCTCGAACGGCCCGCCGACCAGATCGCCATCGAGCGCAGCGCGGAATAGCCCCTCAGCAGTGTCATCGTTCGCAAGGAGCGCATGGCCGTGTCGCATTGCTTGCTGGAACACAGGCGATGGGGTCTGCGCGGCGCGTGGTTCAAGTTGTTCCACGATGGCGCGGACCTCGCGTATTCGGCCGAGCGGTACAGCCGCTTCGGCGAGGTTCGCGACTGCCCAGTAGAAGTTCATGCGATGGTGAGCCAGATCCGCTGGGTCCAGCATGCGCTGCAGTTCTGAATAAGCGTCGTCGTATCGGCCGTACGCAAGCGCCGTCATAGCGCGGGTTAGCTGCACAACTGCGACTACCGCGCGACCGCCGGCGGGTACAACGACTTTCTCGGCTCGCGCTACGAGCTCCTCGGCCGCCTGCTCGTCGCCGCGCATGCCGAGGAGGAACGCCTGCGCAACGTGGGCCCCGGCTTCCCAGATTGGCTGCGCCGTTTCGTGGGCCAAGCGCGCTCCCTCCTCTGCATCGGGCGCCGCAACGGTCCAACGGCCGAGATTGATCTCCGACCATGCGCGCATTACCAGCGACTGCGCTAGTTGAACGAGACGCCCCTGATCGCGCATCGTGTCGATCGACGCCGTCAGGAATCTGCCTGCGAGGGAATGGAAGCCGAGGCTAAAAGCGGCGGTACCAAGCAGCTGCATGCTCAACGCGTCGTGATAGCGATCAGCAGGCCAGCGCGCAACGCGCTCAATGACCATCGCGACCTCATCGGGGAGCGCGGCGTAGGCGAGGATCGACAGTAGCCGCGGGTCGTTGGGTCGGACACCAACACGTTCAGTAGCCGACAGGATCTCGTCATGGGCTTCGTCGCGATTCGCCCAGAAGCTGTTGGCAGCCGCGGCCGACAGCAAACTCAACGCAAGATCAGGGTCACCGTGGTCCGCAGCGCTTTCGGCGGCGAGGATCAGCGGCAAAACATCCTCGCGGTCGCCAGTGATTCCCGGGTCGAGGGTTTCGACGATCCACGCCAGACGTGCGAGGTCCAGTGGCGACAATTCCAGAAGCTTTGCCTCGCGAATGAGACGCTCAACGTTATCGCGCTTACCAAGTTCTAAGGCCAGGGTGGCAGCTCGGAGCAGGCGTGGCCCCTGCTTGCCGGGGGTCGTGAGCCTCGCCGCTCTCTCCAGGCCCGTAGCGGCGGCACCGAGCGCGCCGCGACGCTCAGCCCGACTCGCGGCCTCCTCCAGCTGCCCAGCAATCTCCTCATCTGGGCCAACCGAAGACGCGGCGCGGTGCCACAACTGTCGATCACTCTGATCGCCGAGCACTGCAGCCAGGGCGGCGTGTGCTGCAAGACGTTGGGCGACCGGAGCTTCGTGGTGGATGGACGATGCGACGAGCGGGTGACGAAAACGCACTGTCGTATCGTCAACCCCGATCAGGCCCGCGGATGCAGCTGGGGTGAAGTCGTTGATGGTGACGGCGTCATCAAGAATGGCAGCCGCGGCAAGCGTCTCGCCCACGGCGTCGCTATCGTTGATCGCCGCCACCAGCAGCAATGTGCGCGTACGGTTGGGTAACTCCGACGCGCGCATCGCAAATGCCTGTTCCAGGCGAGTCGTCAGAGGCAACCTGATCCCAACCGTCAGCGACGATTCGAGATCGCGAGCCGCAATAGGCAGCTCAACCAACGCAAGCGGATTGCCAGCGGCCTCAGCGAGTAGCCGCCCGCGTAACGCCCTAGAAAGGTCAGGCGCGTGCGCGTCGAGTAGTCGAGCTGCGTTCGTGTCATCGAGCCGTTCGAGTCGCAGCTCGACTGAACCGACGTCCTCGAGGACCGACTCGTACCCATCCCGAATGGCTATCACCAGCACGATTGGATCGGAGTGAAGTCGGCGGGCGACGAAGGCGAGGACGTCGACTGTGGCGCGATCGAGCCAATGGGCGTCCTCGGCAATCAGTAACAGCGGCGCCTGAGCCGCGCTCTCTGCAATCAGCTCCAACGCTGCCAGAGCAGTCCGGAAGATGTCTGGCGCAGCGACGTCGATAAGCCCGAATGCGGCACGCAACGCCTGGCGATGTGCGGCAGGCAGTGAGTCGAGCCCTCCGAGAACCGGGCGAAGAAGCTGATGAAGGCCGGCAAATGGCAGGTTTGCTTCCGCCTGGGAACCAGCCGTTTTCAACACCCGAATGCCACGAACAGCAGCCCGTCGGCCCGTCTCTACGAGGACCGCCGACTTGCCGATTCCCGGCTCGCCGCGGATGATCGCCGAGCTGCCGTGCTCGCTGATGGACGCCAGCATGCTGTCGACGATTGCAAGCTCGCGATCGCGGCCGACCAAACCCACGTCTGAGGGAAGCGTCCCGCCTGCGCTCTTTGCCAACGGCCGTAGAGTCGACACGATCGCTAACCTATCACTGCGGGCTACGTGCGCCTAGCCTCCTCGTTGTCGGTGCCCGCGGACGCCGGACGCGGCGATTCGCAGCCTGTCTGCAAACGTTGCGGACTGCCACTCCGAGCGCGTGGACCATCATGGGTCTTACCCGTTGCGATAGCGGCGCAGCGCGCTGCGCTGATGGCCATCCGAGCAGTGGACCTGGCAATGGCGAACACGCCGTCGCTCAAGAAGATGAGGCGCTCCAGGACGCCGGCTGGCCCACCTGGCTCGTTCGCCACGGCTGGATCAGCCCCACCGCGGGGCGGCGGGCGGTGGTCGTGGTGCGGGCGGCGCCGTATCATTCGCCACCGGCGCGAGCTATAGCCGCCTGCCGCTCGACCGGCTTGCGGACTTCGAGGGAGTCGGCGTGTATTACGCGGCGACGCAGATGGAGGCCCAGGCGTGCACCAGCCGACGGGTGGTCAACGTCGGTGGCGGCAACTCAGCCGGACAGGCTGCCACTCTTCCTGGCCCGCTAGTGCTCGGACGTCCACATTGTGATTCGCGGTCAGACGCTCGCAAGCTCCATGTCACGCTACCTGATCGAGCGGATTGAGCAATAACCCCGAATCCATGTTCTGCACCGCACCGAGGTCACGGCGCTGCTCGGAGACGAAGCCCTGGACCGTCTCGTGCTCCGTCACGATGCCGATGAGACGACGTCAACCCTGTCAGTGAGCGGACTGTTCGTCTTCATCGGCGCCACTCCGAGCACCGTGTGGCTCGACGTGACAGCTCGCCGTAGACAAGGATGGCTTCGTGCTGACGGAAGCCGATATTCCGGTGCCTCAACTCGAGAGCGTTGAGCACAGCCCGCTGCTGCTCTAGACGAGTCGGCCCGGTATCTTCTGCGTCGGCGACGACCGCAGCCGATCCGTCAAGCGGTGGCGACGGCCATCGGCGAGGGCTCGATGGCAGTGCGCCTGGTATTCGATCGCCTCCAGGCTACAGGCGTCGCGATCACGGAACCTGTTGGCGGCAGGTAGCGTCATTCGCGTCGATGCACGCCTCAGGTGTGCGGCTGAACTTTGGACAGGCCAGATCGGTCCTCTGTACCCGTCGACTTCGATACGACGCGCAGCAAGACGTCCCGCAACGTCCGCTGATCGCGTTCGGGGAGCGCCGTCACTGCGGGCGGAGCCGAATACAGGCGCGCGAATAGCCGCTCGCGCAGCTGCGCGCCGGCCGGTGTGAGCGCCAGGCCTTTGATGCGACGGTCAGTCGGGTCCGGTCGACGCTCCACCAGACCGCGCGCTTCGAGTCGGTCAACCAGCCCGGTAATGTTGGACGGATCCGACCTGAGACGCTCCGCAAGCTCGCGCATGGAGACGGGTCGTTCCAGGTCGAGCTCGTGTAAGGCGCGTGCTTGCGCGGGTGCCAGGTCGAGCTCGGCGACCGCGGCGGCGAAGCGTGCAGAGACGAGCTCGAAGCCGATCTGCAGCAGCAACGCCCAGGCCTGATCGGCGACGGAGACGGAGCCAGCCAGACGGGCGCCTCGGCGGCAGTCCATGCTCTGGATGATAGTCGATCTAGTAAATAGTGATAAATACAAACTATGGTGCTAGACTACCGTCAGCCTCTACCCCTACTAGAGGCAAGGGAGCACTTCCTGACGTGCCATTACAACCTCAATTACTGCTACCTTTGCTGCCGCTTGACGACCGCGTCATCCTGCCGCACATGACTGTCCCGGTCGCTGTCGAGTCCGAAAGCGCCCGCGCCGCCGTGCTCGCCGCCCGCCAAACCGACGGCCTGGTCGTGCTTGTGCCGCGCATCGAGGGGCAGTACGCCCGTGTCGGCACCGTCGCTCATATCGAAGAGTCCGGCCGACTCCCCGATGGACGCCAGGCTTCTGTCTTCAGTGGCCAGTACCGGGCCGTCCTGAGCAGTGGCGCGATCGAACGCGAGGGCGCACTGTGGATGACCGTCGTGCCGGCCCCAGACGCCGAGCTCGAAGCCCTGCCGCCGGCCGCACAGACGCTGGCGCGGGAGTACCGCGCCATCCTCGAAAACCTGCTGGACCTGCGCGGCGCCTCTGCGATTGGACAGGTGTTGCGCGGGATCGAACACCCCGGCCAACTCGCCGACATGTCCGGCTACTCGCCCGATCTGAAAC
Organism: Chloroflexota bacterium; assembly: GCA_005883405.1. GTDB lineage: Bacteria > Chloroflexota > UBA6077 > UBA6077 > CF-72 > CF-72. The sequence goes on along the minus strand of VBGG01000216.1, from coordinate 2,256 downwards.
TGCACCAGCACCTGGAAGTGCTCGAGGAACGCGACGTCGTCGCGCGTCTCGAAAAGCTGATTGCCTGGAGTCGCGAGATCCTGGCGGAGGCCTCACTCAAGGACAAGATTCGCGCCGAAGTCAATGAAGGCCTCGAGAAACGGCAACGCGAGTTCTACCTGCGTCAGCAGCTGGCAGCGATCAAGAAGGAGCTCGGCGACACCGACGGCGATGCCCTGTCTGACTACCGCCAGAAGATCGCCGACACCCCGTTCCCCGACAACGTGCGCAAAGAGGTGGAGCGGGAATTGGAGCGCCTGGAGCGCACCAGCGAGCAGAATCCCGAGCAAGGCTGGATCCGCAACTACCTGGACTGGATGCTGGAGCTGCCGTGGGGCAAAAAGTCTGAGGACCGCTTCGATGTCGCGGAAGCTCGCCGCATCCTCGACGCGGACCATACCGGGCTCGACGACGTCAAAGAACGGATCGTCGAATTTCTCGCTATCAAGAAGCGCCGCGAAGGCCGCCATCTTCAACCGGTTGGTGGCCGAGGTTCCGGCGCAATCATCACCCTTGTTGGACCGCCAGGTGTTGGCAAGACCTCGCTGGGAGAGTCAGTTGCGCGCGCCCTGGGTCGCAAATTCGCGCGTGTGTCACTGGGCGGCATCCGCGACGAAGCCGAGATTCGCGGTCACCGACGGACGTACGTGGGCGCGTTGCCGGGCCGCATCGCGCGCGCTCTCAAAGAAGCCGGCACGGTGAATCCGGTCATCATGCTGGATGAGATCGATAAGGTCGGCAGCGATTGGCGGGGTGATCCATCTTCGGCACTGCTGGAGGTGCTCGATCCGGCCCAGAACCACACCTTCCGCGATCACTACCTCGAGGTGGACCTCGACCTGTCGGATGTCCTGTTCATTCCGACGGCCAACGTCGTCGACACCATTCCGGGACCGCTGCTGGATCGGATGGAGATCGTCCAGCTCGACGGCTACACACTCCAGGAAAAGCTTCTCATAGCCCGCGACCACCTGGTCGGACGGCAGCTCGAGCGCAACGGCCTGGACTCCTCCGATGTCTCGTTCAGCAACGAGGCGTTGCTGACGATCGTCGAAGGCCACACGCGTGAGGCCGGCGTACGTGGTCTTGAACGTCAGATCGGCAAATTGCTACGCAAAGTCGCCACCAGCGTCGATGGAGGCAAGCTGGCTCTGCCCAGCACGATCGGCACCGACGACGTGCGGAAGTATCTTGGCCGACCGCGCTTCCACTCTGAAGTGGCCGAGCGAACCGACACGCCTGGCATCGCGACGGGGCTAGCGGTGACGGGTACGGGCGGCGACGTGTTGTTCATCGAAGCCGCGAGCATGCCCGGCGATCAGGGGCTGACGCTGACTGGTCAGCTCGGCGAGGTGATGAAGGAGTCGGTGCAGATCGCGCTGTCATACGTGCGTTCGCACGCTGACGAGCTCGGCATCGACGCCGCGGCCTTCAAGGGCGAACACTTCCACGTGCACGTACCGGCGGGGGCAGTGCCGAAGGATGGCCCGTCGGCCGGCATCACCATGGTCACAGCGCTTGCGAGTCTGCTCACCGGGCGTCCAGTGCGCGAGCAGCTGGGCATGACCGGCGAGGTCACCTTGCAAGGCAAGGTGCTGCCGATCGGTGGCGTCAAGCAGAAGTTGCTGGCCGCCCACCGGGCTGGATTGAAGGAGGTCATCCTGCCTCGGCGGAATGAGCCGGACCTGGATGATGTGCCGGAGTCGGTGCGCAGCGAGATCCAGATCCATCTCGTCAGTACCGTTTCGGAGGTGCTGTCGTTGGCCCTGTCGCCCACCACGGCAGCGGGTGAGGAGGGGCTCCGCGCGGCCTGAGAATCACGCCGAACGTAATGAACAGCAACATGCCTCGATCGGGCGTCGCGAACGCCAACGCAATCGCAGTTGTCAGTGCCACCACGCCGCGCGCACCACGGCCGCGGCGCGGGCGAGATCACTCCGCGTGATCATGCTGAGGCGCTACACGCCTACGAGCGTCTCTGCCCGCAGCGCCGGCGCCACGCGCGTGCCGAGGAGTTCAATGGAGCGCATCAGCGTCGCGTGCGGCAGCGCCGCGAGGTCCATCTGAAACGTCAATCGCGTGATTCCACCGAGTACTTCGTCGTAGTGACGGATCTTGTCGATGACCTCGTCAGGCCCGCCGACAATCAGCGCACCATGCGGGCCCGCCTCCGCGTCGAAGTGGGCGCGAGTGACGGGCCCCCAGCCACGCTCGCGA
>VBGG01000211.1 GCA_005883405.1 Chloroflexota bacterium | reverse complement strand
CCACTGTTTCCACCCCAGCGACTGGTCGGCGCTGGACTGTGCCTGAGTGCAGTTGGGCTGCACCTCTGGGCAGTGAGCGTGTTTCGATCCTGGCGGGTGCTTGCAGGAGAAGCGTCCAATGCTCGGCCAGTTCATCTTGCGACCACTGTCGCTTCATCGTTTATCTGGACAAGTCAAGGGGTCTCCTCCGAATCGATGAGCACGTCGTCGAGCGGCTCGCCGAGCTCGGCGAGCAGGTGTTCGATGCGTTGTGCGGTGGACTGGTGACGCTCGTGCTCGCGTGGCCAGCCGCGGGTCGCGGCATCGTTGGCAAGAGCGAGCTCGAGCTGGCGTCGTTCGCGTAGGCGTGGAGCATAGGCCGGCGTGGTGACGAACTTGGCGCAAGTGAGATAGAGGTCGCATTCACACGGCCCCTCCTGGGGCAGGCGCAGGCAGTGGCCCAGCTCGAGTTCGGTTTTGAAAAAGTTGGTCTTGAGCCAATCGACCGCGGAGGTCGGGAGCCGCCCGTCGCGAAGCTCCTGGGCCGCGGGACCGGCGAGGGTAGCGCCGGGGCCGAGCACGGCCTGGTAGTCGCGTAGCACCTCTGGATCACCGATCTGGGCGTAAACCATGGCCATCGAAATGCTTGTGTGACCGAGCACGCGCATGATGGTGTGCAACTTGGCCCCTCGCTCGGCGAGTTGCGTACCAACCGTGTGGCGGAAGCGATGGGCGGTGATGGTCCCGCGGCCACAGCTGTCGACGAGCCCGGCGAGCGTACACGTCTGCTGGATGGGGGTCTCAAAGAGGTAGTAGGTTGAGAGCAGCTTGCCGTGCTGCATGAACAGGTAGCGGGTGGGCGCGCCAGTGATGGCATCGACGAAAGCGCGTTCGGATCCGCCGCTGCGCAGGTCGATGACTGCCTGCAGGGCTGCCGCGGCCTCCTCGTGTAGAGGAACGATGCGCTCGCGGTAGGTCTTGCCGGCTGGGATGCGCAGGCGGGCAGTGCCGTCCGGGTAGGCGTCCAGGCAGTCGAGTGCCAGTCGTTGAATCTCGCCGCGGCGGGCACCGGACCAGCGGGCCACCAGCAGGGCGGCGCGCTGGAACGGGCACTCCAGCTGAGCGATGGCTGCCATGAGCTGGGCCAGTTCGCCTTCTGGAATGAAACGCGGCACCCTGGCTGGATGCTTGGGGGCGTCACGGGGGCCGAGCAGCGGTCGGCCCGGCACATCATCCCAGCCCCAGGCAGCGGTGTCCCGGAAGAACAGCGCCAGGCCGGAGGTCCGGCCGATGCGGCTCAGCGTGCACAGCGGACGACCGGTCATTGGGGAGGGCTGCTCGGCCAGAACCTGCAAGAAAGCCAGGCAGTGGTCGCGCGTGACGTCAGCGAAGCTCTCGATCGTCGGATCTTGCTCACCCAGCCATACCCCGAAGCGGCGCACTGCCAGCCCGAGCTTGTAGACGGTGGCCGGTCGGTCGGTCAGGCGGCGGGTGGCGAGCCACCGGGTAAGAACCGCCTGCATACGAACTGGGAGCTTGTCCGGCGCCGCGTAGGTTGGCATGAGTTTCCGAGGTTGCGCAGCGACCTGCCCGCGATGGAAGAGCACGACCTGGAGCTGGTGCAGATGCGTGACCCAACTCTTGGCCTGCCCCAGCCGGTAGTCGGCTGGCGTGCCATAGAAGCAGGCCAGATCCGGCCGCTCGCCGAAGGAGCGAATGGCCGCCAGTGCCTCAGCGATATGGGTCTCGGTGATCTCATTGACGTGCCGAAGACCGCTATGCAGCAGGATGCGGCTGACCGACCAGTGCATCGCCTGGCTGGCCGAGCCACGACCGAACCCCAGCTCGACCGCTTCGGTGACCAGCGAGTTGATGCCGAGATCCACGCCGGCCGCGGCAGCGGCACGGCCCAGGTTCACCTGGCTGGCGGCCAGTAGCCAGGGATAGTCGAAGGTCGCATAGCCATGGAGGCCCAGGAACACCAGATACGGCCGGGCTCGGTAGGAGAGCGAGAAGGATCCACGGCGGGGCGGATCCCCGCGCAGGCGGCCGATACGCTCGACCAATGGAGCGGCGAACCACTCGGGCAGTTCCGGCCAGCGGGTGAGGAAGGACCGGTACGCGCGCAACTTATGCCGCCGGTACGAATCATCGATCGCCTGCCCAGCGATGAAGTCGGTGTACTCAGCCATCGGGCAGTGGCGTGGTGGCTCGTACGACCTGGGGTTGGCTGGTCCAGCCAACAGCGCGGCGGCCGAGACCCGGCCGGCTCTCACGGCCGGCTCCCAGGTATTGGCGTTTGGCCAAGCGCTCGTCGGTAGTCAGCGACCACCGCCGGGTCCGAGACGCGGGTGTACAGCCGGGTGGACTCGGGCGAGGCGTGTCCCAAACGCTTCTGTAGCGTCAGCTCCCGCATGCCGCCCTCCCACATCCGGGTGGCGTGCGTGTGGCGCAGCGCATGCGGCGTGACCCACGCCTCTCGGATCCCGGCTCGTTGGCACGCGCGCGCGAAGAGTCGAGCCAGGCCGTCATAGCCCAGTGGTTCGCAGCGACGGCGCCCGTGGCCGCCGATAAGGAAGACCAACGGCGTCTCAGCCTCGGCCGGACGCTCCAGCAGCACGTACGTGCTGAGGGTCGCCAGCGTCTCGGGCTCGTGTAGGTCGACAACACGCTCGGTCCGCGACTTGGAACGTACGCCTTTGGGGTGGTCTGCTCGCTGGCGCACCACAATCCGGCGGCGACCGTAGGCCACGTCCTCCAGGTGCAGCCCGAGGGCCTCGCCTGGTCGTAGACCGCCCTGGAGCATCAGCAGCATCAGCGCCCGATCCCGCACCGAGCGGAGCTGCCCGAGCAGCGCCTGTACCTGGGCGTCGTCCAGTGGCCGTGGCACGCGCTGAATGGTCTTGACCCGCACACTACGCCGCACCGGGCGTTGCTGACTGGCCGAGCCCATGAACGGCCGATGCCGATCGACGACACGCGCCAGCGCCGGATCAGGGCGCCGCTCGATAGGATTGGCGGCCTCGAGCAGCCCCGCCAGCAGTGCGTACTCATAAAAAGATGAGACCGCCGCCAGGATGCGGTTGACCGTAGTGGACGCCAGTTGAGTGGCCGGGCCACCGGTATCCCGCGTTGTGAGCGTTAGGCTGAGTCGCTGCCGCGGCCGCCGGCTGGGCAGCGCGCGCAGGTACTCCAGGAGATCGAACGCGTGCCGAGGTCGGAGTTCCTGCCAGGCAAGGCCGTGGCCGGCCAGAAACATCCAGAGGTGGCGCGGATCGTAGGCGTAGGCCACGAGCGTGTTTGGCGAGCAGTCGCGCGCGGCCAGATGACGGAGGAACCCGGAGACGACGGAAATCGGATCGCCGTCATCCTCCAGTAACGTGACCGACCGCGAGCCATCAGCGTGGCGCTGGCGTTGGATGCGCATGTACACCTCCCCGGCCGCATCATGCGGCGGCTCCGGTACCCGCCCGGATCGTGCCTCCAGGCGACAGGTGTCCATGTAACCGTATATGCCCCAGTATCCGAGTAGTGCTCGGCGATCTCGAGGTCGGTCTCGTGGTAGAGCAACCCGTCAACCAGATAGGGCGCCTCAGACGCCGTGGCGCTAATCGTGGTCGTGTGATACGGACCGTACTGGTCGGAAAGATGCGTATAGAGCTTCACTCCAGGCGCGGGCCCGTAATGGAGGTTGACCTGG
>VBGG01000215.1:15846-25525 GCA_005883405.1 Chloroflexota bacterium | reverse complement strand
TGGGCCCCGCAGCAGTCGGCCTGTACAGCACCAACTACTCGATCGCCGAGAAGCTGGTCTTGCTGCTGCAGGCACCGCTGATCTACGCCGCGCACTCCCAGATCGTCACCGCGTGGGAAAGCGAGACGGTTGACAGGACGCGCCGGCTCATCGCGGCAGCGACCCGTTGGCTCGTGGTGCTGGGGGTCCCGCTCGTAGTGTTCAGTGCGGTCCGTGGCGACATGCTCTCCGCGCTGCTGCTGGGCGAGGCCTTCGCGGGCGGCCACATGATCATCCCGATCGCCGCTGGCTCGATTCTGCTGTACGCAGCCAGCCAGTACGGGCACAAGTCCTTCGAGTTGTCCAGGACCACTTGGGTGATCACTATGACGCTGTCAGGCGCAGCGCTTGTCAACCTTGTAGCTGTTGTCGCACTCACGCTCGCGCTGGGATACATCGGCGGCGCGTTGGCTACCGCAGTGGGCTACGCAGCCTACGCGGCAGCCATCTTCGTCGTGACGCGGCGCCGAGGACCGTTCCCGTGGGAGGTCCCCTGGAGGACCGTGGTTCGGGCGCTGGTGGCGGCCGGCGTTGCTGCGGCCGTCTGGATCGTACTCGTCCCGCCACGTGTGGCCGACCCTGGCGCGGTCCTGGGCATGCTCGGAGGAGGAGTCGCCGGGCTCGCCGTATATGCGGGGGTCCTTCTCGCGCTAGGCGAGCTGCCGCGGCCTCAGTTTGCGTCAAGTATTTCGCGGTACAGGCGCTCGTGGGCCCGCGCCTGGGCATCCAGTGAAAAGACCCTTTGAGCCTTCTCGCGTGCTTGTCGCGCGAGCAGTTGCATGCGCGGCTCGTGTTCGACTGCCCACGCGATTCCGCGGGCGAGGTCGTCGACGTCGTAACACACCGCGCGGTAGCCATTGATGCCATGGTCCACGATCTCGCGCAGCCCGCTGGTGTCGAAGCACACCACTGGCGCCCCGCAGGCGAGCGCCTCGGAGGCTGTCTGTCCGAAGGCCTCCTCGCGTGAAGGTACGACCATCGCGTCGGCAGCGGAGTAGGCCAGTACCAGGCTGAGATCGTCCCGCAGCACCCCGAGATGGGTCGACGCCATGCCGAGGTCACTTTTGATCTCGGACGGGTCCGCTCCAAAGGTGGCCAGGCGCACCCGGTCCGCCCACTCCGACTGGTTCAAACGGGCGATCGCCTGTCCGAAGAGATCGAAGCCTTTACGCCGATCGGCCGCGGCACTGATTGCGCCAAAGACTACCAGACGACGACCGTCCTCGGGTATGCGCAGCAAGGCGCGCGCGCGGTTGCGCTCCACAGGTCGGTACAACGCCAGGTCGAGCCCATGTGGGATCACATGGACTGGCAACCCGCTCAGCAGAGAGCTCTGCTGCGCGCGCTCCGCAAGCCATCGACTCGGCGATACCACAACCACCGGCCAGTGGCGCCACGCCCGGGCCTTCCGCCACCACACCCAACGCGAAACATCTCTCTCGCGCCCGCTCGGCAATTGGGGGCAGCGTCCACAGGCGTCTCTGTAGCGATCACAGCCTTCGCTGTAGTGACAGCCACCCGTGAATCCCCACATGTCGTGAAGGGTCCAGACGAGGGGCTGGCCCATGCGGGGGAGCGACTCGATCTGCAAATAGCCGTCACAGATCCAGTGCAGGTGGACCACGTTGGGAGCGCGCCGACGGACCTGCTGCGCAATGCTTTCGGGGATCCATTGCGTCGAAAAGTGCGCGGAACCGGCGTTCCGGTACGCGGCGAGAGGTAGTCGGTCCGCGCTCGGGCGCAAACGCGCGCCGATCGCGCCGAGTGACTGCTTGTGGTAGGCCGCACTCACCGTTGCGTCGCGGCTTGCTCTTGACTGCACCAGCATGTGCGAGTTCACACCGATGTGCCGCAAGGCGCTGTGCAGCCGGTATGCGGCGCGCGCCGCGCCACCTTCGATGTCCGAGGTGCTCAGGTGCAGGATGTCCACAGACATCCGGCGCCGATGCGCTCATTGAACATGCTCATGCCGCCAACGCGTGAGCCGGCAGTCGTCCAGCTTTCTGGAGCTCGCCACAGATCCAATGATAGGTGCGCGCCAGGCCCTGTTCCAGAGTTAGCCGCGGTTCCCAGCGGAGTACGGTGCGCAGGCTGGCGTTGTCGGAGTTGCGACCGCGCACGCCCTGGGGTTTGCTCAGGTCGTGGGCTTTGTGGATTCGCTTGCCGGCGATGGTGGCGACGATGTCGACGAGCTCATCGATGGTCACCAATCGGTCGGTGCCAAGGTTGAGCGGATGCGGGTACTCGCTACGCATCAGACGGTAGATACCCTCGACGCAGTCGGCGACGTGGCAATACGAGCGAGTCTGCTGTCCGTCGCCCCAGACCACGATGGTGCCGCCGTCTTCGGCAAGCGCCACTTTGCGACAGATGGCGGCGGGTGACTTCTCGCGGCCGCCATCGTAAGTCCCCAGCTCGCCATAGATGTTGTGGAAGCGGACGATGCGCGTCTCCAGCCCGAAGTCCTCGTGGTAGTGGCGGCACTGTCGCTCGATGAACAGCTTCTCCCAGCCGTAGCCGTCCTCAGGATCGGCCGGATACGCGTCATCCTCCTTGAGCGGAGTTACTTCGGGACTGCGCTGCAGGTAGCCCGGATACACACAGGCGGACGATGAGAACAGGTAGCGTCGAGCGCCATGGACGCGCGCGGCCTCGAGCATATGCAGGTTGATCAAGGCGGAATCGCGCATGATTTCGGCTTTGTGGGATTCGATGAAGCCGATCCCGCCCATGTTTGCCGCCAGGTTGTAGACCTCGTCGATGCCCTCCGTCGCGCGCAGTGTGTTCTCCCAACGTCGCAGGTCGAGCAGCCAGAACTCGTCAGCCCTGGTCGGCGCGTACTCAGGCGTCTTCAGATCGACCCCGCGCACGAAGTACCCGTGTTGGACCAGGTAGTTGGTGAGGTGATGCCCGATGAATCCTCCGGCTCCAGTGACGAGGACACGCGCGCGATATGCGTTGGCGAAAGTCATGCCTTCCCCCGTACCGGCTGCGTGAGCGGGCGACGCAGCATTCGTCGAAACGCGTACTCACGCGTCAGCAGGAAGATGAAGATCGGAATATGTTTGGCGTACCGCCGCCAGAGTCGCCGCGGCTCCATCAGCAAGCGGAACAACCACTCCAGGCCGCTCGCCTGCATCCAGGTGGGTGCCTGGCGCAAGGTGCCGGCGTGGAAGTCGAAGGCTGCCCCCACACACACGACTGGCATGGGCAGCTGTGAACGATGCCAAAATGCCCATCGCTCCTGGCGAGGGCAACCCAATCCGATGAACAGAATCCGACTGCCCGAGTCACGAATGGCGCAGATGTCGGCGCGGTCTTCATCTGGAGTCAGGGCGCGGAATGGTGGCGAGCGGAACCCGGCGACGCGCAGGCCCGGTACCAGCAGCGGCAAACGCTTGACAAGGCGCTCCAGCACATCCGGGCGGCCGCCATACAGATAGACCGGCAGCTGCTCACGCGCGGCGGCTTCGCACACGTGCAACATCAGCGTCGGGCCGTAGACGCGCTCTCGCAGCCCGAGATCGTGCAGCAGGTTCAGCCCCCAGCGGAGCGGTTGCCCGTCGGGGGTGAGCATGTCAAACGAGTTGAGCTGGCGACCGAAAGACCCGTCGATAGCCGCCATCGACAGGCCGTGAACCGACGTGGCGGCGACCAGCGCCGAGCGCTGGGCCAATGCCGCCTGGAGGATGCTGGCCGTGGCGCTCGCGTACGTTGCACCACTGACCAGGACTCCCGCGACCGAGTGACGTGGCGGAAAGCTGATTTCGCGAAGCGCGCGCATGTCAGTCGGCCGCGAACACTGCGTCGGGTTTCGAGACGTAGTAACTGTCGTAAGCAGGGTACTCCATCGCTTTGCGGGGGATTCGATTCAGCACCGCGCCCAGTACCACTGCACCGGATTCGCGCAGCATTTCGATAGCCCTGCCTGCCTGCCGACCGCGCGACCGGCTCGCGTCAACTACCAGGAGAACGCCGTCAGTCCGCGTACCCAGCAAGGCAGCGTCAGGTTGAGCAAGCAGCGGCGGAGTGTCCACGACTACCAGATCGCACAGCTCGTGCAGCTGGTTTAGCAGCTCGTCGCAGCGCCGAGACGATAGCAGTGCGGAGGGGTCGGCTGGCGTCGGCCCGGCTGGCAAGACGCTCAGGTTCGGCAACCAGGTTGGCCGTATCACGTCTGAGGCCGACACATTGGGATCCAGTAGCAGAGTGGAGAAACCGGGTCGGCCGGGGACGCTGAACAGTTTCATCTGCGTCGGGCGATGCATGTCCGCGTCCACGAGAATGACGCGTCGACCTGACTCTGCCAACACGATCGCCAGGTTGGCGGCGGTTGTGCTCTTTCCCTCGCCCATCGCTGGACTGGCGATGAGCAAGGTGCGGAGTTGTGCTTGATCGGGCACCGAGGCCAGGATGTTGCTGCGCAGCAACCGATAACTCTCTGCGAGCCGACGGGTCGCGGGATCGCGCAAGCTGGTTCCCGACTCGGCGCGTGGGACCAGACCGAACGTCGCCAGACCGGTGGCGAGAGCGACGCGCTGGCGGTCACGCAACACATCGTCGACATACTCCGCGGCCGCGGCCACCCCGGTGGCCACGAGGAGACCCGCGATAACTGCGAGGAAAGCGACCAGGGCGCGGTTCGGACGAATTGGATCCTCCGGAGCCACTGCCGGCTCGATGACCGTCAACGTGTTCATTCCGCGCGCCTCGACCACCTGCAGGTCCTGGTAGCTCCGCAGCGTCTCCGCGTGCATCGACTCGAGCTGGCTCAGCTGCGTTTGCAGAAGTGTGATGTCGGAGTCGCGCTCGGGCGAGGCCGGCTGAGCCGTCAGTTCGTCCAGCTGGTGCGCTTTCGCCGCGACATCGTTCTGGAGCCCACCCACCAGCTGGCCGAGTCCGTCACGACTGCTCGCAAAACGGGCTGTCTGGACCTGCTGATTCTTGGAGACGAAGACCTGTGCGACGGTGTTCGCCAGCGCAGCCGCCACTGACGGATCGGTCTGCTCAGCCGAGATACGCAACAGCTGGGTATTGGCGACGCGACGCGCGTGGACTCGATCGAGTAGATCACGCATCGAAAGTGGCAGGTTGAGCTGGTTTGCGGCTTCGGTGAGTACAGGGCGCGTTCGAACGGCTTCGGCGTAGGTCTGCGCCAGCTGATCGGCGCCGAGCAGTTGATCGGTGCCGCTGCTGTTGGTGACCATTCCCTGTCCGACGAGCAGCGTCACGGTCGCTTCGAACATCGGCGGGACTTGCCGAATCACCGCGTATCCAGCCAGGCCGCCGAGCAGCGGTCCAATCAGCAGCAGCAGGAACCAGCGTCGTACGAAGCGAAGCGCGGTGAGTGCCGCCATATCAGCCTCCGAGGCGGGTTCGCGAGACACGCCATCGGAGATATGTGCCGACGCCAATGGCGGTGAGGCCGGCCAGAGCGAACTCCCAGGGGCGATCGTCAGGAGCGGGACCGCCGCCAGTGTTCGGCAGCACGATCGGACGCGACTGAGCGCCAGCGACCTCGACTGGCCGAGTCTGGGCGCCGCCGACGCCGACTGGCCGGGCCTGGGCGCCACCCACTTCGATGGTCTGGGGCTGGGCACCGCTCACGTTTCCGGGCGCGGTCTGGCCGCCCTCCACCGCGACGGGCCCGGTCTGGACGCCCTGCGCGGCAGCCGGTCGAGCCTGGACTCCGCCGACCTCCACCGCGGCACCGCTGGGCACCGGTTGCTCGGCGTTCTGCTGTGCTGTTGCAAGAAGCGGAAACACCGCGCCACTGGCGGCCAGCCACCCGACGACGACTGCCTTCCGCCACGCTACCTTACGACTTTGCGACATGCCCGATCTCCTTTGCTCAATCGATCAGCTGCGCGCGCACGACGCGGCGCTCCGAGTATTCCCGTGACTGCTGGTCGAAGACCCCATCACAGGTGATCAGCGTGAGTAGACTCTGCCTGGACGGGGCGACGATCCGATCGACGGGAGCTGTTTGCCAGGCGAAGGATTCATTCCACTCGACGGCATAGGTGTGGACGATGCCGTCTGCGCCGCGGACCAGAATTCGATCGCCCTGGACCAGATTGCGAAGACCCCAGAAGACGGCGGTGTTTCGCCCCCAGTCGACATGGCCACTCATGACGCTATTACCCGGCTGGCCCGGCCGCGCGCTCATGCGGTACCAGCCCACGACGTCGGGCGCAAGTGGGGCCTCCATCTCGCCGCTCGGCTGGACACCCAGGTCCACCACCGACGAGTCGATACCCGCCGACGGGATCTGCAACCATTCGGGTGGCGCGATCGGCTGGGCCTGGACAGGCGGAATGCCACATCCTTCAGTTGGCGACTGTGGAAGAGGCGCATCCCGCAAGACCGGTGACTCCGTGGGATCGAGCTGCCAGCGAGCGTGTCGACCGGGCGCGTTGCCAATCTCGGCGTGGGCGGCCGGCTGGGTGGCGGGCGCGACCGAAACGGACAGGTGTCCTGGAGGAACCCCCGGCTGTTGCTGCACCAGCAAGTCGTAACCGGAAGCCACGGCAGTCGTTGGCAATCGATACGACAGTGATACCTGCGAGCTGGCGCCTTCGGCGACGGACACCTGGCCGCCGAATACCTGCCGCCCGCACTCCTGTGAAGAGGTGATGTCGCCGTCGAACCCGGAGCCGCTGGTAAGGGTGACGCCAGGCGGAACGAACACGCGCAGCAGCGTGCGGTAGGTCGATACGAAGCGCACGTCCGGCCGATGCTCCGGGCGCGACTGGTTGGTGTAGGTGATCGCCAGCGATGCTCGGGGGCTCTCGCCTGGCGCCAGAGAAACGCTGTACTGCGCGTCGCGTGTTACTGCCTGGCTCTGCTTGCTGGCGCCCACTTCGGTATCCACCAGCAGCAGCGCGTCGCCGGAGGCCGGCAGCAGCGCGCCATTCCAGCGCCGACTCGCGAACAGCTGCGTAGCGTCCGCATCGCCGACCCACACCAACAGGTGCTGCTCGTCGAGCGCGATGCGCCCAGCCTTGACGAGTCCCTGCAGCGCTCCGCGCGGCGCCGACATCACCGCCTGCAAGACGGCGGAAGACAGAGCCGCGGTGAACTGCTTGCGTTGAGATTCATCACTCGAATCGCTCGCGTGGACGTAGCGATCGAGCTTCGCTTCGACGTCGGCGGCGCCGACGCGTTCGCCGAAATCGGGCACGTCCACCGGGCCGAGCACCTCGAGCAGGCGCTGGAGGCCGAACTGGTCCAGCGCGATGACACCGTCGAGCGTTTCGCCCGGGTGCGACAGGGCGTAAAAGTAGGCCGCCTGGCGTGCCACATCCGGGAAGCTCGCCCACCAGTTGGCGGCGGCCAGATGCCAGAAGCTCGCGCCAAGATAATCGCGGAATGCCGGTGGTGGAACGACACGCAGATCTGGCGGGGTGTCGTAATTCCGGCTCGAACCGTACTCGACCAGGCGGACCCGTCCATTTCTCGCCTCCACGACGCCGGCGCTGCCGATGTAGCCGCCGGTCGCGCGCAGCTCGTCTGGATTCTGGGAGAGCAGCAGGTAGCGCCGCGTAGTGTCCGAACCGAGGAGGCCCAGCAGGGCGTCGGCGTCATGCATCTTGCTGACAAGTCCTGGCAGCCGGGCGCGCAGCGCGATCACAGCCGAGCGATTCTGAACGTCGAGATCCTCGTCGCGAAGGGCGCTGAGTGACTGCTGGAGCTGCGCCAGACGTTGCTCTGCATCCAGGAGTTCAGGCCGCGCCGCCGCCAGTGCCTGGAGTACTTGAGAGGCCGATTGCGAGCTACTGTCGGAGGAGCTAGCGGACAGGAACTCGACGAGTGGAGCGAGACCGTCGCATAGCGCGGTGCCGGCGTTGGCGATCTGGGTGCCGGCCTCCAGGGTCACGGCCTGAGCGCGAGCTCTATCGCCAACGCCGGGCACTGCCTCCAGTGCGCCTACCACCGGCATGATGGTCTGCAGTTGACCGTTCACATCGCGCAGGGCGGCGGCCGCGGCCGCGGCTTCCGTGCACGCGGATGCCAAGTGGGTCTGGCCCAGCGACGCCGCGGCAGGATCGCCTCCGGTCGACACCGCCGTATCGGTCAACGCTTCGCGGGCGGCTCCCAGATGGTCACGCGCCTCCCGTGCCGTCTGTTGCAAAGCCATCGCCTGCCAGCCAACAAAACCTCCGACCGTGGCTATGCATACCAGCACACCCAGGACTACGCGAGCACGCCTCGACGGCATCCGCATCAGAATGCTCCTGTCCCTCTGACGATCGCGCCGAAGGTGCGGATCAGGATCCACAGGTCCAGCCGGAGCGATTGGTTACGCACGTAGTGCAGGTCGAGCTCGGTGGCTTCGTGCATCAGCCGGTGCGGGTGGCGGTTCACCTGCCACCAGCCGGTGATGCCTGGAGTGACCAGGTGCCTGGCGTGCTGCCACGGCTCGTACAGGGCAACGATCTCCGGCAGCTCCGGCCGCGGCCCGACCAGGCTCATCTCCCCAACCAGGACGTTCCACAACTGCGGCAGCTCATCCAGGCAGGCGCGTCGCAGGACCCGCCCAACGCAGGTGACACGCGGATCGCCGCGTGTTTTGTGGAGGTGGCGGCGTTCGTGGGTGCCGGGTGGCGGCCCGACGTCACGGCGGCGTCGCTCGCGTCGCATGGTGCGGAATTTCCACATCGTGAAGGCCCGGCCGTCGCGGCCGATGCGGACCTGGCGGAAAAACACTGGCCCGCCCGACTCCAGCTTCACGCACACCGCAACCAGCACGAACAGCCAGCACAAGGAGGCCAGCAGCGCCGCCGCGAACAGGACGTCCAGGCTGCGTTTGGCAGCCAGATATCCGCGTCTCGCCAGGTGGTCAACGCCGAGTTCGAGCTCCTCTGCAACGTCCCGCAGGCTTACGGCGCCTGCGGAGGTAACGGCAGTGCTCACAATGTTGTGCGCGAGCGGGGCGCGCGTGTAACGGAACCGATTGCCTCCACAAGGACCACCAGTGCGGGTTGTGGAGGTACAGGCAAGGACTATGCCTCGCTGGAGTTACGAGTGTTCCGTTTCCTTGAGGTGCGCGTTATGGAACGGCGCTCAAGTGTTACCAGCGTTACCGGTTTGTGAGAAATGTTGCGCAAATGCGCACGGTGGACGAGCAATTCGCGTTACGACTACGTGGGAACTCCGCACTATGCCGCGTCACAAGCGAGGTTACGGGTGCGGAAGTTCACCGTCGCGGCCGCCTCACATCCAGCTCACATCGACCTCACATCCACCTCACGGCCGCCTCAAGGGTTGGCTCATGGCGGCGTTACACGGTTGAGAGACCGCCGCGCCTATGGGAGATCGAGGGTGCTCGCTCGGAATCCTGGAACGCGGCGGACCGGACTGGCCTGCTCGAAGGCGAATGCGAGCTTGATGAGCGTTGGCTCACTGCGCGGCGGGCCCATGAACGTCAGTCCGAGCGGGAGCAGGCCGAGCGCGAATCCAGCTGGCACCGTAATCAGTGGGAAGCCACTTACCGCGGCCGCCTGTGCGCTACCGCCCAGCCCGCGAGCACCGTCCAGGACGTCGATCGCCCAGGCCGGCGCGTTGGTCGGCGCCACCAGCGCGGCGAATCCGCGCTCCTCGAACAGCTGGGCGAAGCCTCGAGCGAAGCGCATCTCGT
>VBGG01000215.1:0-15727 GCA_005883405.1 Chloroflexota bacterium | reverse complement strand
GACGCGTGGCGAGATAGGCGGCGATACCGGCCTTGAACTCATACTGCAGCACCAGTCGCTCGGCAGTGACATCAGCGCCCTCGAGGTCGGCGCGCAGCTCGGCATGGGCGGGGATCTCGACGTCGTCGATCAGCTCAGCGCCGCGCTGGCGCAAAACCTCGAGCGCCTGGGCGAACACGCGATCGGTGTGCTCGCTGTATTCGGTGTGGAACTTTCGCGCGATGCCGATGCATGCTCCGCTCAGCGCGTCGGCCTGCAGATACTGACGGTAATCTTCTCCCGATTCGGCAACGGCGCTCAGTACCGCGGCCGCATCCGCCACCGTGCGCGCATGCGGGCCGACGGTGTCCTGGGTAAGCGAGATCGGCACCACGCCCTGGCGACTCGTCAGCCCAACGGTCGGTTTGATGCCGACGACGCCACTCGCCGATGACGGGCTCATGATCGAGCCGTCGGTCTCGGTGCCCAGTGCCGCGACGCACAGATTGGCGGAAACGGCGACGGCTGACCCGGAGCTTGATCCGCCCGGGCTGCGGTCGAGCACGAACGGGTTGCGCGTCTGGCGCCCGCGACCGCTCCAGCCACTGGAGGAGCGGGTCGAGCGGAAGTTGGCCCACTCGCTGAGATTGGCTTTGGCGAGCAGGATGGCGCCGGCTTGCCTCAGTCTGGCAGCGACCGGGGCGTCGGCTCGGGCGTAGCTGCCGGCGAGTGCCAACGAGCCGGCGGTGGTCTGCATGCGGTCGGCCGTGTCGATGTTGTCCTTGATGACGATCGGAACGCCGTGAAGCGGGCCGCGCACATGACCGCTAGCTCGTTCTTGGTCGAGCGCGTCGGCGATGGCCAGGGCGTCGGGGTTAGTCTCGATGATGCTGCGCAGCGTGGGGCCGGTACGGTCGATGGCTTCGATGCGCAGCAGGTAGGCTTCGACCAGCTCTCGCGCGCTGAGCGTGCCGGCGGCCATGTGGGCTTGCAGCTGGTCGATGGTGACTTCGTCCAGATCCACGTGGGCGCTCAGGATAACAGCCGGTAACATCGGGGCGGACACTCCACCCTCGGGAGCAGCAGCCATGGCAGCGGTTCGACAGGCGCATGTGACATGGAGCGGCGATCTTCCTACCGGCAAGGGCCACGTGAGCGCGGCCACCAGTGGCGTCTTCAAGGATCTCGAGGTCAGCTGGGCGCGACGCTCGGAGGCCGACGCCCAGGGCAAGACGAGCCCTGAGGAGCTTTTGGCTGCGTCCCACGCCAGCTGTTATGCGATGGCCCTTTCAAATGTGCTCGGCCAAGCCGGTACACCGCCCGGGTCCCTGGACGTCACCGCGACGGTCACCTTCGACCGTGTCGAAGGCGGATTCAAGGTGAGCTCGAGCGCGCTCGAAGTGCGCGGCAGCGTGCCCGGCGCCAACGAAGCGGAGTTCCAGAAGGCGGCCGAGACGGCCAAGGACACGTGTCCGATCTCGCAGGCGCTCAAAGGCAACGTCGAGCTGAGCGCCAAAGCCACCCTGGAGAAGTGAGCGAGTCTGACCTCACTGGCAAACTCGCGCTGATCACTGGCGGCGGGCGAGGCATCGGGCGAGCGATCGCCCTCGAGCTCGCCCGTCGCGGCGCGGACGTGCTGGTCAACTACGTGCGCCACGCTGACGCCGCGGCGGAGACTGCCGCGGAGGCGCGGTCTCTGGGCAGACAGGCGGAGACGATTCGCGGCAACGTGGCCGATGAAGCGCACGTCACGCGGATGCTCGACGAGGTCGGCAAGCGGTTCGGCTATCTCGACATCCTGATCAACAATTCGGCCTCGGGGGTCAACCGGCCCGTCACGGAGCTCACTCCGCATCACTGGGACTGGACCATGAACGTCAACGCGCGCGGCGCCTGGCTATGTGCGCGCGCGGCCTTGCCGTTGATGCAGGCGCGCGGCGGCGGCGTCGTCGTCAGTCTGTCGAGCCTGGGCGCCAGCCGCGTGATGCGCGACTACTTCCTGGTCGGGGTGTCAAAGGCCGCCCTCGAGGCGGTTACGCGCTACCTGGCGGTCGAGCTCGCGGTGCACGGGGTGCGGGTAAACGCCGTTTCGGGCGGTCTGGTGGAGACGGATGCACTGAAGTCGTTTCCGTGGGGTGCGGATGTCATCCGCCAGACGATCGAGCGGACGCCGGCGGGGCGCATGGTCGAGCCCGCAGACATCGCGCGTGTGGTCGCGTTTCTCGCCAGCCCCGCCGCCGAGATGATCCGCGGGCAGACCATCATCGTCGACGGCGGGTTCTCGCTGCTGGCTTGAGTGCTTCTACGCCACCCTCAACCCCTGCGGGCGATGGCGCCGGTGCGCTCCTTCTCTTCGCGTTTCTTGGCTTTGACGCGGTGCTTCCGCCAGGCCACCTTCTTGCGTTTGTTCATCAGACCCCGGATTGTACGAAGTACACTTTGGCCGACATGTCCATCGCGACGCGGGCGAGTGCTTCGCTGCAGACCACCGACCCTGAGATCTCTGCGCTCATCGAACGCGACCGCGAGCGCCACATCCGCACGCTGAACTTCATAGCCAGCGAGAACTACGCCTCGCAAGCTGTCCTGGAGTGCCTCGCCTCGCATCTGAACGTCAAGTACGCTGAGGGGTATCCGCGTTCTCGCTACTACCAGGGCGTGGCGCTCGTCGACGACATCGAACAGATCGCCATCGACCGTGCCAAGCAGCTCTTTGGCGCCGAGCACGCCAACGTTCAGCCTTATTCGGGTAGCCCGGCCAACATGGCGGTGTACTTCGCGCTGCTCCAGCCCGGCGACACGGTGATGGGCATGGAGCTGAGCCAGGGCGGCCACCTCACGCACGGCAGCCCGGTCAGCTTTTCGGGCCAGTTCTACAAGTTCGTGCACTACGGCGTGGACCCCGAGAGCGAGGTCATCGACTACGACCACGTCGCGGCGCTGGCCGGGGAGCATCGGCCAAAGCTGATCGTGGCCGGCGCGTCGGCTTATTCGCGCGTCATCGACTGGCAGCGTCTGGCAGAGATCGCCGGGAGCGTGGGCGCGCGGTTCATGGCTGATATCGCCCACATTGCCGGCTTGATCGCCGCGGGCGTTCACCCCAGCCCGGTGCCGTACGCCGACGTGGTGACCACGACCACCCACAAGAGCCTGCGCGGCCCGCGCGGCGCGCTGATCCTCTCCAAACAGGAGCTCGCCAAGGCCATCGACAGGACGGTGTTCCCTGGCATCCAGGGTGGTCCACACCTGTCGGCGATCGCGGCCAAGGCAGTCTGCTTCCGCGAGGCGATGGAGCCGGAATTCCGCGCGTATCAACAGCAGGTAGTCGATAATGCCCGTGCACTGGCTGAGGGGCTCATCCGCGGCGGCATGAAGGTCGTCTCGGGTGGCACCGACAACCACCTGCTTGTGGTGAAACTGCTCGATCGCGAATACTCAGGCAAAGCGCTGGCGAAGGCGCTGGAAGGCGCCGGCGTCATCACCAGCATGTCCACCGTGCCTGGCGAGACGCGCAGGCCGGCAGTGACCAGCGGCGTCCGCTTCGGCACGCCGGCGGTGACGACGCGCGGCGCCACCGAGGCCCAGATGCAGCGCGTCGCGCAGATCGTCAGCACGATCGCTGAGAATCCGTCCGACGAGGCGGCCATTGCGCGGCTGCGGCCCGAGGTCGAGGCCATCGCTCGCGAGCTGGCGCCGGTGTTGCCGGCGTAAAAGTTGATGCGCGCTGTTCTGGCACTGCTACTGGTCAACCTTACGGGTGCGCTCGTGTTGGCCGTGAGCACAGCCGCGGCCCAGAGCGAGCGGCCCGAGGTGGTGGTCGGCAAGATCAACGGCATCATCAATCCGGTGATGGCCACGTACGTAGACCGTGTGATCGCCGACGCTGAAAAGTCGAATGCTGCCGCCGTCGTGTTCTCTGCGCATCCTGAGCTCGAGGGTGCCGGTGATCGTGTATGTCGCGCCGGACGGAGCACGGGCTGGCTCTGCGGGGGTGTACATCTCGTACGCGGCAAACCTGGTGGGCATGGCGCCGACGACCAACATCGGCTCGGCCACGCCCGTCGCTGAGGGCACCAACGGTGGCGAGGCGCAGATGTCCCCGGAGATGAAGGCGAAGGTAACCAACGACGCAGTTGCCAGCATCCGCGCATTGGCCGAGCAGCGTGGCCGCGACCCCGAGTTCGCGGAGCGTGCGGTGCGTGAAGGCGCCAACCTGCAGGCGAGCGAAGCGCTCAAAGCCAACGTGGCCAACTACATTGCCAAAGACCTGCCGGACTTGCTGCGCCAGGCTGACGGCGCGAGCGTCCACGTGGCCACCGGCGATGTGGTGCTGCACACCGCCGACGCGGCGACTCGCCCGGCGGACATGTCGGCGCTGGAATCGTTCCTGCTGACGATCACCAACCCGACGATCGCCTACATCCTGTTGAGCATGGGCAGCCTGGGGCTGCTGCTCGAGTTGTACAACCCGGGCTCCGTATTTCCAGGCGTGATCGGCGGAATCTGTCTGCTGCTGGCGTTCTACGCGCTGGGCACGCTGCCGCTGAACTTCGCGGGCGTCGCGCTGATCGCCTTCGGCATCCTCCAGTTCGGCCTCGAGCCATTCCTCACCGCGCACGGCATCCTGGCCGCGGGCGGAGCCACGTCCTTCGCCATCGGCTCCATGCTGCTGATCAACGCGCCTGAGGCGCCGTTCCTGCAGGTGTCACTGGTGGCGATTGCCGCGGTCACGGCCGTTCTGCTGGGCTTCTTCCTGGTGGTCGTCGCGGCGGTCTTGCGCTCACGCCGGCGGCGTGTGGTGACCGGTCGCGAGGGGCTGCTCGGCGCGCCGGGCGTGGTACGCCGTGATCTGGAGCCAGGCAAGACGGGCATCGTGCTGGTCCAGGGCGAGCTGTGGCAGGCGGTTGCGCCCGACGGCCGGCTGACCACTGGCGAGCGCGTGGTGGTCCAGGGCGTGGACGGCCTGCTGCTCACCGTTCGGCGAGCCACTGATATTGTGCCGGCGCCGCCGCGCCCGGCCAGCCCCGTGGTCGCCAAGTCAAACACGGCACGGGCCTGAAGCGGCCTCTCCCATAGGGAGAGGCGGTCCAACCTGGTAGACTTCAAGCCTTCTGTGTGTCGCTGATTGCTGACGTTCTGGCCCGTCAGATCCTCGACTCCCGCGGAAACCCCACCGTCGAAGTGGAGGTACGCCTCGACGATGGCACGGTCGGACGCGCGGAAGTCCCGTCGGGCGCTTCCACCGGGGCGCATGAAGCCCTCGAGCTTCGGGACGGTGATCCGCGTCAGTTCGGCGGCAAGGGCGTACTGACCGCGGTTCACAACGTGTTCGAGCGCATCGCGCCGGCCTTGCGCGGGCGCTCAGTCTTCGAGCAAGCCCCGCTAGACGGCCTGCTGCTCGAGCTCGACGGCACCCCCAACAAAGGCAACCTGGGCGCGAACGCGATTCTCGGTACATCGCTGGCGGTGCTGCACGCGGCGGCCAGCGCGCGCAGGCTGCCCGTTTACGGCTACATCGGCGGGATATCCGCGCACGTTTTACCCGTGCCGCTGATGAATATCCTCAACGGCGGCCAGCACGCCGAAGATTCCACGGATGTCCAGGAGTTCATGGTCGTGCCACTTGGTGCACCGACGTTCCGCGAGGCGCTGCGCTGGGGGGCCGAGGTCTATCAGGCGCTGCGCGCCGAGCTGAAGAACCGCAAGCTGAGCACCGGCATCGGCGACGAAGGCGGCTTCGCGCCACGCCTGCCCGACAATCGTGCACCGCTCGAGATCATCATCAGCGCGATCGAACGCGCCGGCTACAAGGCCGGCGACCAGGTGGCGCTGGCGCTGGATGTGGCGGCGACCGAGTTGTTCGACGGCGGTCGATACCGACTGGAACGCGAGGGGGTCACACTGTCGGCCGCCGAGCTGGTCGAGCGTTACCAGCGCTTGTGCGACGAGTACCCGATCGTATCGATCGAGGATGGTCTCGCCGAGGATGACTGGAGCGGCTGGCGTGAGCTGAACGAGCGGCTCGGCAGTCGCATCCAGCTCGTTGGCGACGATCTCTTCGTCACCAATACCGAACGGCTCAAGCGCGGGATCGCCGAAAGGTCGGCCAATTCCATCCTGGTCAAGGTCAATCAGATCGGCAGCGTCAGCGAGACGCTCCAGGCCATCGACATGGCGCGGTCGGCGGGATTCTCGGCGGTCATTTCGCATCGCTCGGGCGAGACCGAGGACACCACCATCGCCGACCTGGCGGTGGGGACCAATGCCGGCCAGATCAAGACCGGCGCGCCAGCCCGCGGCGAGCGCGTCAACAAATACAACCAGCTCTTGCGCATCGAGGAGGAGCTCGGCTCGGCCGCGCACTACGCCGGGCGTGGCGCGTTCGCGCGAAAGCCGTCAGCTGTCAGCCCTCAGCCGTCAGCCGCGGTCGGCCGCTAAAGTTTGACATGCACCCGTATCCCCGCGCGCTGCAAACTGATAGCTAGCTGATAGCTGAAAGCTGATTGCTGACAGCTCAAAAGAAAGGAGCCGCCAATGGCAGTACGCGTGGGCATCAACGGCTTCGGCCGCATCGGGCGCCAGGCGCTCAAGGCGCTACTCGACCGCCATCCCGACGATGTCGAGGTGGTGGCCATCAACGACCTGTTCGACACGGCGATCAACGCTCACCTGTTCAAGTACGACAGCAACTACGGCGTGTATCCGGGCGACGTCGAGGCGCGCGCCACGTCGTTTGTGGTCGATGGTCACGAGATTCAGGTCACCGCCGAGCGCGATCCGGCCAGCATCCCCTGGAAGAAGATGGGCGCCCAGATCGTGATCGAGTCGACCGGTCTGTTCACCGACGCGACGAAGGCCAAAGCCCACCTGGAGGCCGGCGCCAACAAGGTGATCATCTCCGCGCCGGCCAAGAACGAGGACATCACCATCGTCCTGGGCGTCAATCAGGAGCGGTTCGACCCGGCCAGGCACAACATCATCTCCAACGCCTCGTGCACCACTAACGGCCTGGCGCCGGTCGCCAAGGTGCTGTACGACCGCTTCGGCATTCAGCGCGGGCTGTTGACGACCGTCCACTCGTACACGAATTCGCAACGCCTGCTGGATGTGGCGGCCAAAGACCTGCGCGACGCTCGCGCGGCGGCCTTGAACATCGTGCCGTCCGAGACGGGCGCTGCCCGCGCCGTCGGCCTGGTGATTCCGGAGCTGGTCGGCAAGTTCGGCGGCATGGCCTTCCGCGTACCGACCTCGACCGTCTCGGTCATCGACTTCACCGCGGTGCTCGAACGCGAGGCCAGCAAGGACGACATCAACGCCGCGATGCGCGACTACTCGAGGGACGCCATGGTCGGCATTCTGGGCTACACCGAAGAGCCGCTGGTGTCTTCCGACTTCAAGGGCGACACGCGATCGTCGATCTTCAGCGGGCTCGATACTCTGGTCGTCGGCAACCTGGTCAAGGTCGTCAGCTGGTACGACAACGAGTACGGCTACGCCTGCCGGCTGGCCGACATCACCGCGTTTGTCGCCAGACACCTGTCCGGCAGGATCTCGGCCAACGGCTCGATTCTGAAGGAGATCGTCGGCGAGCCGGCCATGTGGGGCAAAAACCCGCGCCTGCGGGAGCGCGACTCAGCCGCGTCGACGATGGCGACGGTCAGCAGCAGAGAGTAGAGGTGGGCCGCCTCTGCACGGTCCGTGACGTGGACTGGAGCGCCAGGACCGCTCTGGTCCGCGTCGACTTCAACGTGCCCATGAAGGACGGGCGGGTGGCCGACGATACGCGCATCCGCGCCGCGCTCCCCACGCTGCAACATCTGCGTGAGCATGGCGCCCGCGTGGTGCTGTTGTCTCACCTGGGCCGACCTGATGGCAAGCCCAACCCGAAATACTCGCTCGAACCGGTGGCCGAGCGGCTGGGTGAACTGCTCAAGATGCCGTGCCCCTTCGCGGCGGACTGCATCGGGCCGCCGGCGGAAGCCGCGGTCAAGATGATCGGGTCCGGCGAGGTGGTGCTGCTCGAAAACGTTCGCTTTCATCCTGAAGAGGAGGCGAACGACTCCGGCTTCGCCGCGCAGCTGGCGAAGTTGGGCGACGTGTTCGTCAACGACGCGTTCGGCACCGCGCATCGTGCTCACGCCTCGACCGAAGGGCTGGCGCATTACCTGCCGGCGGTGGCCGGTTTGCTGATGGAAAAGGAGATCGTCACCATCGGTCAGGCGCTGGAGAGCCCGAAGCGGCCGTTCGTGGCCATCGTCGGCGGCGCGAAGGTGTCCTCGAAGCTGGCGGTGCTGCAGAACCTGATCGATCGCGTCGATCGGCTGCTCATCGGCGGTGGAATGGCCAACACATTCCTCAAAGCCCAGGGCCGCGAAGTGGGCAAGAGCCTGCTCGATCCCGATCTGGTGGCGACGGCGCGGGAGCTCGTGTCACGCGGCGACAAGGTCATGCTGCCGATCGACGTGGTCGTCACGACAGACCTCAAGGGTGAGGCGCCCGGTCGCACCATAGCGGTCACCGAGGTGGCGGCCGACGACATCATCGTGGACATCGGCCCGCGCGCCATCGAGGCGTTCCGCGCGGAGATCACCCGAGCTGGCACCGTCCTCTGGAACGGACCGATGGGCGTCTTCGAAGACCCACGCTTCGCCAGAGGTACGCTGGCCGTCGCCCAGGCCATGGCCGAGTCGAAGGCCGTCACCATCGTCGGCGGTGGCGAGTCCGTCCAGGCGGTCGAGCAGGCCGGCCTGGCCGACAAGCTCACGCACGTCTCGACGGGCGGCGGCGCCTCGCTCGAATTCATCGAAGGCAAGGTGCTACCAGGGGTTGCTGCCCTGAAACACGACTGCTGATGGGTCGCCGCAAACCGATCGTCGCCGGCAACTGGAAGATGCACAACACCATCCCCGAAAGCCTGGCGCTGGTCGACGCGATGCTGCCCGCGTTGCAGTTGTTCCACAGCGTCGAGCGCATCGTCTGCCCGCCATACACGTCGTTGCCGGCCGTGTCGGCGCGTCTGCGCGAGACGGAGATCCTGGTTGGCGCGCAGAACCTGTGTCCCGAGCCGAAGGGCGCCTTCACGGGCGAGATCGCGCCCGGCATGCTGGAAGGCCTGGCGACTTTCGTGATCGTCGGACACTCCGAACGGCGTCAGCTCTTCTTCGAGGACGACGCGCTGGTCAACCGCAAGGTCAAGGCGGCGCTCGACGCTGCCCTGGTGCCGATCGTGTGCGTCGGCGAGAGCCTGGCGCAACACGAGCGTGGCGAAACGGATGTCGTGGTGACGCGCCAGGTACATGCCGCGCTCGACGGCGTCGACCACATTTCGGCGGTGGTGATCGCCTACGAGCCGATCTGGGCCATCGGCACCGGCCGCGCGGCAACTCCCGAAGGCGCGAATGCGACGATCGCGCTGATCCGTCACACGGTGGCCGAGATTGCCGGCGCGGCAATCGCCGAAGGATTGCAGGTGCAGTACGGCGGCAGCGTTACCCCTGATAATTTCGCTGGTTTCATCGCCCAGCCTGACATCGAGCGGAGCCCACGGGCCTGCCCTGCGCGAAGCGAGCCTGCGAGCGGAGCCCACGGGCCTGCCCTGCGCGAAGCGAGCCTGCGAGCGGAGCCCACGGGCCTGCCCTGCGCGAAGCGAGCCTGCGAGCGGAGCCCACGGGTTCCTTCTCAGGATGATACGCAACGCTATGCAGGGCACTCAGCGTCGTGGCCGTTGAGCAAGGTTGGCAGCGCCGATTTCCCTTCCTGGAGCTGAGCCCGACCGAGATCGAGGCGCTGATTCAGCCTTTCGCCGGCGGTGCCCGCGTACTCGAGGCGGAGCCGCTCAGCGGTGGCTTGCGCAACACCAATTACCGACTGCGTCTATCGACCCGCTCCGAGCCCGTCGTCCTGCGCGTGTTTTCGGCCGACCCGAGCGCGTGTCGGCGCGAGGCGGCGCTGGCGCGACTGGTCGGCGCGCGGGTACCCGTAGCCAGCGTTCTGCATTCCGAGCCGGACGCGCCTACGCCCTGGAACATCGTGTCCTGGATCGACGGCGAGCGCTTCGACCACCTCTTGAAGCACGCTTCGGCCGAGGACGTCGACGCCACGGCACGCGCGGCTGGCCGCGTGCTGGCCGTGATCCATGCCTACCGGTTGGCCGCGCCGGGCTTTCTGCGGGATGACCTGTCGGTGGGCGACTTCGAGAGCTTCAGCGGCGACTGGTCCGACATGCTGCGGGGCTGGTTGCTCAGCGGCCGCTCGGGTGCTCGCCTGGGGCCCGATCTCACCGAGAGGCTGCTGCGCTTCATCGCCGATCACGCACACCGTTTGGAAGCGCTCCGCGGCCAGGCCAGTCTGTTGCACGCCGACTACAAGCCGTGGAACCTGCTGATACGCGATCACGACATCGCCGGGGTGCTGGATTGGGAGTTCGCCTTCTCGGGAATGCCGTTGAACGACGTCGGCATCTTCCTGCGCCATAGTGCCAGCCTGCCGCCGGCCTACCGCGACGGCTTTGTGGCCGGTTACCGCGAGGGCGGTGGCGAGCTGCCAGCCGACTGGCTACGCCTGGCGCGCATGATCGATCTGATCAGCCTGTGCTACTTCCTCGAGCGTCCCGAGGACGATCCAGCCGTACTGCGCGATGTGCGCCCACTAATCGAGACGACCTTGCGCGAGTTTGCCCCATAGTTGTGGGGCGTGGCGGCGGTCATCGAGGACGAGCGCGCGTACTGGATCGTGCTAATCATGGCCGCGGGTATCGGGCCCGTGCGCTTTCAGCGTCTCCTCGAGGTCTGCGGTAGTGCCCGCGGCGCGTGGGAAGCCACTGATCTCGAGTTGGCTGCTGCCGGCGTGGAACGACGCACCGCCGAATCATTGCGCCGCCTGCGGCAGCGAACCGCGCCCGACGCGGTCGGCAGGCGGCTGGCGCAGCTCGGCATCCGCGCGATCACGCTGCTGGATGACGGGTATCCGACCAACCTGCGCGACGTTGCTGATCCGCCGCCCGTGCTGTTCGTACGCGGCCGCCTTGCGGCTCGGGACGCGCGGGCGGTCGCGCTGGTCGGCACCCGGCGTGCGACCAGCTACGGTCAGGCGGTGGCCGATCGTCTGGCGCGTGAGCTGGCGGCGGCCGGTGTGACCGTCGTCAGCGGGCTGGCCAGAGGCGTCGACACGGCCGCGCACCGGGCGGTCGTACAGGCCGGAGGCCGCACCATCGCGGTGCTGGGCAATGGACTCGACCAGGTGTACCCGCCAGAAAACGCCGGCCTCGCTCGGCAGATCGTCGAAAATGACGCTGGGGCGGTCGTCTCTGAGTTCGCACCCGGCGTGCGGCCGGACGCCGTCAATTTCCCGAGACGTAATCGCCTGATCTCGGGTCTATCGCTGGGAACCGTGATCGTGGAGGCCGGTGAACACAGCGGCGCGCTCATCACCGCCGACTTCGCGCTCGAACAGGGTCGCGACGTGCTGGCCGTGCCCGGGAGCATCTTCGGACCAATGAGCGCCGGCACCAATGAACTGCTGCGACAGGGCGCCACGCCGGTAACCTGCGCGCAGGACATCCTCGAAGCGATCGGCGCCACGCCGGCGGAGGCCACAACGTTGGCACAACACCTGCCGGAGCTTGGAGCGCGTGAAGGGTGCGTGTTGGAGGCCCTGAGCGCCGAGCCGCACCACGCGGACGAGCTAGCACGTACCCTCCGTCTCAGCTCCGGCGAGGTCGCCGCGGCGCTGGCCATGCTCGAATTGAAAGGATTGGCCCGCCAGGTCGGTTCGATGTTGTATACCCGGGCGTAATGCGTTCCGCGTTCCGCGTTCCGAGTTCCGCGTCAGGTCTCCCGCTCGAGGTCGCCTCATATGCAGGGGTCGCCTGTGGAGTGGTCAGGCCCAACGACGAAGCCAAACGCGTCGAACGCGGAACGCGGAACGCGGAACTCTAAGTTAGACTTCCGCCCGCCCAACACGAAAGCAACACCCCAACAATGGCCAAACAAAGCCTGGTCGTGGTCGAATCGGCCGCCAAGGCAAAAACCATCGAGAAATTCCTGGGACGCCAGTACGCTGTGCGGGCCTGCCTGGGGCATGTCCGCGATCTGCCCACCAGTCGGCTGGGCGTCGACGTCGAGAACCAGTTTCGGCCCCAGTACGTGGTGCCCAAGGAACGCAAAGACGTCGTCAAACGGCTGAAGGACGAGGCGCGCGGCAAGTCGGCGGTGCTGCTGGCGACTGACCCCGATCGCGAAGGCGAGGCGATCGCCTGGCATCTGGTCTCGGCTCTCGGGCTCGACGGCGATCAACCGGTCAGTCGCATCGAATTCCACGAGATCACCCGCGGCGCCGTGCTCGACGCGTTGCAGAACCCGCGCAGCATCGACATGCACCGAGTAGATGCTCAGCAGGCGCGGCGCGTCGTCGATCGTCTGATCGGCTATCCGGTCAGCACGTTCCTGGGACGCAAGATTCGGCGCGGTCTGTCGGCCGGGCGCGTCCAATCGGTGGCCGTGCGCATGGTCGTCGATCGTGAGCGGGAGATCCAAGCGTTCGTCCCTGTCGAGTACTGGACGCTGCAGGCCGAGCTCGCTCGACGCCAGGGTCGCAAGGCGACGTTTACCGCGGGTTTGGTGGAGCGCGAGGGTGAGAAGATCGACCTCAAGACCGGCATCGAGGCGGCGACCGTCCAGTCCGATCTGGATGGCGCCGGATGGTCGGTGGCGGGCGTTCGCGAGCGCGAGCAGCAGCGCCATCCCGACGCGCCGTTCACCACCAGCACCCTGCAGCAGGAAGCGAGTCGCAAGCTCGGCTTCACCGCGCGGCGGACGATGGTCGTCGCCCAGCAGCTGTACGAAGGTATGTCCATCGGCGGCGACGAAGCGGTTGGCCTGATCACCTATATGCGAACCGACTCGGTCAACGTCGCCCAGGTTGCACTGGAGGAGGCCCGCGAGTACATCCGCACCAAGCTAGCCAACGGCATGCTGCCGGCTGAGCCGCGTACCTACAAGACGCGCAGCAAGCTGGCCCAGGAGGCGCACGAAGCCATTCGCCCGACGTCGGTCTTCCGCGAGCCCGAAGCCGTGCGCGACTCGCTCACGCCCGAGCAGAACCGCCTGTACGACCTGATCTGGAAGCGCTTCCTGGCTTCGCAGATGTCGTCGGCCATCTCCGACGTGACGACCGTGGACGTGGACGCGCAAGCCCAGGCCAAGCCGAAGTACCGCTTCCGCGCCAGTGGCTCGCGGCTCAAGTTTGCTGGCTTCCTCAGTCTCTACCGCGCTGGCCAGGACGAGGACGCACCTGCCGACGAGGACCGCCAGCCGCTGCCAGAACTGACGGCCGGCGACCTGCTCGACCTGGTGCGGCTCATCCCGGAGCAGCACTTCACCCAGCCACCGCCGCGCTACACCGAAGCCACGCTGGTCAAATCGCTGGAGGAGCGCGGCATCGGCCGACCAAGCACGTACGCGCCGATCCTCGGCACGATTCAGGATCGCGGCTACGTGGAACGCGACGGGCGGCGGCTCAAGCCGACCGAGCTCGGCACGATCGTGACCGACGTGCTGGTCCAGCAGTTCGGGGACATCGTCGATCTGGACTTCACCGCGCTGCTCGAAGACAAACTCGACGAGGTTGCTCAAGGCGAGCGGCAGTGGGTACCCGTCGTCCAGGAGTTCTACGAACCGCTGACGCGCGATCTCGAACGCGCCCACGCCGAAGTCGAACGTATCAAGCCAGCCGAGGTGCCCACCGACGAGGTCTGCTCGCAGGGGCATCCGATGGTGATCAAGGAGGGCCGGTTCGGTCGGTTCATGGCCTGCTCGCAGTATCCCGAGCACAAAGAGACCAAACCGCTGCCGGAAGAGCTGCCGAGCGATGCGCCTCAGGAAAGCTGCAGCCACGGTGTGCCGATGCAGCTGCGCACGGGTCGCTACGGTCCGTTCTACACGTCGACACACGACTGCGGTGAGACCAAGCCGTTTGCCCGCCGCGTCGGGGTCAAGTGCCCAATCGACGGTGGTGAGATCCTCGAGAAACGCTCGAAGAAGGGCCGCCCCTTCTATGGCTGCGCCAACTGGCCGCAGTGCGAGTGGGTTTCGTTCAATCGGCCGCTGCCCGAGCCGTGCCCACAATGTGGCGGTGTGCAGGTGGATATGGGCCGTGGGCGGGTCCGCTGCCTGAAGCACGAAGGCGAGCCGCCACGCTTCGCGCGCCGCGAACAGGCCAATGGATCGGCCAACGGGAAGCTGGCCGCCAAGCCGACAAGCAGAAATGTGGCCGCCAAGC
This sequence comes from Chloroflexota bacterium, assembly GCA_005883405.1. Taxonomy (GTDB): domain Bacteria; phylum Chloroflexota; class UBA6077; order UBA6077; family CF-72; genus CF-72. Next base: position 1,471 of record VBGG01000215.1, on the reverse strand, counting down.
CGACAAGCGGGAAGGTGGCCGCCAAGTCGACAAGTCGCAAGAAGACCGCCTCCAGCTCGACCAACGGCAAGGCTCGCAGCGCACCGCGCGCGGCACGGAAGGTCGAACCCTCGTGAGTTACCCACATCGCCTCGAGCGACTTCGCGCATGGCTGGAGGCGTACCGCATCGACGGGCTGCTGATTTCGCAGCCCGAGTCGCGTTATTACCTGAGCGGCTACACCGGTCACGACCTGCCGCCGCGCGACTCGGCCGGCTACTTGCTGATCACCGCGTCTCAGGCCATGCTGCTGACGGATCCGCGCACCGCCGAGCAGGCCAGCAACGAGTCGCCCGATTTCGAGGTGATCACGTACGCGTCGGGCAGCCGCGGTCCGCAGGCGGCCGCGGAGAGAGCCGCGCAGGTCGGTATACGGCGGCTCGGCTTCGAGTCGATCCACTTGCCGTACGCCATCTGGGAGGAAATCCGTCGCGACCTGCCCGCCTCGATCGAGTTTGTGCCCGTCGCGCGCCTGGTCGACGAGCTTCGGGTGATCAAGGACGCCGCGGAGCTGGCCGAGCTGCAGGCCGCCGTCGACGTGCTCGACCGCTGCCTCGCGGACGTGCTCCAGCGCATCGAGCCCGGCTTGACGGAACGACATGTCGCCCGCATGGTGGAGCTGTATCTGATCGAGCACGCCGATGGTCCCAGCTTTCCGTCGATTGTCGCCAGTGGCCCGAATGCGAGCGTGCCCCACGCGGTCCCTTCCGATCGGGGTATCGGCCAGGGTGAGCCGCTGAAGATCGACATCGGCGCGCGCGTGAATGGGTATTGCTCGGACATGACGCGGACGGTGTGTCTCGGCCAACCGCGCGACGCGCGCCTGGTCGAGCTTCACGCGCTGGTGCTCGAGGCCCAGCGGGAGGCGGAGCGGCAGGTGCGGCCGGGGATGACCGGACGCGAGGGCGATGCGCTGGCTCGCGAGGTCATTCGTCGCGCAGGCTACGGCGAGGCGTTCACCCACGGCCTGGGGCACGGCATCGGTCTCGAAGTGCACGAGCCGCCGTGGCTGTCACCATCACGCGGCGACGACGCGCTACGAGCCGGCATGGTGTTCTCGGTCGAGCCGGGCGTCTACCTGCCGGGCTGGGGCGGGGTGCGCATCGAAGATCTGGTCGTGCTCGAAACAGACGGGGCGCGCGTGCTGTGTCGCTCGCCCAAAGAGCTCAGCGTAGGCCTGCCGCGCGGAGCGCAGCGGAGCGCGGGCTCTGGCTCGGGCGCCGCGTCTTCAATTCTTGCCGGAGGTGTCAGAGAGTCGTGATTTCGACCAGCGACCTGAAGCGTGGGGCGATGATGGAGCTCGACGGGCAGATCGTGCAGGTAATGTCGTACGAGCACCAGAAGATCGGCCGAGGCAGCGCGCAGGTGCGCCTGAAGGTGAAGAACATCCGCACCGGCGCGATCTTTGACACGACCGCGCAGGCCGGCTCCA
>VBGG01000214.1 GCA_005883405.1 Chloroflexota bacterium | reverse complement strand
CGCGGCCACCACTCCCGTTCGCCCCGAGGTGCTGGCGGCGATGCTGCCGTACTTCGCCGACGAGTGGGGCAACCCGTCCAGCGTCTACGGTCCTGGCCGACGCGCCGCCCAGGCGATCACTCGTGCTCGCGACACGCTGGCCGACATCCTCGACTGCGCCCGCGAAGAGATCGTCTTCACCGGCTCAGGCAGCGAGGGCGCCAACCTGGCCATCAAGGGCGTCGCCCAGGCAGCCGCGCTGGACGGTAAACGCCACCTGATCACGAGCGGCGTCGAGCACCACGCCGTGCTGGACACCTGCCGTTGGCTGGCGAAATTCGCCGGGTTCGACCTTACCGAGATCGAGGTCGATGAGCACGGCACGCTAGACCTCGATCAGCTCGAGCGTGAGATCACCAGCCAGACCGCACTGGTCAGCGTCATGTACGCCAACAACGAGGTCGGCACCATCCAGCCGATTCAGGACGTGGTTCGCATCGCCCACGAGCGCGGTGTTCCCGTTCACACGGACGCCGTCCAGGCAGCCGGGCATCTGTCGCTCGATGTCGAGGCGCTCGGGGTCGACCTGATGTCCATTGCCGCCCACAAGTTCTACGGCCCGAAGGCGGTCGGCGCGCTGTACATCCGCCGTGGCACACGATTGCTGCCGCAAACGCAAGGTGGCGGACAGGAGCGTGGACGCCGATCGGGTACCGAGAACGTGGCTGGCGTGGTCGGCATGGCGGTGGCGCTGGCACGCGCCCAGGACGAGCGCGCGTCGACGTCTCCGCGTCTGCGCGAGCTGTCGAGCCGGATGCTCCGCGAGCTGCCGCGGCGGGTTGGCGGCTGCCGCGTGACGGGTCATCCGACGCGGCGGCTGCCTGGTCACGCGAGCTTCGTCTTCGATGGCATCGAGATCGCGCCCGTGCTACTCGGGCTGGATCGCCATGACATCTGGGCATCGAGCGGCTCAGCCTGCACGTCGGCGTCGTCGGAGCCGTCGCATGTGCTGGTGGCCATGGGACTCTCGCGCGAGTGGGTGTTCGGCGCGCTGCGGCTGACATTCGGCATCGAGAACACGGCGGCAGACGTCGATGCGCTGTTGGAAGCGATCCTGCCGCTCGTTGCGAGCGCACGCCCGGCGATGGCGGCGGCGAGCGCGGTTTCGTGAGGAGGTCCAGTCAGCGTTGAGCGGGCCAGGCGGCTTCTACACAGCCCTCAACCAATCTCTCGAGACGGCGCCGCGCGTCGCGGTTGCGACCATCGTGCGCACCCGCGGCAGCTCGCCTCGCGAGGTCGGCGCGCGCATGCTCGTTCGCGAAGTCATGCAGGACGACCAGCCGCGCATGGTGGTGGTCGATCTGACCAACGAGATCGCGATGAGCACCGACGGTGTATGTGGCGGGATCATCGACATTTTCGTCGAGCCCTGGCACAAGAACGGCACCAACCTGGCTTCTGGCGTGCTCGACGCCGTGCAGCGGCACCGCCTGGTGGCGACAGCGACGGTCGTCTCGCGCTCGCGAGGCATGCCGATCGCGCTGGGCGAGAAGCTGCTGATCGTCGATGGCCAGCCACATGGCGGTGGGTTCAGCTGGTCCGCGCTGCAAGCGCGAGTTCTGGCCGATGCGCCGAGCGTCGTCGCCCAGGGCCAGTCGCAGTCGCGTACCTACAAGTTCGATGAGCTTCATGAACCTGAGGTGGCAGGTCAGGTGGGCGTCTTCTTCGATCTGGCGCTGCCCAGACCGAGGCTGGTCATCGTCGGCGCCGGGCACGTGGCGGTGCCGATCGCCGAAGTGGGCCGCCTGCTTGACTTCGAGGTCGTGGTGATCGACGACCGACCGTCGTTTGCCAACGCCGAGCGCTTCCCGGGTGCAGATCGGATCATCCTCGACGACTTCGCCACTGCCCTCGACGCCATCGAGATCACGCCCTCCACCTACGTGGTGCTGGTCACTCGAGCGCACACCCACGACGTACACGCGCTGCGCAGGATCGTGCGCAAGCCGGCTGGGTATATCGGCATGATCGGCAGCCGTCGACGCGTGTACGCGGTATTCAAGCTGCTTCAGGAGGAGGGTGTCCCGCTCGAAGACCTGTTGCGCGTCCACGCGCCGATCGGGCTGGACATCAAGGCGCGTCGCGGCGGTGGCGCCGCCTCCATGTCAGATCTACTGCGGCCGCAGTATCGCTATTCGCTGAGCAAGGGCGACGCGGACATTTAGTTGTGCGGCGGGCCGGCCTGCTCGCCTGGCTGGCGGTGTGGTGCTCCCTGGCGTGCGCGCGGCTGGCGCCCCCGCCCACGCCCGTGCCGACGGCGACGATTGCTTCGCACCCGACCGTCGACGCCCAGGCGGGAGATATTCAGGACGCGTTCATCTCGAACGTGAACGATCTCACGTCCGAGGTGTCTGATCTGGCCATCACGCCGTGTGACCAGCTCATGGCTCTGGTGGCTGCCAATCCGAATGAGGTGACCCAGATCCATGGCTTCGCCGCGACGCTCAAGCAGGTCGGCGGGCAGCAGGCGGCGCTGAACACCGACGACGTGCGCGCGGCGCTCGCCGCTCTGGACATGGCCATCAGTCAGTTCGATGCCACACTTGGCGCGTGCGGCATCAAACCGTGAATTCCCCGTGGGGACCCGAGTTGGCCCCCGCTCGGCTCTCGAGGCGACCGCCCCCGCTACCCGTGTGCGGCCGAGCAGCACCAGTCACAGGGGGGCTATGAGGCTGATCTCTGGAGAGGTCGCCACTGGCGAGGCAGTGAGCATTTTCGGCCTCGAGCGCCCAGTGAATCTGCAACAGACTCTGGCGCACGCGCGCATGGGGAGTGGCGATCCGTGCTTGCGGGTCATCGGCGACGCGGTGTGGCGCGCCACGCGCACGCCGCACGGTCTGGCCACCGAACGCCTGGTTGCGATACCCGATGGTGCCATTCGGGTCGATGCCTGGGGCCCGGGGTCGCAATGGCTCGCCCAGCGCGCGCCACTCTGGTGCGGAGCCCTCGACGAGCCGAGCCAGTTTCAGCCCGAGCAGCCCCTGCTGCGTCACCTGACGCGCTGCCACCCCGGCTTGCGGATCGGCCGCAACGAGGCGGTCTTCGAGACAGCGCTCCTGGTCACCCTGGAGCAGCGCATAACCACCCATGAGGCGTGGCAGAACTGGAGGGCCGGCGGAGCGGATCGCGCACACGCCGTACGAGGTGTTCCACCGCTTTGGGATCGAGCGCCGTCGCGCGGATGTGATGCGCCGCCTGGCGATCGTTGCGCGCCGCCTGGAAGAAACGGTGAGCCTGCCGCTCGAGATCGCCTATCGCCGGTTCTCGGCCGTCAGCGGCGTCGGACCGTGGACCTCGGCGCGGATTGGCGGGATCGCGCTGGGCGACCCGGACGCCGTGGCTGTTGGCGACCTGCATGTGCCGAGCCTGGTCAGCTGGGCGCTGGCGGGTGAACGCCGTGGCTCGGACGAGCGCATGCTCGAGCTGCTCGAGCCGTACCGCGGCCAGCGCGCCCGCGTGATCCGCCTGCTCATGGCAGGCGTCAGGTCACGCTAGAGTTTGAGTTCTGTGACCGAGTGGAACGCACGTGCTTATGACCGCCTGTCGAATCCCATGCAGACGTGGGGCGAGGCCATCGTAGCCGGGCTGCCGCTGCGCGGAGACGAGACTGCGCTGGACCTCGGCTGCGGCAGTGGCCGATTGACCGAGTTCCTGCTGCGGCGCTTGCCACAGGGGCGGATGATCGCCGTGGATCGCTCGGCGAATATGCTCGGCGCCGCGCGAGACCACCTCGACCCTTCGTTCGGGGGTCGCGTGGAGTACCTGCAGAAGTCGCTCGACGAGCTCGATTTCCATCAGGTCGCCGACCTGGCATTCAGCAACGCGGCGTTCCATTGGGTCAGGGACCATGCGCGCCTGTTCCGCGCCGTGTTCGGCGCACTCAAACCGGGCGGCTGGCTGGTCGCGCAGTGCGGCGCAGGGCCCAACATTGCCCGCATCCGCGAGCGGGCTGGTCGGCTGATGGCATCGGAGGCGTATGCGCCGTACTTCGACGGCTGGCCGGGGCCCTGGGAGTTTGCCTACCCGGACGTTGCGGCTTCACGTCTTCGCGACGCGGGCTTTGTTGATGTCGAGGCCAGCATGTTCGAGGCGCCGGTCCAACTCTCATCGCTCGGAGACACCCGAGACTTTTTCGAGCACGTCATCCTGGGCAGCCACCTCGAGCGGATTCCCGACACAGAGCTCCGCCGCCGCTTCGTCGATAGCCTGACCGAACAGAGCGCCGGGGACGATCCGCCGTATTGCCAGGACTACTGGCGTTTGAATCTCCGCGCGCGGCGCGCTCCCTCTCCCTCTGGGAGAGGGCTGGGGTGAGGGGTGCGTACGAGCGCGAACGCATCCGCTCGTAGACACCCCTCACCCGCGCTGCGCGCGGCCTCTCCCAGAGGGAGAGGCGAAACTTAGTCTTCGATGCCGAAGATGTGCGCGGCGGTGCCCCAGAAGATCTGGTCCTGCTCCTCGGATGAGAGGCCGAGCTCGTCGAACGCCTGCATCCACGTGGTCAGCTCGCGACTCATGTGTGCCATGTCGCAGTCCGAGCCCCAGACGAGCTTGCGTGTCGAGACCTCAGACCGCAGCATGCGGCGCTCCAGCAGGTGTCTCCGCACGACCGTTCCACCAGAGATATCGAAATACACGTTGCGCCGCCAGCGCGCCACCGCGGCCGCCGAATCGTACAGACCGTAGCCCAGGTGGGCGCCGATGATCTTCAGCTCGGGAAACGCGACGCTGATGCCGTCCAGGTAGATCGGCTGCATGCGCGCCGCGCCATACCACGAATCGGCCTCGGATTCGGGCGGGTAGCGGCGACCTGACTCCATGTCCCGCGAGAGCTCGGCCGCCTGCTCGAAACTGGCGGGTGGAAACTGAAGGTAATCGATCATGCCGCCGACGATGCCCGTGTGGAACAGGATCACCATGCCGCGCTTCTCGGCTTCGGCATACAGCGGGAAATAGCCCGTGTTGTCGTAGTTGCGGCGTGGATTGATGATCTTCAGCCCTCTGAAGCCGCGGTCGGCGAGCTCGGTGATCTGGGCGGGTTCGGTCTGATCGACGTCGATCATCGCGAACGGCACGACCAGGTTTGGGTAGCGTTTGTGGCCCTTTTCGACCAGGTCGTTGCCCTCGCCCGGACGGCCCAGCAGGCAAACACGAAAGATGTTCAGCCGCTGGCAGTTGTAGGCCAGCATGTCGAGCATGCTGTCCGCGGTGTAGATCGGCAGCGTCGAGCCCCGCTCACGCCAGGGGTAGTGAACGTGTGTGTCGAACACGCGCGGCGGGGCGTCCTTGATGTACGTCGGTCGTTCGATCTCGTGCATGTGTCGCTGCCTTGGGACAAGGCTAGCTGATTGGAAAGAGGTACTACTGTCGCGGTGGGTCGGTACGCGTGACCCCTTCCCATGCACAGCCATAGACAAGAAACTGCGCCAATCGCTGACGGAAAAGTCGCTGGAAAGTCGCAGGAAAGTCGCAGGACGAGGTCATGGACGACACCACCAACACGGGCTCATCCAATACGGACGCGGACGTCACCGCTGGGACGAAAGACGGACTCGGCGCAGCCGACCGCGACGTTGTGTATATGTTTGGGCGGCGCCCCAGTGCGCAATCGCCGTATCCCTTCAACGAGCGGCAGTTCGCGCGCTTGCTGATCCTTCGCGGCCGTCTCCAGGGCGCGCTCTCGATGGAGGACCGCGCGGCGGCCTGAGCCGCAATACGGAATCGGCGCCGCCGCACGCCCGAGTTGAGCTAGGCTCTCGGGCATGCAGATGGCGTTGACCATAGCGCGCTGGCTGGTGCGGATTACGGGGGTACTGGCGCTCATCCTCGGGTTGCTGTTCTGGAGCGGAACCGCGCTCAGCCAGATTCCCGTGCACATGTTGTTGGGGCTTGTGCTGGTCCTGTCGTTGTGGGTGCTTGCGGTGCTCGCCGTACAGGCCGGCCTGCCGATCGGTATGGCGGCCGGCGTAGCCCTGGTCGGGCTCATCGCGCTGCTCCTGGGCATCACGCAGGACAGTCTGTTGCCAGGCGGCGCCCACTGGGTGATCCAGGTTCTCCACCTCCTGCTCGGTGTGGCGGCAGTCGGCAGCGGCGAGATGATCGGCGGGCGTCTCCGCCGCATGCGCCTGGCGGCTTCTGCAGCGTAGACTTCATTCTTCGCCGGCTTCCATAACGCCGGCTTCCGTGACAAACGGGCGCGGCGCGGCGTTTAAGCCCATGCCGGCGACGGTGGGCGCTCACGTCAACAGCGGCAGGGTGAGTGGGTGCAGCCACCTTCCGTCGCAATGCCGCCAATGCCACAGGCGGCCCTACGTCGGCGCACACCGCCGTCCGCCGGTCAGTTACGTCTCGCTGGCCAATTTGACGCGCGCCAGTGGCAACGCCAGGGCCGCGGCGCCCAGCCCGCCGCAGAGCGTCAGCACGGCCAGCGTGCCGTAGCTGCCCAGGCCGATCGCCAGTCCGCCGAGCGACGAGCCGAGCACGGTGCCACCCTGATTGGTCAGCGACAGCAGACCGAGCAGGGCACCTCGGTAGCGCGGTGAAAGCTCTGACCCGAGCGCCAGGAACGCCGGCCGACTGGTGGCATTGATCATCCCGAACAGCGCGCCCAGCGCCACCGACAGCACCAGGCCGGGAGCAACGCCGAAGAGCACCAGGCCCACAGAGCCGGCGATCAGCTGTGCGCAGACAAAGATTGCTGCTCGAGGGCCACGGAAGCGGTCGCCCAGCCAGCCACCGAGCGAGTTGCCGACGATGGTGCCGATGGCCACCAACGCCAGGGCCGGGGCGACGTCCGCGGCGCCCAGACCGTAGCTCAGCATCAGATAGGGCGGCAGGTAGAGCACTGCCGCGTTGAAGATGGACCGCTCGAGAAGATTGGCGGTGAGCACGTTTCCGAGCTTCGGCACGCCCAGCACCGCGGCGTAGGTCTGGCGGAGCGTACTGCCCGTGTGGGTCGGCCGCGGGGATGGAAACGCCGCTTGCACGAGAATGGCCAGCAACAGCAGCACGCTTCCGGTGGCGGCGAACGCCCAGCGCCAGCCAAACAGACCGTCGACGATGCCGACGGCGGGCACGCCGGCGACGGCTGCCAGTCCGAAGCCGGCGTTCAGCCAGCCCATGGCCATACCGCGACGCTGGGGAGGGAAAAGGTCGCCGACGGCGGCCATGACGCTGGCCGGGCCGAAGGCGCCGAACACGCCCGCGGCGAACCTGGCCACCAGCAGCGTGGCGAAGTTGGATGCGAACGCGGCGGCGATGGTCGAAACGCCGATGCCGGCCAGGGCCAGCACGATGAGCGGCCGCCGGCCCAGACGGTCTGACAGCAGGCCGGTGAACGGCGCGCCGAGCGCCCAGGGCAGCGACATCGCGGCGGCCAGCAGGCCGGCCTGACCGAGCGGGACCTGTAGCTCGCGCGACAGGTCGACCAGCAGTGGCCCGACCATGGTGATCGCCGTGACGAAGCCGAGGATCGCCGCGGTGACAAGAAAGAGTGTGACCAAGCGCGTTCGCGTCCTTCCCTGGTTTGCAGCGTAGCGGCGCGTTGGCTGTCAGTGCGTTACGTAAGACTCGCCGAGGTCATCGCCGACGAGCCAATCAACCACCTCCACGTCGAGTCGCGTGAGCACTTCGAAGCGGCGTTGGACGCGTTCGAGGGCAGTGTGGTCGTGGTGGCCCACGATCGTGCCTTCCTGCGATCGTTCGCCCTTCGCACACTCGAGGTGCGCGAAGGACGCGTTATGAGCGGCGCTTAAGAACGGCCTGGAACCAGGCGCGCGGAGCCAGTAAACGGTATGGCCATCGGGCCGACCGCTTGCATGTCCACTTCGACCAGCGCGGGCCCTTCCTGCTGCAGCGCCTCCTTCAAGACGGGCGCGGTCTCTACCGCGGAGCGGATCTGCCCGCTCCAGACGCCGAACGAATCGGCCAGGCGCAGAAAGTCCGGCGTGGTCAGGTCGACACCGAAGCGACGGCCGTCAAAGTGGGTGTCCTGCAGGTTGCGCAAAATGCCGTAGCCGCCGTCGTTGAACAGGATCACCCTGAGGCGTGCGCGCTCCTGAGCCGCGGTGCCGAGCTCGCCCAGGGCAGTCACGAAACCACCGTCACCCGCCAATAGCACCACGTCGCGATCGGGCTGGCCGATCGCCGCGCCGATCGCCAGACCGACGCCCATGCCGATCGCGTAGGTCGCCGAATAGAGTGCTGTACGCGGTTGGTACGTCTCGAGCAAGCGACCGCCCCAGGTCGTAGCCGGGATGGTTACGTCGCGGACCACGATCGCCTCGCGGGCGAGCGTCGTCCGCAGGTCGTCCAGGACGCGTTCGTAAGGACCGAGGGTTGCTCTGGCGCGTGCGCGCGCGGCGCGTCCGGCCTCGGCGACGCGCGTAAGCCACGTGGGATCGGGGGAATCCGAGACGGACTCCAGCAGCGCGAGCAGGGTGAGCCGCGCGTCGGCGCCGATGCCGATATCGATCGGATAGTTGCGGCCGAGCAGGCTCAGGTCGACGTCGACCTGGATGCGCGGTGACGGCAACGGTAGCTGCCAGTTGCGCGTCTCGTTGCCTCGGAAGCGCGTTCCCACCGCAAGCAGCAGATCGCTCTGCTGATACAGCTCGATCGCTGCCGCGTCAACGACGAAGAAGCCGACGCACTGCGGGTGGTCCTCCGGCAACGAGCCGCGTCCCGAAGCGGTGGTCAGGACACCGGCGCCGATGCGTTCGGCGAGCTTGCGGATCGCGTCCGACGCGCCGGCGGCGATCGTCCCACCGCCGGCCCAGATCAACGGACGCTTCGCCTGGCGAATGAGCGCCGCGGCGTGTTCGACATCACGCGCGGCTGGGGTCACAGGCTCGAGGCGGCGGATCGGCTCCATGGCCGGGGCGTCTATTGCGCGGTACTGCTGGTCGATGGGGATCTCCACTGACACCGGCCCGGGCCGTCCTGACCAGGCCAGGTGAATGGCGCGCCGCATGACCGATGGGATCTCCTCGGTCGAAGCGGCCCGCAAACCGGCTTTGCCCACCCGGTCCAGCATCGCCAGCTGGTCCTTGGCGCCGTGAAGGAAGGCACGGTCCTCGTCGAGGTACGCCGCGTCGACCTGGCCGGTCACGTGGATCAATGGTGAGCTGGCGCTGAAGGCTTCGAGCAGGGGACCTGCCGCATTGGCCGCGCCCACTCCAGTGCTGGTGATCACTGCTGCCAGACGGCCTGTGGCGCGCGCGAAGCCGTCGGCCATCGCGGCGGCGCCGTGCTCGGTTCGCGCCGGCACCAGACGTACGCCAGCCTCGCGGGCCATGGCGTCGAAGATCGGGATGTTGTGGACGCTGATGATGCCGAAGGCCGTGTCCACGCCCGCGGCCTTCAGACTGTCGAGGACCAGCTCGCCGCCCGTGCGCTGCACGCTCGATAGCCTAGCAGGCGGTCAGTCGTTGGCTGCCCATGGCGAGTCTCCCGCCGCCCATGCAGAGCCTTTCCATCGCTTCGCCCGCACAGGGGAATGCTGCCGGCGCGCATGTGAAGCCTGTCATGGCCGTTCGCGGGCGAAACGCAACCTACGGGTTCTTTCCTCGGGAAAATTCGCGCAGGAACCTGCGGACGGCGGCATTGAAGGCCGCGGGCTGTTCCTGGTTCGCGACATGGCCCGCTTCGGAGATGACGACAAGCCGTGAGCCGGGGATCGCGTCGGCGACATGTCGAGCCGTAGAAAGTGGCACCACACCATCGCACTCGCCGTGAATCACCACGGTTGGTGCGCGAATGGCCGCCAGCTGCGCGGTCAGGTCGGTGTTGCCGAGCGCGATCGCCGCGGCGCGATAGCCGGCGGGCCGAACCTCCGCCATGATCTCGACGAGCTCCGCGACGAGCTCCGGCGGCGCCTCGGGCCGTACCAGGCGCGGCGCACGCTGTTCCGCCATGCCGCGCGCCCCCAGACGCTCGAGTGCTTCCACTCCCTCGCGCACGCGCTCCGATCGTGCGGGCTCCGCCAGCGCCCCTCCGCCGGCGTTGGTGTCCGCCAGGAGGAGCGATCGGACTCGACTCGGATGCCGATGGTAGACCAGCTGGGCGATCACACCGCCCATCGACACGCCCAA
>VBGG01000213.1:400-2079 GCA_005883405.1 Chloroflexota bacterium | reverse complement strand
CGGTGGTGCGTGTTGCCGAGGCGACGATTACCGGGCGTTGGCACGCGCGGGTCGCGATACGTGATTGGCACAACTGCCTCCGAGATCGGGAAGTACGCAAGCGCCTCGCGCAATTTCCAGCCGTTCAGGTCCTCTCGAGCTGGCCCGGTCATGACCCGATCCCCAGCGCGAACAGCTCGGCGGGCCGTAAGCGCGGCGTGTCAGGCCCCAGATAGCCGCTGAGTGACGCGGCGTGCGCGTAGCCGTTGCTGGTGAAGTGCGCGCCGACCATGCCCGCCCAGAAGCCACGCACCGCGGCTCGCTGGGTCCAGGCTTTCGGCCCCTGGTGAAAACAGCTAGTACAGTAGGCTTGAAAGACGTTTCTTAGTGGCTCGATTAGGAGCCGTAGCTTGGAATGATCGCACTCTTCATGTCTGCTGACAGACGTGCCGTTCTGTTCATTTGCGCCGGCACAATGGCCGTTGATATCCCTCTTGTTAGTGCTATTCTTAGCGCGAGGGCGCAGTCGCTCACCCGCAGACTGACTGGACATCGGCTTCTCAGGTCCTTTCTGTCCGTCAAAATGCTCTGAGGGCGGAACGGCCGCCCCCCCCCCGGCCCCGCCGGCGGTCACAGCACCAGCGGGGCTTTTTTGTCCCCTGCGGTCACGCGATCTGTCTGGCGGTGGCGTCTACCTCCCTTCCGCTGCTCTCGAGCGTGCCGGGCGACGGCCAGAAGCGGCCGCACCGACGGCATAGCCGCCCCGCTGAAACCCAGCGACCGGTCGCGCCCACGTGCCGGTACAGCCTCACCACCTGGCCTCCTCCACAGCCACCCAATGCGTGATGGCGCCGACCGCCCTCGAACGGCGGCTCGTCCGTCACGCCTTCAGACGGACGAGCTGGACCAATCACAAGGGGCATTGGCGCCCCCCAGGGTAAATCAACGATCGCGGTACTGTCTATTGTGAACAGCCCGCGGGCAGAACTTGCACGGCGTCTATGCCGGCCATCACCATTCGCGGACCCCCTTGGATTCAGCCGAAGCGCCTCCACCAGCAGGCCTGGCAGATCCACTTGAACGAGTCGAGCTCGACGTCTCGATACATCACGTGCGGCGGACGCAGCCGGCCACACCGATTGCATCGGAGCGGCGGCGGCGGTCGACTGCCTTCGAGCGGCGTGGTGTCCCACCTGCCTCGACCCAGGCCTGGCAGCTCGTGCGCTTCCAGGCGACGCAGCTTGACCGTCACGGCTGCCACTGCGCTGGCAGTGGGCCAGCCAACTCCCACAGCACCAGGAGCTGCACGCTTCTGGTCGCCGTCTCATCTCCACGATTGGCTGGATCGACCTGGTTCAGCCGCGCGTGAGTGGCCTCATGCGCCAAGAGGGCTGCCACGGTGCTGGGATCGTTCAGGCCGTCCATTGGCCACCGCACCTGAACGAGCGCGCGCTGGAAGCGATCGGGCGGGTACACGACTGCTCCGCCAGCGTCAGCAGGCCAGCCAGCACCCGAGCTGGGCTCGATGCGCCACACGTACGTCTCGACGTACGTCCGCAAGCGGATGAACTCGAGCTGAAAAAGCGCGGCCTGCATGTCCTGCACGAACTCCGGTGGTCCGTCGATCTCGATCGCGGAAGCATCTGCCAGAGTGATCGCCGCCGTGTTGCAAACCAGCGCGGCCGCCGCGAAGAGCGCCC
>VBGG01000213.1:0-209 GCA_005883405.1 Chloroflexota bacterium | reverse complement strand
TTCCCAGGCCTGCTGACGGCTGATCGGCCTGAGGGCCCCTGTGCGTGGCCTCGAGGCCCTGTTTCCCCCATCCGTGGAGAAGAACAGCGGCTCGCGACGCCCGACGTTCCAGTCATTCGCCCAGATCAGCAGCGCCGCGGGCAGCTCGCGCTGGCCAGCGGGCATGTAGACGCGCCGCCACGGCCTGCTCCCGTCGGGTTCGACGCCGT
>VBGG01000212.1 GCA_005883405.1 Chloroflexota bacterium | reverse complement strand
AGTCGTTTCCATTGCTCGCGATATGGGCTCGGACGCGGCCATGCTTGACATCCAGCAGGCTCTCCTTTCTGGCTCGGAGCCAGTCTGACCAGCGGACTACTGCGCCGGCTACCTGGTGGTCCTCCGATACTGCCTCGGGTTTCCACCACTTCAAGGTGAGGACAACCACACCCCTGGCCTGCGGCTTACCTGCTCGACTTCTGCGCCGCGATGCGCAACGATGCAGGCATGGCGCCCAGCCATCGCGGTCGCCCGGTTCAGAGTGCGCGAGCTTTCGTCGAGGGCTAACGTGAGCGCTCGCGCCGCCAATCTCACGGCCTGGCTCTCGGTTGGCGTATCCTTCGGGCTCGCCGTGCCAGCGCTGGGCATGGCTGCGCGCACGTATCCAAGCGTCAGTGGCTTACTGTCGTCGCCCTCTGCGTTGAACGCCGTCCTGGCGCTGGTATTTCCGTGGGTCGGCGCCGCGATCGTCTCCCGACTACCGGCGAACCGCATCGGCTGGTTGCTGTGCGCCGAAGGTGTCGTCAACGGTGTGGCTGCGCTGAGCGCGCAATACGCCCGCTACACGCTTCAGACCGATCCCGCCGCCCTACCCGCCGGCGTATGGGTGGCCTGGGTCGGGAGTTGGAGCTGGGTCCCATCGCCTGGACTTCTCGCCTTTTTGCTGCTCCTCTTCCCGGACGGGCATCTGCTCTCGAGGCGCTGGCGACCAGCAGCATGGCTCGCGGCGGGTTGGATTGTGGTCCAGGTCATCTCGCTGGCTGTGCGCCCTGGTCCACTCCTCAGCTCTGATTCAGTCACCGGTGGCGTGCCCGCCAACAACCCAATCGGACTCCAGGGTGGGCAGGTGATGGACCTCAGCCTCCTCGCGGCACTCGGTGTCCCGCTTCTTCGCTCGGACTACGCTTCCGCCGCGCGACCGGGCGGGAGCGCGATCAACTCAAGTGGTTTCTGTACTCCGCGACCGTACTCGCGCTCGCGTACATGGCCAACATCGGGCTGCGCGGCGTCGATGCTGTGCGCCCATGGCTGGCGGGCCTCGCACTTGGCGCCGCCGCGTTCGTGCCCGTGTCGATCGGTATTGCCGTGTTGAGAAACCGTCTGTATGACATCGACCGGCTGATCAGCCGCACTCTGGCCTTCGGCATTCTGTGGCTGCTGATCACGTTCTGCTATGTCAGTTTCGCAGCGGCGCTCGGCATCCTGGCGGGTGGTCGCCTGCCCGTTGAGCTCGCGGTGATCTGCACGATTGTGGCGACCCTGGTGTTCCAGCCGGCGCGGCGTGTGCTGGAACGCCTGGCTGACCGTTGGGTGTTCGGGCAACGGTTGGGCGGGTATGAGCTGCTGACTCGTTTCGGCGCGACACTCGAGGGCACCATCGATCCGCACGCTGTTGGTCCGCGCCTGGCGGAAATGGTGCGACAGGGGCTAAACGTGGAGTGGGTTCGCGTCAGAATTCGTCGTGACCCAGACGGGCAGATTGTCCTCGAGCCGATCGGCGTGACCGGAATTGAGCCTGACGCGCTGGCCACCCCAGCGCTGACCGCTCCGCTCGTTCATGGCGAGGAACGGATCGGCGAGATCGACTGTGGCCCGAAGCGAGATGGAGCATTCAGCACCCAGGATCAGGAGCTTTTGACCGCTATCGGTCGTCAGGCGGCACTGGCGATCCGCAACACCGCGTTGACAGCGGAATTAGCGGAGCGCCTGGCTGAAATCGAACACCAGACGCAGGAGTTGACTGCCTCGCGGACACGTCTCGTGCAGGCGGAGGAGGCCGGCCGCCGACGTATCGAGCGGGACATCCACGATGGCGTTCAACAGCAACTTGTCGCGCTCTTGGCCAAGCTCCGGCTGGCGCGCAATCAAGTCGGCCGAGGGTCGGAGCAGGCGGCCACGACTCTGGCCGAGCTGCAGGAAGACACGCGGCACGCACTCGACGATTTGCGTGAGCTCGCGCGGGGCATTCACCCGGCCGTGCTCAGCGATCGCGGGTTGCTGGAGGCAATCGAGGCCCGTGTGGCGCGGTTGCCGATCGACGTGCGGATCGAGACCGACGGCCTTGCGCGCGGCGCGCGGCTGCCGGAAGCCATTGAGGGTGCGGCCTACTTCCTCGCGTGCGAAGGACTGGCAAATACGCTCAAGTACTCTGGCGGA
>VBGG01000210.1 GCA_005883405.1 Chloroflexota bacterium | reverse complement strand
CAGCGCCGCGACCATCTACGGCCACAAAATGGCCAGGCGGGTCGAGGCCGATGCACGCGAGCGTGAGCGCCACCTGGCCGAGCTGGGGGATGCCGAAGCACGCACGCGCAGCATCGTCGACACCGCCGCGGACAGCATCGTCATATTTGACGGGTGGGGTACGATTGAATCGACGAACGCCTCGACGGCGCGCATGTTTGCCTGGGACTCGGCGTCGCTGCTCGGCCGTAACATCTCCTTATTGCTGCCAGCTGAGAACGGCTCGGACGGCAGCCACTCTGGGGTGGATGCGCTGATGGCCGCGTCGACCCTGGCTGGCCACCAGTCCGAAGCGGTCGGGCGGCGGCAGGATGGCACGATGTTTCCGCTGGACGTGGTGGTCAGCGAGTTGCGCCTGGGCGGCCGGCGCATGTTCACTGCAATCATCCGCGACATCACCGAGCGCAAGCGCGCCGAAGTGGAGCGCAATACGCTGTACCAGACGCTCGCTGAGCGTGAGCGCACCTTGAAAGACCTGGTTCGCAAGCTCTTCCTGACCCAGGAAGAGGAGCGGCGCCGCGTCGCCTACGAAGTGCACGACGGGCTGGCGCAATTGACGGCGGCCGCTCAACAGCACCTGGAGGCGTTTGCGGGTCGCGTGCGTCCGCGCTCATCCGAAGCCAGAAAGGAGCTCGCCGAGGCGCGCGAGCTCGCCCAGCAGACGGTACGTGAGGCGCGTCGGGTCATCGCCGGCTTGCGACCTACCGCCCTCGACGACTTCGGGCTTGCGGCGGCGATCCGCCTTGAGCTCGAGGGGTTGCGGGGTGAAGGCTGGGAGGTCGAATATGCCGAGGAGCTGGGTGCTCGTCGGCTGCCACTCGAGACCGAGACTGCCCTGTTCCGGGTCGCCCAGGAGGCGCTCCGCAACGTACGCAAGCACGCCGGCACGCGCCGCGTCGAGCTCTGCCTGCTCTATCGCAGCCACGGGGTGCGACTGGAGGTGCGCGACTGGGGGCGAGGTTTTCAACACGTCGGCCGCAACGGCCGCGAGGGTCCAGGCGAGCGGATGGGCATCCCTGGCATGCAGGAGCGCGTGGCGCTGCTCGGGGGGAAGTGTTCCGTGTATAGCCGCCGGGGAGCAGGCACGCGCGTCGTGGTCGAGGTCCCGGTGACGACTCCGCTAGGGACGATGCAAGGGGCGGTCGCGTGACGCAGTCGGTTCGCCGAACACCCCGCGCAGCTTCGCCGCCGGCACGGCTGGTGATCGTGGACGATCATGACCTTGCACGAGCCGGGCTACGCAGCATCCTCGCCGGGGACTCCCAGCTCGAGGTGGTCGGCGAGGCGGCGAGCGGACGGGAAGCGCTCTCGCTGTGTCGCCGACTACGCCCGGACGTGGCCATCATGGACGTGCGCATGCCGGATCTGGATGGCCTCGCCACCACCCGCGCCCTCAAGCAGGAGCTGCCCGAGCTACACGTGATCCTGATCACCATGCATGAGAACCCGGAGTACCTGATGGAGGCGCTCAGGTCAGGCGCTTCTGGCTACGTGCTCAAAGGCGCCACCAGGCAGATGATCGTGGGGACGGTCCACCAGGCGCTGCACGGCAAGACCGCGCTCAACCCCGAGATCGCCACGCAGCTGTTGCGTCAGATGGCCGTCGGTACGAATGGCAGCGGAGCGCCCAGCGCCGCTTCGCGCTTGACGGCGCGCGAGCTCGATATCCTGCGGCTGCTCACCAGCGGACTCACCAACGGCGAGATCGCCCGCGAGCTGCAGGTCAGCGTGAGCACCGTGAAGGCACACGTCGAGCACATCTTCGCCAAACTGGACGTGTCCGACCGCACTCAAGCCGCCGTTCGCGCCCTCGAGCTGCACCTCCTGCGCGGCTGAACCTCCCAGCCTGGCGCTGCTCTGTCAAGTCCGGGGTTTGCGCGGCTCCCCGCGATAGGTCCCGAACGACCACCGGTTCCCCTCCGGGTCGCGGCCCGCGAATTCGCGCGAGCCGTAGTCCGTCTCGTGCAGCGGCATGAACACCTCGGCTCCAGCCGCGGTGGCACGCGCAAGTAGCTCGTCAGGCTGATCGGTTACCACGTAGGCCCCGAATGACCCGGGCTGAAGCGGCCACGGGTCCTGATCGTTCGCCGCACGCGCGGATCCCAGCATGATCCCGCCGCCGAGCGGCCAGGACAGCTCGGCGTGGTGCACCACATCGCCGTCGGCGTAGACGGCCGTCTCCTCGAAGCCGAACGCGTCCACGAGGAAGCGGATCAACGCCCGCGCGTCGCGTGCACGCAGCGTGGGCCACACCTGGGGTGGCGGCGTAGTGTCGGCCTGTCCCGCTAGCGTTGCGCTGGCAGTGTCTGTCATACAGACCAGTCTGCGAGATCGCGTTCCGCGAAGGCTTGGATATTTCGGAACTCTTCTGCAACCCACTGGCTGGGCGAGCAGCCCGCCAGGTCGCGGAACTCGCGAGCAAGGTGCGCCTGATCGTAGTAGCCGTACCTCGCGGCGAGGTCGGCGACCGAGCAAGGCGCACCGCTAGCCACCTGGTGCCCGAGCTGGCGGCGGGCCCGATCGAAGCGAATAACGCGCCCCGCCGCCTTGGGCGCGAGGCCAAGCTCACCACGAAAGCGTTCGGCGAGGTGTCGGCTGCTCCAGCCGATGGAATCGGCTCGTCGAGCATGGCAAAGCGCTGGGGCCACGACGGCGCCAGACGGATCCGCGCGTAGAGCTCAGCAGCCAGCGGCCCCAGCACGTCAGACGCTGGTACGTCGAGGTTTGCCAGCTCAGCCGCGGGCATGCCGAGGAGCGCTCGCGCCCCCAGCGGCTCGAGCGCGAGCTGGATGCCGGACTGCCTGCCCGGGTGCGAAATGATCGCGGGCGTGGTGTGCAGCCCGCCGAGCAGCGTCTCGTACACCTCGGGTCGCTGGCGTGGATCGGAGTGCACCGCGATCTCCAGTGGATCGCTCAGCGTCAGGATGAACGTGACGTACGGCGAGGGCAATCCGCGGTGCCGCCCGGGCGCGCTGCCAGTCTGGCAATAGCCGACATACCAGGCCACATACGCCCGCAACGGCGGCGTGGGGCGCCCTCGTACAGACTCCAGGCTCTCGGCTGGCATCGCCAGCGGTCAGTGTAAGCGCTTCAAAATAATTGAACGTTGAACTATAATCCCGGCAATCGCCGCGGCCCTGGCAGCGGCCTGCAAGGGAAACTCGCACCATGACCACCATCGCCTCCCCGAACTCGACCGACCAGAGTCGCCCGCCCGCTGTGTACCTGGGCCACGGCGCGCCGCCGCTGATGGACGATCCGCTCTGGCCCAAGCAGCTCGCCGACTGGGCACAGGCGTTGCCGCGCCCGAAGGCGATCCTGGTCGTCTCGGCCCACTGGGAGGCGGCTCCACTCATGATCGGCGCGACCACGACGGTGCCGCTGGTCTACGACTTCTATGGCTTCCCCGAGCGCTACTACCAGGTGACCTATCCCGCGCCCGGTGCGCCGCGGCTGGGCGAGCGCGTCCGCCGGCTGGTATCGGACCTGACGCCCACTGCCCAGGATTCGGGGCGCGGTCTGGACCACGGGGCGTACGTGCCGCTGCTGGCGATGTACCCCGAGGCCGACATCCCGGTCCTCCAGATGTCGATGCCCAGCGAGGATCCGCGCGTGCTCCTGGAGATCGGCCGACGCCTCGCGCCACTGCGTGACGAGGGTGTGCTGATCATGGGCAGCGGCTTCATGACCCACAGCTTCGACGCCATTCATCGCTACCTGCAGGGCGACCTGTCCGGGCAGGCGCATGTGTTCGAGTTCGACGCGTGGGCGGCCGAGGCGCTCGCCCGCCGGGATCTCGATACGCTGCTCGATTACCGACGCACCGCGCCGGGCGTCGCCTACGCCCACCGCACCGTGGATCACTTCGTCCCGCTGTTCGTCGCCCTGGGCGCCAGTCTGGACAGCGGCGCCGAAGCAACGACCGCCATCGACGGCTTCTGGCTCGCCAACTCCAAACGCTCCGTCGAGCTGCGTTAGGTATTCAGCATCTCGGCAGCGCACGCGGCATAGGTGAGTGGGAGCACCTGCGCATGTGCTACTGTATGTGTATGTTGGATCACCGCGTACAGATCCTCCTCGATGACGCCCGCTACCAGAAGGTCTCGGGCGAGGCCAAGCGTCGCGGCGTTTCGATCGCCGCGGTGATCCGCGATGCGCTGGACCGCCTCCCATCAGATGCCGACGTACGCCGAGGCGCGATCGATGCCCTCCTGGCAGCCGAGCCGATGCCCCTTCCGGCAGATCCAGCCGAGCTCCGCCGCGAGCTCGATGACGCCCACGCCCGATTCCACGGGTGATCCTGCTGGATACCACCGTGCTCAGCTACGGCGTGGGCGCGGAGCACCCGTTGCGCGAGCCATGCCGCCGCGTGCTGCGCGCCCACGGTGATGGGCGCATCGAGGCTACGACCACAATCGAGGTCATCCAGGAGTTCCTGCACGTGCGAGCGCGTCGCCGATCGCGCTCGGATGCCGTCGCCCACGCCCGCCACTACGTGGCCGCCCTCTCACCGCTGGAGACGCGCGCCGAGGACCTTGAGGCGGGCTTGACCCTCTTCGAAGGCTACCCCTCCCTCGGCGCCTTTGACGCGGTGCTGGCCGCCGTCGCCCTCAACCGGCGAGTCGAAGCCCTGGTCTCGGCCGATCGAGCGTTCGGCGAGGTGCCCCATCTCACCTGGGTCGACCCCGCGACGCCGAACCTGGAGCGGTTGATCGGCCTTTGATCCAGTTCCTGGTGGTCGCCCCGCACCAATAATCGC
>VBGG01000209.1 GCA_005883405.1 Chloroflexota bacterium | reverse complement strand
AGTGGCTCAAACATGAAGGGGACAGCGTCCAGAAGGATGAGCCGCTCCTCACCGTAGAGATGGATAAGGGCACGGTGGAGGTCCCGTCGCCTGCCAGCGGTGTCCTGCGCAGAATCACCGTCCAGCCTGGCACAGCCGTGCCGGTGCGCACCGTGATCGCTGAGATCGGCGAGGCGGGCGTTGCACCGCCTGGCGCGGATAGGCAGGCGGTTGCTGCCGTGCAGCGCCTGTTCGCTTCGCCGCGGGCACGCATGCGCGCTCGGGCGATGGGGGTTGACCTGACCGCCATCAGCGGCAGCGGTCCGCGCGGCCGCATCGTCGAGGCGGACGTGCTCGCCGTGGGCCTATCCGACGCGCGGGTGGTGGCCACGCCGCTGGCGCGACGGCTCGCGGACGAACGCGGCGTGTCGATCGGCGATCTGCGTGGCACCGGCCCGGGCGGACGCATCACTCAAGACGACGTTTTGCGGGCAGCGGAGCAGCGGCCTCCCGCGGCGGCCGTGATGCCACCAGCGCCAGTCGCGATGCCACCAGCGCCCGCGGAGGTCGAGCCAGCGCCCGCGGAAATCCAGATCCAGCCGCTGACACGCTTGCGCAGGCTCACCGCCGAGCGGATGGCCGCTTCAGCTCGGGCGACGGCGCGGGTCAGCCTGTTCCTCGAAGCCGATTTATCGGAGGCAGCGCGCTTCCGCAACCAGTTGCAGCCTGAATTCGAGCGACTCGGCGTGGCGAAACTGCCGTGGGACGCGGTGATTGCCCGCGCGGCAGCGCTGGCGCTCCTGGAGCACCCGCGCGTAGCCGCTCAGTGGGCTGAGGGCGAAGGCATCCGAAAGCCAACGGGCATCCACGTCGGCGTTGCCGTCGCCCTGGATCCCGAAGGACTGGTAGTGCCCGTGCTCAGGGACGCCGACAAGCGATCGCTGCGCGAATTGGCGGCGGGCCTCCTGGCGCTGGTAGATAAGGCGCGCGCGGGACGTCTCAGCCCGCCGGACATGGAGGGTGGCACGTTCAGCATCACCAACCTGGGCGCCTATCGCATCGACGGCTTCACGCCCATTGTCAACTCACCTGAGACAGCCATCCTGGGCGTCGGCCGCATCGCCGACAAAGCGGTGGTTTCTGAGGGCAGGATCGAAGCACGCACCATGTGCACGCTCTCGCTGAGCTTCGACCACCGCGTGGTCGATGGCGCGCCGGCGGCCGCGTTTCTCGCCAGGCTGGCCGAGTTGCTGGAGCGGCCCTACGCCCTCCTCGGAATCTGACGAGCCGATTCGGCTCCAGACCGGCAAACTGCCGCCCGACCTGCTGCGCGATCTCGTGCTGGGTCGCCTTGGCACGCGCCGACCCGAAACGCTGGTCCGCGCCGCACTCGGTGTAGACGCCGCGGCGGTCGCGGTGGACGCCGATTGGGCCTGCGTGCTGACCACCGACCCGATCACCACGGCCGCCGCGGGTGCCGGGCGCCTGGCGGTCCACGTCGTGTGCAACGACCTGGCGGCCATGGGCGCGGAACCGCTCGGCGTGCTGGCGACGTTGCTCTTCCCTGAAGGTGTGGCGCCAGCAGCGATCGCGGAGCTCACCGCCGAAATCGATGCCGCGGCGCGGAGCCTGAGCGTAGAGGTGCTGGGTGGCCACACCGAGGTTGCACCGGGTATCTCTGCGCCACTGGCGGTGATGACGGGCGTTGGCAAGGCGCGTCGCGATCGTCTGGTGACCGCGGCGGGCGCTCGACCTGGCGACGCGCTGGTGTTGACCAAGGCGGCGGCGCTCGAGGGCTCACACATTCTGGCGACCGATATGACCGCTTATCTCTCGGTGGTCCCACCCGACCTGCTGCGCGAGGCGCGCGGCTATGCAGACGAGCTCAGCGTGGTGCCCGAAGCCCGCGTGGCCGTGGACCTGGGTGCGACGGCCATGCACGACCCGACCGAGGCGGGTGTGGTCGGCGCGCTGTGGGAGATGGCCGAAGCTTCACAGTGCGGCTTCGTCGTCGATGCCGCTCGCATTCCGGTTCGAGAGGCGACGCGAGCAATCTGTGCTGCTCTCGGGGTTGATCCGTTGCGGTTGATCTCGAGTGGCGCGCTTTTGATCGCCTGCCGCGACGGGCCGGCCATGATGGAGGGCCTCCGCGCCGGCGGCATACCCGCGGCGCAGATCGGCGCAATGACCGACGGTCCGCGCCTGCTCATCCACCCCGACGGCCGCGAAGAGCCGATCAACCAGCTCGACCGCGACGAGCTCTACCGGATTCTCGAGGAGAGGGGATGAAGGAGAAAGGAGGCCGTCTCCGCTGTCTCTTCTCCGCTCTCCCATCTACGACAATTTGTGCTCGGTCCCGCCGCCTTTACCCAGGTCGTCGATGTCGAGGGTCTCGATGAACTGCTTGAAGACCGTGAGCTTCTCTTCGTCGATCTCGGTGGCTTCCTCGGCCTCGACCTCGCCCTCGGCTTCTTCGTTCTCGAACACCAGGCCGGCTTGCTCGAAAACGCTCTCGTCAACGTAGATCGGCACCTTCGCACGGATCGCCAGCGCGATGGCGTCCGAGGGCCGCGCATCGACCTCCACGTGGCGCCCGTTGGCGTCGACGATCAGCTTGGCGAAGAAGGTCTCGTCAGCCAGCTCATTGATCACTACCTGGGTCAACTTGCCGCCCAGTTGCTCGATGACGCCTTTGAGCAGATCGTGGGTGAGTGGCCGCTGAACCGGCACGTTCTGCATCGGGATAGCGATCGCGTCAGCTTCGAAGTGGCCGATCCAGATGGGCAGGTAGCGGGGCGAGGTCTTCTCTTTCAGCATGACCACGCGCCGGTAGTTGGTCATGTTGACCCGGATGCTCTCGACGAAGACCTCGATCACTACCCACTCCTTTTAGTGCGCCCATATTGTATGCCATGGGCATGCGGCGCTCGGAAGCCGCGTCGTTCGGCGTTCATCACGCGGAAGGCATCAGTAAGGCGGTAGAAGCTCGTTGGATACGGGCGATTTTGCGCGCGGCCGCGGGGGCTCTGAGAGCGGGTTCAGAGCCGCGGGCTGCTGTACTCCGACGTTCGGTTGGGTGCTCTCGACCGCGGGCGAGAGCGTCGTGGTTGGCTGGCTGGGGCTCATGTCGACCGCCGCACTGGGCGGCACGGGGGCGGCGGTCTCCCAGCTCCACTGTGCCGTATCCGCCATGGGCGTTTTCGACTCAGCCGGGGCCGTACCGTTGGTGGTCGGCTCCGTGCCGGTGCTGCTGGGTGCTGGCAGCGTCTCAACGGGCGCAGACGTGCGTACCGGCGCGGGCGTGCCGCTGATCGCCGACGTGACGCTAGCGTGGGCACCCGTGACCACCGACTTCGTCTCTTCGACGGCGCTACGGGTTTCTTGCAGCTCGGCCTGGATGGTGCGATTGAACTCGTCGCTCAATTCACTGGTAGCCCGACGGAAGTCGTTGATGGCCTTGCCTACCTGGCCCATGATCTCGGGCAGCTTGGCCGGACCGAACACGATCAAGGCCAGGACCACGATCAGCAGGATCTCCATTGGCCCCATGCCGAGGATGTTCACGCGCGGATTATGCCGTCCGCACGCGCCCAGCGTCGATTAGATAGCGTTGGGCGGCGCGCAAGAGATCGTGCGTTTGCCAGTGCTCATTTGCTTCGGTGCTGGTGATCCACACCTGACGCTGCTGGCTGGCTTCAGGCTGAGCAACGCGCCTCAAGACGTATTCGCGGCGCTGCGGATCGAGCTCGGACAGCACGTCGTCCAGCAGCACCACGGGCAGCTCGCCGATTTCGTCGCGCATCCAGTCGGCCTCGGCGAGCTTCAGCGCGAGCACCGCCAACCGCTGCTGGCCACGCGAGCCGTAGGTGTTCAGGTCGACCCCGTCCAGGTAGAACGTGAAGTCGTCACGGTGCGGGCCGACGAGACTGACCGCCTGATCGACTTCGCGGGCGCCCATGGTCGCCTGCCGCTCACGGAAGCTCTCGATCAGCGCGACGGTGTCGGTCGACGTATCGCAGACGGTCGATCGGTACACGACGCGCAGGGTCTCGCTCGTGCCAGCCAGGTCGCGGAAGATCCCCGCGATGCGCCGGTCGACGTCGCTCACCATGGCCAGTCGCTGCCGCAGGATCTGGGCGCCCCACTCGACCATCTGCTCGGTCCACGGCTCCAGGGCGCTCGACGATTGCCGCCGTTCGCGTACCAGCCGGAGCACCTGGTTGCGTTGCAGCAACACTCGGTTGTAGCGCTGCAGCGCGCGCAGATGGCTCGGCGAAGCCTGCGAGTTGGCCAGGTTCAGATACTGGCGCCGGCCGGCTGGAGGGCCGCCCGCGAGGTCGACGTCGCCGGGCGAAAAGTACACCACGGGTAGCTGGCCGACCAGACCCGTAGCGCGCGTGGCGAGGCCATTCACCTTGATGCCCCGCGTGACTGCGCCAGGCGTGGCGCCGTTGTTCCCCGCGCGTTCGGCTTCGAACGTCAGCTCGAGGTGCACCTCGCCGTCGCGCCGTCTGACGCGCGACTCCAGTCGCGCGAACGGCGGCACCACGGCTGCCAGGTCGGCGTCCTCCGCGGGTCGCCAGCACAGGAGCTCGCGCTCAACGCTGGTGCGCGGCGAGCGCGTGGTCGCCAGCACATAGACCGCTTCGAGCAGGTTGGTCTTCCCCTGGCCGTTGGGCCCGCTGAACAGGAGCAGGCCAGGCTGTGGTTCGAGCCGCAGGGCGCGGAAGTTCCGGAAATTGACCAGCGTCAGCTGGCTGAGCCACATGGGGGGTTGCGCGTTGCGCGTTGCGCGTTGCGCGTTGCGGGTTCCGCGTTCCGCGTTCCGGGTTCCGGGTTCCGGGTGGCAGATTCGGCGCGAGATTCCCGTACTACGGCCTCGCCAGCGCCAGGCTTCCGTATCTCCAAGGTTGAAGTCCTTCCGCCGACGCGCAACCCGCAACGCGCAACGCGCAACGCTACTCGTGTCGCCCCTGTGGCCGAGGGATGCTTGGCGCCACCCCGAAACCAGGTGTGCGGTGCTCCTCGACCTGGAACGTGCGGTCGACCACATCGACCAATCGCGTGATGGCCTCGTCGACCTTCCCCAGGTCGGCCAGCTGTTCGTCCTTAACGTGCGAAAGGTAGGCCACCACCAGGTCACGCGCAATCTCGGCCTTCTTCTCGCTCGTGCTCACTTGGATCGGCATGGTGACCGAAGTGTAAGCGGCACGTGTGACCACTGGCAGATACACTCGAAATTCCTCACATGCGGGCTCACGCGCTGGTGCTGCTCGTCGTCGTGGCGCTGGTGACGCCCGCTGCATCGGTCGATGGCGCCCAACCCGCGGATGTGATCTGGGACCAGGGCCATCAGCTCTTCCGACGCGGCCAGTACGACCAGGCGCAGCAGTTGTACGCCGATGTCGCTGCGCAGATGCCCGACCTGGCGCCCAGGGCGCTGCTACTCGAGGCCCGGACCGCATTTGCCGACGGCGGCACCAACACCGCCGAAACCATTCTGCAGCAGCTGCTCGATGCCTATCCGTCATCGGACCAGGTGGCGGGGGCGTACTTCACGCTGGAGCAGGTGCGTCGGGCCGCCAGCAATTGCGCTGGCGCCGTGCGCGCGCTCGACGCATTCGAAGCGAGCCCCGGCCACGCCAACATCGGACCCTACGTCGCCCTGCAGCGCGCGCAGTGCGCAGCCAGCCTTGGAGACTGGCCAGCTGAGCTGAACGCCGCGCGGCAAGCGCTCTCGATCGAGGGCGGCGGACCGCGCCTGACGCAGATCGAGGCGCTCGAACGCGCCGGCGACGCCGAAACCAGGCTGGGCCGCAAGCAGGACGCGCTCTACTACTACAACCAGTCACTCGGGTTGGCCGGCACGCGCGCCTACCGCGCCGAGATGTTGTTCACCACGGCTGCAATCGCCCGAGCCCTCGGCCAGGACGCGCTGGCGATCGATCGCTTCCGCGCGGTTGTCGTGGACTACGCCGACCAGGCGCGTGCGCCAGGGGCCCTGGATGCGCTGATCGACATGGACCTCGGCGCGACCGTGAGCCCGTTGCAAGCAGGCATGGTTCGGCTGAACGATCGCGATTATCGAAAGGCCGTGTCGCTGTTCGACCAGGTCGATTCCGCGAGCGCTGACTGGGGTCCCGCGCAGTTGAGCCGTGCCGAAGCGCTGCTGAAGCTCGGCGATGAAGAGCGTGCTCGACGGACGCTGAGCGCCGTTGCGGACGGAGCTACGCGAGACGCTGGCAGCGCCTTGCTGCGGCTCGGCCAGTTGGACGAACGCAGTGGCGATGAGTCCGCCGCCGAATCGAAGTACGTGCGCATGGCCGATGCTGCGCCAGACCGCGCGGCGGAGGCGCTATTCCACGTCGGATTCACGCGCTTCGTCCGCGACGACCGTGCCGGCGCGCTGGATGCGTGGCAGACCGCGCTGGGCAGCGGTCCGCCGGCGCCGGTGCTGCAAGCCGAGCTGCAGTACTGGTCTGCGAGGGCACTGCCAGCCGGCTCGCCACAGGGCCAGGAAGCCTTGAACCGGGCAGCGGCTGCCGCCCCCGAAAGCTACTACGGTTTGCGAGCTCAGGAACAGCTCAATGGCACGCTGTCCATGGCCAGCTTGTTGCCGAGCAGTGGCACGGCCTGGCTGACGCTGAGCCAAAACGAAGTGCAAGAGCGCGCCGACTGGTTCGCCGCGCTCAATACGACCCCCGAGCGCGTTGCACGGGAGGTCGGCGCCTCGGCGGCGCTGCAGCGGGCAGATGCACTCCTGGAACTCGGGTTACGGACGGAGGCAGGCTGGGAGATCGACGGCGCCGTCGAGCAATACGCCCAGAACAGAGACGTGGCGCACATGAGCGCGGTCGCCGATTGGGCGCAGACGCATGACCTGCCGCAGCTGACTTTGCGCATCGGCAAGCAGATGCGCGACCTGGTCGGCTTGAGCGCTCTGCCGCGCGCCCTTCAGAAGCAGGTCTATCCGGCGGCGTGGGGCGATCTGGTGGCGGAGCAGGCCGCCGCGTACGCGGTCGATCCACTGCTGGTGCTCGCGATCATGCGCCAGGAGAGCTCGTTCGATCCGCGCGCGCAGTCGAATGCACAGGCCATGGGGCTGACGCAGATCGTGCCGAGCACCGCGCGCAACATCGCCAGTCGCCTCGGACGCGACGACTTCGTGCTGCGCGACCTGTTCAAGCCACAGACCAGTCTCCAGTTTGGCACCTGGTTCATGTCGCAGCTGCTCGGCGACTATAAGGGACGCATCTTCCCGTCACTCGCGGCGTACAACGCCGGCGGGGGCACTGTCGCGCGCTGGCTACAGCGCTTCGGGGACGATCCGGACCTGCTCGTCGAGCAGATTCCGCTCAACGAGACGCAGACGTATCTGCGGATCGTCTACGACAACTACTGGCACTACCAGGCGCTCTACGGCGGTCACTGAGCGCGCGCGCAGGCTCGCTTCGCGCAGGGCAGGCGACGAAGGATCTATCCAGCTTCTCGTGTTCGGCGTCGGAGTAGCGGATCCTTCGCAGGCTCAGGATGACATTCGCCCAGGAACAGCTGGGAAGTATTCAGGGCAGTTTCGGGAGGGATGGCGCCGCCGGGAGCCTGGCCGCGGGCACTGCCGTTGGCGGGTTGACCACCGGCGCAGGCGTCGGCGCGGCCGGCAGCGGGAGCTGTGGCTT
Organism: Chloroflexota bacterium; assembly: GCA_005883405.1. Lineage (GTDB taxonomy): Bacteria > Chloroflexota > UBA6077 > UBA6077 > CF-72 > CF-72. The sequence goes on along the minus strand of VBGG01000209.1, from coordinate 6,597 downwards.
GACCGTGGGCGCGGCCGGCGGTGTCGGATGCGTTGTGACGGGCGGCGGGGCTGCCGGCAGGTTCGGCGAAGTCACCGTTGGGATGGGCAGATTGGCGGCTGGCGGCGTTCTGGGCACCGGCAGAGGTGTCGCGGTGGGTGCGGCCGAAGTCGCTGGAGTCGCGGGAAGCGCGGAGGCAACGACGTCGGGCACAGCGGTCGACAGCACGCTCGGCACCACATCGGGCAGAGGGCTGGACACCACCGTCGCCACGACGTCGGGTGGAGTGACGGGCACGAGGGTCTCCACGGCGGCGAGCGGGTCTGAGGTTGGCGGAACCGCGGGCACGGGTACTGCACCGAGGTGAGCGAGACGGGCGGCGCCGGCGGTGGGACGATCACCTCGACGGGCGGTGCGGGCGGCGGCAGGACGACCTGGACGGGCTGCTCCGGCGACGGCGCGGTGACTTCGGTGGGCGCGGGCGGGACGGTGACCTCGGCCGGCGGGACGCTGACCTCGGCCGGCGGGACGCTGACGTCGGCCGGCGGGACGCTGACGTCGGCGGGCGGCGCGCTGAGCTCGGCGGGCGGCTCGAGCGCGATTTCGCTCGGTGGCTCGACCACCACCTGGGCCGGCCCAACTCGCGTCAACGCCGGCGGCGGGACCGAGGCCGGCGGCAGCGGCCGCGCCTGCGTCTGGAGATCCGCGGGTACCGTCTGCAACTCGGGGGCTAACGCCTCGGCAGGTTGCTCGGCGAGAGCGGCTTCATTGCCGGCCTGAGGCGCAGGCGTTGGCGCAGGTGGCGATGCGGCACCCTCACTCCCGCCCTCTCCCAGAGGGAGAGGCAGTTCAGGCGCCGGCGCGACCTGTTCGGGCTCTGCGGTCACCAGCTCGCTTGGCGGGGAAGGCTCTGCCGTTGCAACGGGTTGCGGCGGCGGCATCGGCGCGGCCAGCAACTCCAGCACCTGGTCGAGCGGAGCGCGCACGACCTTCTGGACAACCTCACCCGCCGGGGTGAGCAGCATGACCACCAGCAGCACGCCAGACATCACTCCGCCCACGCCGAGATACGCCAGGCCGACGGCATGCAGCCGCGCCACCGCCACCGCCGGCAGCCGCGGCCCGACGCTTACGAGCCGGCGCACGTCGCCCAGACGCGCGAGGCTCATGAACGGCCGGCCTCGCGCAAGACGATGCGGAAGGTGGTGCCTTCGTTGAGTTTGCTGTCCACCTCGATCCGCCCTCCGATGCGGGTGATTATGGCGCTCGTGAGCGCCAAACCCAAACCCGATCCGCGCTCCATACGAGCGCGGGGATCGGCGCTTCGGAAGAACCGCGTGAAGAGCCGCGCCAGATCCTCCTGGCTCAGACCAATGCCCGTGTCGGTCACGCCGAGCACGATCTCTCCATCACCGTCGATCGGCCGCGCCCAGACCAGCACCTGGCCATCGTCGGGCGTGTACTTGATGGCGTTGCTCACCAGGTTGCTGAGCGCCTGGCGCAGCAGCAGGGGACGCCTTCTACCAGCGCCGCCAGGTCGATCGGCTCGGCGTCCGGCAGCTCACCAGTATCCTCGAGCCGGCTTAACTGGAGCAGGTTATCGACGAGCTGCTGAATCGCCTGCGCGCTCTGCTTGATGCGTCCGATATGACCCGGCAGGCGCTCGCGCGAGTCCTCTCGCAGCGCCTTCTCGATCAGCTGCGTGTAGACCAATACCGCGGTTAACGGGTTTTTCAGCTCGTGTGTGATCAGGTGTGTCAGGTCGCGTTGGAGCGCGTTTGCGCGGACGAGCTGGTCGCGTTCAGCCTCAACCTCGGCCCGAGCGGTAGCCAGGTTGCGGGCTTCGACCATCACCATCAGCACCATGAACAGCGCCGCCAGGCCGAGCAGGAGCCCGCCATCGCCCAGGCCCTGCCACGCCAGCAGCGGCAGCGCACCCAGGGGTGCCAGCGCCAGCAAGACGAACGGGTCTGGTCGTTGGGCGCGCGCGTGCTGCGTTTCTGGACCGCCGAGCCACACGGCCAGCTGAGCCAGCGCCACTCTGGCAAATACGAAGATCACGGCAAAGACGGCCAATCGCCCGAACAAATCGAGTGCGGTCGCCTGGCCGACCAGGTGCGCCACGGCAAACGCCAGGGTGTCGCTGGCGGCCGCGACCGGCAGAGCGGCGCCAGTTACGCGTCGCACCAGGCTTCCGACCAGGCTGGTGTAGACAATGGCCGGCAGCGCGGCCATCCCAAAGCGCGCCTCGGCAGCCAGGGCCGGGATCAGCAGAAGGGTCGCGCCTGCTTCGCGGGGGCGCAGGCGCACCGTCAAAAGCGAGCCGGCCAACAGGCCAGCGCCCAGCGGAGCATAGGCTGGATCCGCGCTCGGCCTTGCATCGGGCGTCAGCAGCAGGACCGCCAGCGCGCCCGCGGCCAGCGCCCCAGCGTAAGCGTAGGCACGTCGGGCTGGACTGAGCCACCCCCGCGCCGCGTGCGTCGAGCCGGCCTCGGGTTGGGCTAGCACGCTGGTCTCAGAGCGGCGCCACATTACTGACCTGGGCATGAGCCGTCAACCGGCCCGATCAGCCTGATACGCTCGCGGGCATGGATCTGGGGCTGCGCGGCAGGACGGCGATCGTGGCCGCGGCGAGCCGGGGACTCGGCAAAGGCGTCGCCCACGTGCTCGCCGGAGAGGGCGCCAACGTCGTCATGTTTTCGCGGCACCCGGACGCGATCGAGGCCGCGGCCAAGGAAGTGCGGGCGGCCGCCGCCGATGGTGCGAAGGTGTTGGGTCTGGCCGCGGACGCGACGAAGTTGACCGACCTGGAGCGGGTGGTCAAGACCACCATCGATGCGTTTGATGCGATCAGCATCGTATTCAACAACGCCGGCGGTCCAAAGCCGGGCACCTTCGAAACACTGACCGACGCCGACTGGTACGCGGCGGTGGACCTCAACCTGATCTCGGCGATTCGCCTGACGCGGCTGTGCTTGACGCACATGCGCGCTCGGCGCTGGGGACGCGTCATCGTCAGCACCTCGTCATCCGTCAAGCAGCCGATCGCCAATCTGATGTTGTCCAACGCCGTGCGCAGCGCGACCACGGCCTGGGCCAAGACGCTCTCGGACCAGGTGGCGCAGTATGGCATCACCGTCAATTGTCTCGCGCCGGGCCGCATTGATACCGAGCGCGTCCGCCAGCTCGACGAAGATGCTGCCCAGCGTCAGGGTAAGGCGCGAGAAGAGGTCGAACGCGAAGCGCTCGCTTCGATCCCCGTGCGGCGCTACGGGCGTCCCGAGGAGTACGGCGCGGCCGCGGCATTCCTGGCCTCGGCGCCCGCGGCGTACATCACCGGCGTCACCCTGCTGGTCGACGGTGGGCTCTACAGAGGCATGTACTAGTGCGTCTCTCGAGCCGTCTCGGCTATGGCGATGGCTTCGTGAAGGCGGTCGAGCGCGTGCAGCAGCTCGAAGAAGTGGGCGTGGACGTGGTCTGGGTGGCCGAGGCCTATGGCTACGACGCGGCCACGCGGCTGGGCTATCTGGCAGCCCGCACCCACCGCGTGCAGCTCGGCTCGGGCATCTTTCCGATCTACACGCGCACGCCGGCGCTGCTGGCGCAAACCGCTGCCGGGCTCGACGAGCTGTCGGAAGGGCGAGCCATCCTCGGACTCGGGGCCTCCGGGCCGCAGGTCATCGAAGGCTGGCATGGCGTCGCCTACGACCGGCCCGTGCAGCGGACGCGAGAGATCATCGAAATCTGTCGCATGGTCTGGCGTCGAGACCCGCTCGAATACCGCGGCAAAGCCTATCGCCTGCCGCTGCCCCCAGAAGAAGGTACCGGCCTCGGCAAGCCGCTCAAGATGCTGACGCACCCCAGCCGCGCCCGGATTCCGATCTACCTGGCCTCGTTGGGCGACCGCAGCGTGGAGCTTACCGCCGAGCTCGCCGAGGGTTGGCTGCCTATCTTCTTCGTACCAAGTAAGGCGGACTCGATCTGGGGCAAAGCGGTGGGGCGCGGACTCGAGAAACGCTCGCCGGAGCTGGGCCCGCTCGAGGTGGTGGCCGGTGGGCCACGGGCGATCGGACCGCAGCTTGCGCTCTATGTCGGCGGCATGGGTGCGCGATCCAAGAACTTCTACAACGAGCTGATCGGTCGGTACGGCTTCGAGCGCGAGGCCGCCCAGATTCAGGACCTGTACCTGAGCGGGAAGAAGCGGGAGGCCGAAGCGCTGGTGCCGAGCGCGTTGCTCGAGTCGCTGTCGCTGATCGGCCCGGCGGGTTACGTGAAGGACCGCATCGCCGAGTTCAAAGCAGCCGGCGTGACGCTCCTCGACGTCCAACCGATCGGCCCCGATCCGCTCGGCGACGTCGCGCGCGTCAAAGAATGGACCTCGTAAGCACCCCTCACCCTGACCCTCTCCCAGAGGGAGAGGGAGTTTTACGCACCCAGCCAGTCTTTGACTTCGCCGGCCATGATGACGGAGAGAATCTCCTCGCAGTCGGCGATCTGCGGGGTGGCCGCGTGCGGATCGTCGGCTGCCCGCCGCATACCCTGGTTGACGGCGGTGTGCAGCGTCTGGACGACCTCGCGCAGGTAGTCGTCGAGCGGCCCGGCGATGGGCGTGGGCGTGATCGGCTCGACCATCCGAAAGCTAGAGGTACTTGCGGCCAGCCACTGGGTCGGGCACTTCCAGCCGCATGGCTTCGATCAGCGGGTTGACCTCGGCGATGAACTCCCGGCGCGCCTCGGCGTTGGTGCGCCGCTTCAGACCCCAGTGGCGGTAGCGCTCCGCACGGTGCGACTCCGAGCGGCCGAACATGTCCAGGCCGGTCGTGTACCAGAAGTTGACCGCCTTCTGAACGCGGTCCCTCGCATCACCCCCTCTGGCCGCCATCTCGGCGGTGCGCGTGGTGCCAAAGTCGATGTGGCCAGCTTCCTCGTCCATCACGCGTGACGGATGCTCGAGCAGCCGCGAGAGCGGCGCATACGTGCATCCAGCGAACTCTTCGAGCTGGTACTTGCCGACGCGGTCGATCAGGAAGCCGAAAACGGCGAAGTCCTCCCAGGTGGTGATCAGGCCGCGAAAGGCCTCCAGGTAGCGCTCCTGGTTCGGCCGACTGAGGATGTACGAGGTATCCACGCCGATGTCACCTGCCAGGCGGGCGAACTTGCGGAAGTGGTCGATCTCCTCTGCAGCCGTACGTGCGACCACCAGCTGGTCGATCTGCGTGGGCGCCGTGGGCAACATCGCGTCGACGTACAGGTGGGGACCGCCGATCTCGCAGTCCGCCTGGATCGCCAGCACTCGCCGCAACAGGTCGAGGTACTCGGGGTGTTGCTTTGGCAGGTCGTTCTGCTCAACTCGATCCGAAAACACGATGGCCTCCCAGCCTTGTCGAGCTACAGCGTAGCGCGGCGGCCATTTCGGAAGCGACCAGCAGCGAGAACTTGCCAGCGGCCCGAGCAAACCGCGATGATCGCCGCGGCATGCCCGAGCTTCCCGATCTGACGGTCTACCTCGACTTCCTCCAGGCGCACGTCGTCGGCCAGACGCTCGAACGCGTGCGCGTGGCGAGTCCGTTCGTGCTGCGGACCGCCGACCCGCCGCTGAAGAGCGCCGAGAACAAGCGGGTGCTCGGGCTGCGCCGGCTCGGGAAACGCCTGGTGCTGGAGCTAGAAGACGATCTGTTCCTGGTGATCCACCTGATGATCGCCGGCCGCTTCCGCTGGAAGGAGCACGGCGCGTCCATCACGGCCAAGATCGGCCTGGCGGCCTTCGACTTCTCTAACGGAACGCTGCTGCTAACTGAGGCGTCGCAAAAGAAGCGCGCCGCGATCCACCTGGTCCGCGGCGAGGACGCGCTGGCAGACTTCGACCGGGGTGGCCTGGAGCCGTTGGAAGCGAACCTCGATCGGTTTCGTTCGCGGTTGCTTGCCGGCAATCACACGGTCAAGCGCGCGCTGACCGACCCGGATCTGTTCGCCGGGATCGGCAACGCCTACAGCGACGAGATTCTGCATCGCGCCAGGATGTCGCCCGTGAAGCTCACGCACGCGCTGTCACAAGGTGAGGTTGAGCAGTTGTTCGCCTCCACCCGTGAGGTGCTCGAGGAGTGGATCCAGCGCCTGCGCGACGATGCCAGGGGCGGCTTCCCCGAGAAGGTCACCGCGTTCCGCAAAGACATGGCGGTTCACGGGCGCTACGGCCAGCCGTGCCCGGTGTGTGGCACGCCCGTTCAACGCATCGTGCACGCCGAGAACGAGTCGAACTACTGTCCCACATGCCAGACCGGCGGCCGACTGCTCGCCGATCGAGCCCTGTCGCGGCTGCTGAAACAGGACTGGCCGCGGACGATCGAGGAGCTCGAGGCGCGCAAGCCTCGCGTGCGCTCGCCAACAGCTGGTTAGGCGTCGAATAATGGTCATCGCTGGAGGTGGCGATGGCCAGGACGCATGACATGGGCGGGCGGCCCACGGAAGAGCCGCTCAATCTACACGAGCATGCGCTCGCCGACTGGGAGGTCGCGGCGGACGCGGTGGCGCAGGCGCTTGGCGCCAGGGGCATCCGTACCACTGACGAAAGCCGACGAGCGATGGAGGATATGCCGGCTCAGGACTACCTGACCCTCG
>VBGG01000208.1 GCA_005883405.1 Chloroflexota bacterium | reverse complement strand
AGAGCGGCGAGCGCGTGGGCGCGGTGACCCGAGTGGCCCGCCAGCTCGGCATTGGGCCAGAGTCACTGCGCAACTGGGTCAAACAGGCCGACATCGATAATGGCAAGCGCCCGGGTGCACCGACCGAACAACAGCGGCGGATCACCGAATTGGAACGTGAGAACCGCGAGCTGCGACGGGCTAATGAGATCCTGAAGGCAGCCTCGGCTTTCTTCGCGCGGGAGCTCGACCCGCGACTGCCGAAGTCGTGAGCTTTGTCAACGCGCACAAGGAGCGCTGGGGGGTCGAGCCGATCTGTAACGCGCTGCAGGTCGCCCCTTCCACGTACTACGCGGCGGTCTCGCGTCAACCATCAGCCCGCCAACAACGTGACGAGGAGCTGAAGGTTGAGATCGCCCGGGTACACCGCGAGAACTTCGGTGTCTACGGCATTGAGAAGGTCTGGCATCAGCTCAATCGGGAACGCATTCAGGTTGGTCGTGACCGCGTGCACCGGCTGATGGATGAGATGCGTCTCGAAGGCGTGGTGCGGGGTAAACGCAAACGCATCACCACCATGTCGAACGAAGTCGACACACGGCCAGACGACCTGGTCGAACGCGACTTTACCGCCGCGGAGCCGAATGCCCTCTGGGTGGCGGACCTGACCTATGTCAGCATGTGGAGCGGCTTCTGTTACGTGGCCTTCGTCATCGACGTCTTCAGCCGCTTCATCGTCGGCTGGCGCGTCTCACGCTCGTTGCATGCTGACGTGGCCCTGGATGCGCTCGAGATGGCCATCTGGAGGCGCCGCCGCCATGATCTTACCGGACTGGTGCACCACAGCGACAGAGGCATCCAGTACACCGCCATCCGCTACACCGACCGACTGGAAGAGATCGGAGCGATGAGGTCAGTTGGCTCGCGTGGAGACTCCTACGACAACGCCCTGGCCGAAGCTGTAAACGGCCTGTACAAAGCCGAGATTATCCACCGCCAGGGCCCCTGGCGGTCCCTCGAGCACGTGGAGCTAGCCACTGCTGAGTGGGTGGACTGGTGGAACTACAGGCGTCTGCACAGCGCTATTGGCAACCTCCCACCGGCTGAATATGAGGCCCTGTACTATCGCCAGCACGAGGCCGCTGAGGCTGCGTGATCCCAAGCCCCCGAGCCTCTACCGGACCCAGGGCAACTCACTATGAGCCTCTTTAATCCGGTGTTAGGCCAAGCGTTTCGTCGAAGTAGGCTAAGCGTGTGACGGCAAGCGTCTTCGCTCAGGCAGGGAGCCGAGGTAGCCGTCTCCTCATGTTCAGAAGGCGAACTCCAATCAAAAACGCTTTACCCTGATGGGCATAAGCCTTTCTCTAAGCGCGAGGTCACACGTGCGATTCCTGTAGGGGCCGCTAAAAGCGTGGGTCGGGCCTGCAGCCATCGGCGACACGCCCGCTGCAGGCCACCCGTAGAGCACAATAGCGACTACCTCCACCACACCTGCCCCAGGACGCCCATCACGTTTGCACCGATGACCTTGCCGATATCTGTATCGGAGTAGCCATGCTTAACGAGCCACCGGACGATATTTGGAAAGGCTTCGGCTGGATTTTCAATCCCGTCAACGTACTCGACAAGCTGGGTCGGTTGCTGCCCGCGCGATGCGGTGATCGACAACTGGCTCGCAAACAACTCGTGCAGCGCCACGTGATCGCCGAACATCGTGTCAGGTCCAAACGCTACGTGATCGATGCCCACCAGGTTGGCGATGTATTCAAAGTGCTCCATGAACGACTCGATGGAATGGCGGGGATGCTTCTCGGTCAGTGTGGTGTGCGGGGCTGCTTCGATGCCGATGACCCCACCTTTGTCAGCACACGCCTTGAAGATCGGGTCGGGTTTCATCCGTCGCGTGTTCCACAATGCTCGAGCGCCCACATGGGTGATGAAGATCGGCTGCTCGCTGACTTCTATCGTATCTATCGAGGTCTGATCACCCGAGTGCGAGATATCGATGGCGATGCCAAGCTTGTTCATGCGGCGCACCGCCCGCCTCCCGAACTCCGTCAGCCCACCGTCGCACGGCTCGCGCAGTCCGCTGCCCAGGGTATTTGCTTCGCTGTAGGCGATGCCTGATTGCCGAATACCCAGCCCATACAGGACATCCAGACGGTCGACCTCATTCTCGATCGGGGTCGCAGCCTCCAGGCACGCGACCAGCGCAATTTGCCCATTGGCCTTGGCAGCTCGAATGTCTCCAGTGGTTTCGGCGCGGACCACAAGGTCCTGGTGGGCGACGTCACACAAGCGCATGCCCAGATCGAGAATGATGTCGTCCCACTTCCAGCCTGCTCTGGAGGTGACCAGCGCGGTACCGTCCATGAGGTTGTCGAAGACGGCATCCAGGCCAGAGACGCTCAGGCCCTCATAGCCGGTCACATCGCGACCTTCGCGTCGCTGCTCGAAGATCTCAGCGGGACGCTCAGGCATCACCACCGGGTGATAGTGCAGCGAGATGACCAGGTTTTCATCGAGCAAGCGTTGCACACGCTGTTCCTGATCGGCGGAAACTTCAACTTTGCGTGACGGAACGCGGTCCAATTCCCTGGCCAGCCTGAACGCTCGATAGTCAGCTCCGGCCTCCAGATACCCGTATGCCTTGTAGCCGGTGTACGCCTTTTGCTTCATCGGGTGCGGCCCTTTCATACTCTCGAACGGGGGTCGAGTAAATCACGCAGTCCGTCGCCCACCAGGTTGAAACCGAGCACGGCTGCCACGATTGCCAGACCAGGAAATACCACCACCCAGGGGGCCTCCTGCATAATGTCGCGTCCGTCGCTCAGCATCAGTCCAAGCGACGGATCTGGAGGCTGGGTGCCCAGCCCGATGAAGCTGAGCGCGGCCTCGATGAGAATGGCAATCCCCATCAGAATCGACGCCTGCACCAACACCGGGCTGATCGCATTGGGCAGCACGTGGCGCAACATGATCGTCAGCTCATGCGCGCCCAGGGCTCGCGCGCTCTCCACAAAGACCTCCTCCTTTACCGCCAGGGCAGAAGCGCGCATCACGCGCGCCAGAATGGGCGCATAGATGAAACCAATCGCGAGCGCCAACACTCCAGTGTTCGTGCCCAGCACACTGACCAGCGCGATGACCCACAGGATGGCGGGAAAAGCAAGCAGGATATCCATGGTGCGCATGACGAGGTTGTCGACGAGTGAGCCGAGACAGCCCGCGATGAGTCCAAGCGGCACACCAGTCGCGGCGGCAACGGCCACCGACCCCAACGCAGCGAACAACGACGCGCGGTAGCCGTACAGCGTGCGACTGAAAACGTCGCGACCGAAGTTGTCGGTGCCGAACAGGTGGTTGAGACTGGGTCGTCGCAACGGCGCGGTCGTATCCATCGCCGTCGGGTCGTACTGGGCCACCAGCGGCGCCAGTATGGTCAATAGCACCAGGCCCGCCACCAGGAGTGCTCCCGCGCTCACCAGGCGGTTGCTCACACGCGACGGATCCGGGGGTTGAGAAACGCGTACGCGACGTCCGTGGCGATGTTGACCACGATGAACATGAGCGCCACCAGCAGCACGGCGCTCTGCACAACCGGATAGTTGCGCTCCAACGTGGCGTTGACCACCAGGTTGCCGACACCGGGAAGTGCGAAGACCTGCTCGACGATGACGGCTCCGCCGAGCAGATAGCCGCTCTGCAGACCGAGCACCGTCACGATCGGCATGCCTGCATTTGGGAGCGCGTGCCGATACACCACGTGCAACTCCGGCAGACCTTTGGCACGGCTAACCTTGACGAAGTCCTGGCGAAGCACATCCAGCATGCTGGCGCGCGTCATGCGTGTCAGGACCGCGCCGAGTCCGGCGGCCAGGGTAGCGGCGGGCAACACGACCGACTTCAAGTTGTCGATGGGGTTTTGTCCGAAGGGTGTGTACCCGGAGGACGGCAAAATACCCAGGCCGAGCGCGATGAACAGGATCAACATGATGCCCAGCCAGAAGTCGGGAATCGAGATGCCGACCACGCCGAGCGTAAGGGCGAGCTTGTCGGCGCCACTGCCGCGATGCGTACTGGCAGCAACGCCGAGCGGGATGGCAATGACGATTGACATGAGCATCGCCACTGCCGCGAGCTCCACCGTCACGGGAATGCGCGTAGCAAGCAACTCCGCGACAGACTGGTGGCTGCGATAGTCGACTCCAAGATTGCCGCGCAGCAGGTTACTCATCCAGACCAGATATTGTTGATAGACGGGCAGATCGAGCCCCAGATCACGATGAATGGCCGCGACTCCTTCGGGCGTTGCGCGCAGGCCCAGGATCACCTGGGCAGGATCGCCGGGCACCAGGCGCAGCAGCAGGAAGACGAGCACCGACATGCCGAGCAGGACCGGTATCGTTAATACGAGCCGCCGCGCCAGGTAGCTCGTCAGGGTCATGCGGCCCAGGCGTCTTCCATGCGCAGCTCGAGGCTGGGCAACGTGCTGACACCCATGATGTTGGGCTGGGTCCAGTAGGTTCTCAGGAAGTTGACCTGGAAGACCATGGGGGCCAGCTGCGCCATCTGAGCGACCACGTCGGCGTAGGCCTTCTTTCGCTCGGTGGGTTCGACGGTGTAGCGGAATTTGTCGAGCGCAGCGTCGAGCTTGTCATCTTTGAAGCCAGCGAAGTTCCACGGCGACGTTGAATGACCCAGAGGATAGACGCAGTGCTCAGGATCGAGCGTCGCGCTCCAGTACGTGCTGGTGAAGTCGTAGCGTTTGGTCGCCAGCTCTTCGAACCAGCGCGCAGATTCGAAAGACTGGACCTGTACATCGATACCCACCGGCTTTAGCTGCTGCTGGACGAGCTGGCCGACCTGGACCTGTGTGGGCACCTGCGGCTGCGCGGCAAACACCGCCTTGATCGGCAAACTGACACCCGCGCTGGCGAGCAAGTCCTTGGCCTTTTGCGGGTTCGGCGCGCCCTTGAATGGGTCCTGGCCGGAGTACATCGGGTTGTCCGGCGAGAGGCTCTCGGCCGAAACCCTGGCCTGGCCGAACCAGACCAGATTGACGATGGCTTGCCGATCGAGCGCCCAGGCCAGCGCCTGGCGTACTTCGAGCTTGTCGAACGGAGGCTTGCTGCAGTTGAGCAAGAACAGGTCCGGAAAGAATGCTCCAGTTGGATTGGCCTTGACGTCGGTCGATTTTTTGAGATCCTCGGCCTTTTGCAGCGGAACCTGCTCGATCCAGTTCAGCTCACCCTTTTGCAGGCCCGTCAGCCGCACGGTGTCGTCGGCGATGGCCTTGAAGATGACTTTGTCAAAGTACGGTTTGTCGGACCGGTAGTACTTTTCCCAGCGCTCGAGGGTGATGTGGTCGTCCTTCACCCATTCAGTGAATTTGTACGGTCCAGAGCCGACCGGCTGCAGCTTCGGGTCGTTCGCCTTGATGGCCTTTTCATTGACGATGTCGCCGAAGGCTGCCAGCGCGCCCATCAGGCCGCCCCAGTTCGGCTTCGTCATGATTCGGACCGACGTATCGTTCACGACTTCCACACCACTCAGCGGCGTGAAGAAGATTGCGTTTGCCGCGGACAGCGTCTTGTCGAAGAGACGGTCGAAGGTATACTTCACATCCGCGCCGGTGAACTTCTCACCGTTGTGGAAGAAGGCATTGTCGACGAGGTTGAACTCCCAGGTCGTGTCGTTGAGCTGCTTCCATGACTTTGCGAGTCCGGGGATGAACTGACCTTCGCGTGTGACGTACAGCAGTTTGGCGAACACGTTGTCGTAAACCTGAATCGACGAATACAGCTCGGCGAATGCTGGATCCATATTGACCGGTTTGTCGATGGTTGCCGCCACCAGGGTTCCGCCTCGCTTTGGCGCTGCTGGCGTCGCGGCCGCTTGCGCCGCACTCGGCGTCGCCGCGCCGGCGGCGACATTCGGCGCGGTCGCAGACGACGGCGCGGGCGGGGCACACCCGGCCAACAATGCCGGAATGGCTCCGGCTGTGACGGTGAAACCACCGAAGAGACTCACGCCGCGCATGAATTCGCGCCTGGAGATTCGACCCGTCTTGAATTTGCCGACAAGGTCCGCTACCTGTTCTTCCTGATAGCTCACGGCGCACTCCTTTCACTTCAGATCGGCGGCCGCCGGGTGTGCCACGCGGTGGCCGATTCATACGCGAAACCGATACGTAGCACGGTCGCCTCGTCGAACGGCCGCCCGGCGATGTGGAGCCCGATCGGCAGCCCGACACCAATGCGACCGCCCTCGTTGTCCTCGGAGAACCCACACGGCACGCTCAGCGCCGGAAGACCCGATACGTTGAACGGAATCGTCTGACGCACGAACACCGAAAAGAAAGGTTCGAGCTCGTCCGCGCCGAAATCGACGCTCATCTGGTCAATTCTGGTCGCCGCGGTCGGTTCCGTCGGCGTGATCAGAGCATCCAGCCGGTGATTCTGGAATGTCCGCTTGAATTCGTCCTTGATCACGGAACGCGCGCGCTGTGCGCGAAGGTAATCCGTTGCCAGAACGAGCTCGCCAGCCTCCAGCATGCGGCGTGTGCCATCGTCATAGCGGCTCGGCTGCTGGCGTATCCAGGACTGATGGACAGCGCTCGCCTCTGGCATCAGGATGCCAATTCCGATCGGCACCGAGAGCTCCACGTGAGGAATCTCGACCGCGACGCGAACAGCGCCCATGTCCTCGAGCACGTTCAGCGCTCTCTCGACGGCGCTGCCGACGGAGCGGTGTATGCGATCGAAGAAATAATTGCTGGGCACACCAAGCCGCAATCCGCGCACCCCCTCGCGTAGGGATCTGGTCGCGTCGTCGACGGCTACGCTGGCACTCGCCGGATCTCGCGGATCGGGGCCAGCTATGACGTTCATGATCAGCGCGGCATCCTCGACCGTCTTGGTGATGGGACCGCAGTGATCCAATGACCAGCTCAGTGGTACGACCCCGAAGCGGCTCACCCGGCCGTACGTCGGTTTCAGGCCGACCACGCCGTCGACTGAGGCCGGCATGCGAATCGAGCCGCCGGTGTCGGTACCCATGGCAGCCAGACACGAGTGGGCGGCGACGGCTGCGCCAGAGCCGGCGCTGGATCCCCCGGGGGTCCGCTCCAGGTCCCACGGATTACGCGTGGGTGGCACATTCTGTCCGTACGCAAACTCGTGGGTGACCGTCTTGCCGACCAGAATCGCCCCCGCCTGGCGCAAGAGCTGCGTAACGGTCGCATCATGGCTGGGGACGAAGCCGGACAGGACATCCGAGCCGGCCCCGGTGGGTATGCCGGCGGTATAATACAAGTCCTTGAGCGCTATCGGAATGCCGTGCAATGGACCGGCGTTCTCACCGCGCCCAATCGCCGCCTCCGCATTCCGCGCCGAGTCAAGCGCGCGTTCGTCGAGGCGGGTGGCATACGCGTGTACCCGCGCATCAGTCTCATCGATGCGCTCCAGAACCGATCGCGTCAATTCAACGGGCGATAGCTCTCGGGAGGCAATCAGCTTTGCCGCTTCGGCGATTGACAAAAAGCACGGACGGTCGGTGACCGTTGCCTTGCTGACGAGTGTTTCGGCTACTCCCATCGTGCATCAAACGCCGCGACCGGCTCGACGTCGGTGAGGTCGAGCTTCGCAAGAGCGCCCCGTCCATTCAAAACATCGCTCAGCGTCTGAGCGACAACTCCGAACCTGTCCTCCGCCACGGGCAACATGGCAAACTCGCATAACGCCCGCGCGATTGGCTCAGGCACGATCGATGCTTCCACGCCTGGCACACTTTCACCCCCTTTGTTGAATTCCGTCCTTCATCACGAACGACACCTGACGCAAGGCAGCAATGTCGGCGAGTGGATCGCCGTCGAGGCCGATGAGGTCGGCACGTTTGCCAGGCTCGAGGGTGCCTGTCTCAGCGAGCACACGGCACGCCTCCGCACCACCACGCGTTGCCGCGAGCAGCGCGTCGCGCGGCGCGACGCCGAAACGGACGAGCGTCTGAGCCTCATAGGCCATAAGCCCATGCATACTGTCCGTTCCAATGGCGAAGCGCACCCCGGACCTGAGCACGCCTGGAAAACGGGCGTTCACGGTCGCCCGGGCGGTCTCCACCTTGGCCATGATCGCCGGCTCACGAGCGTCGCCCTGTTCGATGCCGGTGGGATGGAACAGCACGGAGAATGTACACACCAACCAGGCGTCGTGGTCGATCATCAGCTGCAGCTCGTCGTCACTGACCAACGCCCCGTGCTCGATGGTCGACACGCCCTCCTCAACCGCGAGACGAAGTCCGGCTCCACCGTGCGCGTGGGCCGCGGCGTATTTGCCCACTCGCTGGGCCTCTTCGACCGCGGCACGGATCTCCTCGCGGCTGTAGCCGCTTGCCTGGAGCGTCGAGCCGGCTGAGCTCACCCCACCGGTTGCGAAGATCTTGACATGGTCGGCACCGTGCTGGAAGTTCTCACGCACACCGCGGCGGATTTCGTCGACACCGTCGAAACTGGACAGTGCTCGCCCATGACCGTTGGTCGCGGTTATGCCGCGCCCGGCGCACAACAGCCGCGGGCCGACGATGCTGCCGCATGCGATCGCCTCACGCAGGTCCATGTCCAGGAAGTGCTCCTCGGCCATCACCCGCATGGTGGTCGTGCCCGCCATCAGGTCGCGCTGCAAATTGGCCGTCGCGCGTAGTGCCTGCTTGACGGCTGGCTGGCGCATCTGGCCCATCTGATCGCCCATGCCAGGGACGATGGAGGCATGACTGTGCGCGTCGACCAGGCCGGGCATGACGAAACTCGAGCTCAGATCGACGATGGTCGCTTGCGGCGACGCCGCGACAACATCGGCCTGCCCGACAGCCTGAATGTGGCCGGCCTCGTCCACGATGAGGACGGCATCTGTGACGGGGTCTGCCCCGGTTCCGTCGAACAGGGTGCCGCAGCGTACGACGGTCGTCACGTGGTGCTCCGTCAGCTCACACAGCACGTGCCGCGACGTGCGCCATGGGCCATGGCGGCGAGGCTAAGCCAATCTCGATTTGGGCGTTTTGACTAGCGGCATCGCCCAGCCTTGGGCATTCTGACTGAAAAATACGCTGACAGTTGACATTCAGCCCGGCCAACCGTAGCATCCCGGCATCCTGGACCTTGACGCTCTGGACCTGGTCGCGACCGACGGCAGCACCAGCCCGCCCGAGTTGGACGAGCTCGACTTTCGCATCATCAGCCAACTTCAGGACGACGGCCGCAAGCCGTCAACCGAGATCGCGCGCGCGCTCGGCGTCCCGCGCACGACTGTGGCGCGGCGGATTGAGCGACTCGTGCGCGACCAGATCATCACCATCGGCGCGTTCGCCAATGGCCCGAAAATCGGGTTGCCGGTGCAGGCGATGATTCTGTTGGAAGTTGCCCCGATCAAGTACGAGGCGGTTGTGGAGGCCGTGGTCGCGCTCGACGAGGTGCGTTGGGTTGGGATTCTGTCGGGGCCGTACGACCTGTTGATCGAAGCGATGGTGCCATCCAATGAAACCCTCCGCCGCCTGTTGTTGCAAAAGCTGGCCAAGATCGAGGGCATCACCCGCATGCAAACCGCGCAGGTGCTCCAGGTGGCCAAGATAGCGTTCGATTGGGACCGAATGCTCCACGTCGATCGGGGAGGCTAGTCAGGCCGCGTCCATGCGGCCGTCAGGGAGAGCTGTGAAATGGAAGACACGTCCGATTTGACAGCCGATCGTGTGGTGCGCATGACGCGCCGAGATCTCCTTCTGCGCGTGTCGCTCGCTGGCGCGGGTCTGACCGGCCTGGCGACGCTCGCCGCGTGCGGCCCGCAGACACCTCCGGCCGCACCGACGGCGGCCGCACCGACGTCGCCGCCCACGCAGGCGGCTCCGGCAGTCAAGACCAGCGCGCCCGCCCCGACGGTAGCGCCGACCGCGGCGGCCGCGGCCGCGCCGAAGCCGCAAGGTGGTCAGGCGATCGCTCCAGCCGGGGCAAAAAAGGGCGGAACGCTGGTCGTCGCCAATGAAGCCGACATGAACGAGGGCGACCCGCAGAAATACTCGGGCACCCACGCGGGCCGAACGCTTCGCAACCTGTTCGATCCCCTGGTGACTGTCTACGACGACTCGAGCGACTTGAAGGGCGGACTGGCCGAGTCGTGGGAGATCTCGCCAGACGGACTGACGTATACGTTCAAGCTGCGCGATACGACGTTCCACGATGGTACGCCGCTCACCGCGGACAACGTGGCATTCACATTCCTGCGCACCCTCGACGAGACGAACGAGTGGTACCAGAAGACCGGCCCGTTTCCTTTCGCGAAGTACATCTGGCCATACGTCGTGACCGACCAGATCAAAGCCGTCGACACCAGAACCCTCCGCTTTCAGCTTAGCCAGCCGGACTCAACGTTCCTGGATAACCTCACCTGGGCCGGCTCCGGTATCATCAGCCCGCCGGCCCTCCAGAAGTGGGGACGCGACTTTACCCTCCACCCTGTCGGCGCCGGGCCATTCAAGTTCACGGACTGGCAAAAGGGCACCAGATTCACCATCGAACGCTTCGACGGTTACTGGGCTGGCGCGCCGTTGCTCGACAAAGTGGTCTTCAAGCCTGTTGAGGAGAGCGCGGCGCGCCTGGTCCAGCTTCAGAGCGGCAACGTCGATCTGGTGGTGGCGCTGCCGCCCGAATTCGTCAGCCAGGTGAAGTCCGATTCGAATCTCCAGTTGATTGAGACCGCGGGCATCCACATCTGGTGGATCACGCTCAATCTGAATAACGAGCACTTCAAAGACAAGCGTGTTCGTCAAGCGGTCAACTATGCGATCGACAAGCAGGCGATCATCAACGACATCCTCGCAGGCTCCGCGTCCGTATCGCATTCGTTTGCTTTCCCGAATACACCTGCCTTCACCGACCAGGTACCCCAATACTCGTACGATCCGCAGAAGGCCAAGAGCCTGCTGACGGAAGCAGGTCTTCCCAATGGGTTTTCCACCGTGTTCCTCGTGCCCGAGTCGGGCTCTGGCATGATCGCGCCCAAGGAGATCGCGACGGTGGTCCAGGCCCAGCTGGCACAGGTGGGCGTCGAGGCGAAAATACAGACGATGGAGTGGACCTCGTACATCAGCGCGTACGTCGGCGGCATGGACAAGGCCGCGGGCGGGTCCCCGGTGGGCATGGCTCAGATGTCGTACATGATCCCCCAACCGGATCCCGGCATGTACGCATACGACGTACTGGGCGGCAAAGGCTCATTGAATCCCGGCGGTTACGCGAACAGCGATTTCGACCAGCTCATGTTGAAAGCCAAGGGCATGTCGGACGCGAAACAGCGCACGGACCTGTACAAGCAGGCGCAGACGCTCGTGGCTGACGACGCGCCGTGGATCTTCATGTTCCATGCTCACAACGTGGTGGCTGCGAACAAGAAGGTCCAGAACATCGTCCTGAACCCAGACTTCAACATCCTGCACCTGGAGCGCGTGTGGATCCAGCCGTAGGCACGAGGCCGCTGACCCGCGGCCACTGACATCTGAGGCGACTGGCTTGGGAACCTATCTCGCCCGACGGCTGCTGTTGCTCATCCCGGTGATCTTCGGTGTGACCGTCGTGGTTTTCGGGATGATGCATCTGGCGCCCGGGGATCCGGCTGTTGTCATGGCCGGTCCGCGCGCCACGCCGGAAATCCTGGCGGAGGTACGGCGCTATCTGGGGCTCGACCAGCCGCTGGTGGTGCAGTACTTCACCTGGGTGGGGCATGCGCTGCAAGGCGACCTCGGCCGCTCGATACGCCAGGGAGAGCAAGTCAGCACCCTCGTGCTGGCGCGGTTCCACGACTCGGTCCTGCTTGGATTGACCGCCTTTGGGGTTGCCAGCACCATCGGTATCTCGGTTGGAGTGCTGAGCGCGCTGCACCGCGGCTCACTCGTCGATCGGGCCGTCATGCTGGTGAGCATGCTGGGCGTGTCGACGCCCGCGTTCTTCCTGGGGATGGTTCTGACGGGCCCGTTCGACGTGGCGCGGCACCTGATATTGCCAGCGCTCACGCTCGCGGCACCGTCGATGACCGTCATCGCCCGGGTGGTCCGCGCGAGTGTCCTCGAAACTGTCGGACGAGATTATGTCGGCACCGCCCAGGCCAAAGGACTCCACGACTTCGCTGTCGTCAGTCAGCACATTCTCAAGAACGCGCTCATTCCGGTTATTACGCTACTCGGTCTGCAAGTCGGCTTCTTGTTGGGCGGGGCGGCGATCGTGGAGGTCGTCTTCTCGTATCCTGGCATCGGCAACCTGATGGTCAAGTCGATCGTCGAGCGCGATTTGCCGGTCACACAGGGTTGCGTCCTGCTCATTGCGTCCGTTTATGTGCTCGTCAACATCGGCGCGGACGTCCTCCAGGCATATCTCGATCCGCGCATCCGAGTCACCTGAGCCTGAGTCCACAAGTGGCCCGCTGTGACCGCCATCGTCACCTCTAAACCGGTAACAGAGCCCCCGCCGGCCGCACACGCTGCGCGGCTCTTACCCGGCTATCCTCCGCCCTCCACGGCACGTCGCCATCTCGTCCTGCGGCGCCTGGTACACAATCGCCTGGGCCTCGCTTGAGGAGCACTCGTGCTGATTATTGCCATCGCCGCGGTGGCCGCGCCGCTCCTCACGCCGAACGACCCGGATCAGGTCAACCTCGCGTTGCGCATCAAACCACCGGGGACTGCCGGATACACACTCGGCAGCGACATCTACGGCCGCGATCTTCTCTCGCGCCTGATCTGGGGCGGGCGTGTCTCGCTCGCCATGGGGCTGGCAGCGATGGTGTTGTCGGCTTCCGTCGGCATCACCTTCGGCGTTCTGGCCGGTTACCTCGGTGGGCGCCTCGACACGGTTGTGATGCGCATCGTGGACATTATGCTGGCGTTCCCATACATCTTGTTGGCGATTGTCATCGTTGCCACGCTCGGTCCTGGATTGCTCAACACCATGCTTGCAATCGGCATAGCTGGGATCGCCTTTTACGTGCGCGTGATGCGCGGCGTGGTCGTCAGTACGCGCGAGGAGGTGTTTGTGGACGCGACCAGGGCTCTGGGCGCTACCGACCAGTACATCATGCTCCGCACGATTCTGCCCGCGCTCGTGCCGTACATCATCGTCGTCTGCTCATTGAATGTGGGGTTCCTGATACTCGAGGCGGCCAGTCTGAGCTTTCTCGGGCTAGGCGCACAACCACCCACAGCTGAATGGGGTGCCATGCTATCGGAATCTCGCCAGTACGTGACAGTTGCACCCCACGTTGTGCTGATCCCAGGATCAATGATCCTGCTGGTCGTGGTCGGGCTCAACATCTTCGGCGACGCGCTGCGCGATGCGTTGGATGTCCGCCTGCAGGCGCAGTCATGAATGCGGACCTTTTCGTGCCGCTGGCAAGTGCGCAGCTGGAGTTGACGGAAGAGCGAAAAGCAGCGTTGATGCCGAAGCTCCAGGCGCTCCTGACGGATTTCTCGCAGCTCGCGTTGCTCGAGCGGTCGGACCTCGAGCCGGTCACGACCGATTGGCTGGTGCGGAGCTATCGGCGTGCTCGATAGCGAGTTGTGCATGGCCTCACTGGCCGATGTAGCCGCGCGGATCGCGCGGCGTGAGGTCTCGCCGGTGGAGGTTACCCGGCTAGTTCTGGCGCGCATCGAGCGTCTCGATCCTCAGCTGAACGCCTTCATCACCGTCACCGCCGAGGCTGCCATCCGCGCAGCGCGCGTTGCCGAATCGCAGATCGCACGTGGCCAGTATCGCGGTCCGCTCCACGGCGTACCAATTTCAGTCAAGGATCTGTTCCTGACGCGCGGAGTACGCACCACCGCGGGCTCGAGGATACTGGCGGAGCAGATACCGAACGTCGACGCGACGGTCGTGCGCAAGCTGCACACCGCCGGCGCGATCCTCGTCGGCAAAGCCAACATGCTGGAGTTCGCGTACGGCGAGATATGCCCCACATTTGGCCCGAGTCGGAATCCCTGGAACCTCGAGTATGGCACCAACGGCTCCAGCAGCGGCTCGGCCGCGGCGGTCGCGGCGGGCCTGGGATACGCGTCGATGGGCTCCGATACGGGCGGATCCATTCGTCTGCCTGCCGCGTTCTGCGGCATCGTGGGCCTCAAGCCGACGTACGGTCTGGTAAGCCGCGCCGGAGTCATTCCACTTTCATGGACGCTGGACCACGTGGGTCCGATGGCCAGGACTTCACGCGACTGCGCGCTCATCCTCGACGCGGTGGCAGGCTACGACCCGCGCGACCCGGGCTCGCTGCCGCTGCGGCGGCGCCGCCACGCCGCCACCATCGAGAACACGCCGCGGCGGCTGAGGATAGGCGTCGTGCAGGCCGAGCCCGGTGACGGCGTCACCCAGGAGGTTCGCACGTGTGTGGAGGCAACCGCCAACCGTCTACGCCAGCTCGGCTACGACACACAACGGGTTGCGCTGCCCCATGCTGAGCATGCCCCACGTGCGCTGCTGGCTATTCTCTATCCCGAAGCGAGCTCCTTCCACCGCCGCTGGCTCGCCAGCCAGCCGGAGGACTACACCCCCAACACGCGGCAGCGGCTCGAGCTCGGCGCACTGCTGCCGGCGGCCTCCTATCTCCAGGCACTCCGTGCTCGACGCGTCATCGGTGAGGCGTACCGCGACCTGTTGCGTCAGGTCGACCTGCTGCTCCTACCGGTCGCACCGATTGCCTCGTACAGGCTCGACAGGTCACCGGGTGAACCGGTCCCGAGTGCCGGCGGTGATCGCATGTCAGCCTTGATCCGCTTCTCAGGCCCGTTCGATCTGACTGGACTGCCAGCTATCAGCGTTCCGGCCGGCTTTGGCACTGACGGACTGCCGATCGGCGCCCAGCTGGCAGGCCCGCCATTCAGCGAGGAGCTGCTGCTGCAGGTCGCTCACGTCCTGGAGCAAGCAGCTGCACCCGAGCTGACCAGAAGCAGGCTGGATCTCAAGGAAGCGGTGACGTGATGAACAAGCTGCGCATGGCGAGGCAGATTGGCAGGGTGCCGTCCATGGTGGTGCCACTGGATCGCGAGCAGGAGACACGCTTCGAGCGACTGATGGACTGGATCACCCTCGTCGACATGCACCAGCACCCGATGGTGCTGACGGACGACGTCAACGAGCTTGGCGCCTACTTCCGCGGGCACCGTTACCAATGGGCGTACGAAGGCGTTCGACATGGCGGCTGGACGGCAGTGGGCACCGCCAATGGCCTGAGCTGCTCGGCCAACAGTACGGATGGCTCGTTCGCCCGGTTCGAGGACCTTGTCGAAGAGGTCGCGTTGATGCAAGCGGACCTGAGCAAGCAATGCGGGCGAGTCCTCCGAGTCAGTCGCGCTGACGATGTGCTGACCGCTCGTCAGCGCCAGACGATCGCATTCATGCCGACCGTGGAGCACCTGGCACTGGGTCACGAGCTACACCGCGTCGACGTACTGTATGGACTCGGTGTTCGTCTCGGGGGCCTCACGTACACACGCAAGAGCTATGTCGGTGACGGTCAGAACGAGCGGACCGACTGCGGCCTCAGCGAGCTGGGCGTGGCGGTCGTGCGCCGCATGAACGACCTGGGTATGCTTGTGGACGTCTCGCACGCAGGCTCCAGAACCGCGCTCGAGGCGATCGAGCTGTCGCGTGTACCGGTGGTCTTCAGCCACAACGCGGCGTACACCATCTGGCCCACACGGCGCACACGCAAGGACGCCGAACTTCTCGCGTGTGCGACAAAGGGCGGCCTCATCTGTGTCACTGCCGTCCCCAATTCACTCAGCGACGACCCGCACCAGGACATCAGCTGCGTATTGGACCACTATGACTATCTGGTGAGACTTGTCGGCGTTGATCACGTCGGAATCGGTACGGACACGCTCGTCGGAGATCACGTTGGGTTTCATCGCCTCGGAGCCGCGCGTCAGGGAGGACCGCTTCCGGATCTCCCCGCGCCGTATCTGGATGGGCTCGAGTCGCCGGCCGACGGCAAGAACATCATTCGCGGGCTGATCGCGCGCGGATATTCGGATGCAGACATCGCACAAATCGCCGGGGAGAACGCGCTTGACCTCATGCGACGTACGATCGGCTGACGTGCGCTGACGTGGCGCACCTGCATGTCGGATTGATTGGTTGCGGAGGCATTGCCGAGAGCGCGCATGCGCCAGCGCTCCGGCGCCTGACTTCACTGGTCCGCGTGCGCATCGAGTGCGATGTGCGCGCTGAGGCGGCCCAGCGGGTGGCGCAGATGCTCGACTGCGCCCACGCGCTGCACGATTGGCAGCCGGATCCCGCCGACGCAATCGTCGCAGCCTTTGCCGAGTGGCTCCGCGGCGGGCCAAGACCGCACGGCAGCATCCCGCTTGGAACGGCATCAGAGAGGAATGCAGGTTCCGTAGGACATGAGTGCAGTGGGCTTGACGCGGATGTTCCACAGGTGCAATGCCTGTGAATCGCGCGGGTCGGATTCCTACACGTTTCTGCTCGAGGTCTGACTCGGTACTGATAACCCAGCCGGTACAAGATAGACGACAACAGGATGAAAGGAGGTGACAGGAGAGGTGACCACCGCGTTGATGCCGACCGGCAGCCGCTCAAGTGTGGCGCTGCCTGACCTGTTGGATCGCCTGTTCGGGTCGGTCTACACTCCCAGCTTCGGGATTGACAGCAGTTACCGGGGCCTGCCCACCAATGTT
>VBGG01000027.1 GCA_005883405.1 Chloroflexota bacterium | reverse complement strand
GCCGGTGGTCACCGCCGAGGACATCGCGCACGTCGTCGGCATGTGGACCGGCATTCCGGTGACGCAGATCGCCGAGGAAGAGTCGGCGCGCCTCCTCAAGATGGAAGACGCGCTGCGCGAGCGGGTCAAGGGTCAGGACGAGGCGGTGGTGACCGTGGCCAAGGCCGTGCGTCGCGCCCGGGCTGGCCTGGGCGATCCACGGCGACCGAACGGCGCCTTCATCTTCCTGGGACCTACCGGTGTCGGCAAGACCGAGCTGGTGCGTGCGCTGGCCGAGTTCATGTTCGGCACCGAGGAGTCGATGGTCAAGATCGACATGTCGGAGTTCATGGAGCGCCACTCCGTGGCTCGTCTGGTCGGTGCACCTCCGGGCTACATCGGCTACGAAGAGGGCGGCCAGCTGACCGAGGCCGTGCGTCGCAAGCCGTACTCCGTCGTGCTGCTGGACGAGATCGAGAAGGCCCATCCCGAGGTCTTCAACATCCTGCTGCAGATCATGGACGACGGTCGGCTGACCGACGCCAAGGGTCGCAAGGTCGACTTCCGCAACACGATCCTGATCATGACCTCCAACGCGGGCGCGACAAGGTGCAGGCGGAGATGAAGAAGCTCTTCCCGCCCGTGTTCCTCAACCGCATCGACGCCAGCGTGGTGTTCCGCGCGCTCGGCCGCGAGCAGATCCGCCAGATCGTGGATCTCATGCTTACACGCACACAAAAGCAGCTCACCGAGCAGCGGCTGGTCATGGAAGCCACGGACGCGGCGAAGGATCTACTCATGGAGAAGGGCTTCGACGCCGTGTTCGGCGCGCGTCCGATGCGGCGCGCGATCCAGAATCTGATCGAAGACCCGCTGGCCGAAGGCCTGCTCCACGGTCGCTTCCAGCCGGGTGACGTCGTCGTGGTGGATCGCGCCGGCGACGACCTGACGCTCGAAACCAAACAGGGCGTCAGCGCGCAGGAAGAAGAGAAGGTCCCGGCCGAGACCTCGGCCTAGATCAGGGGGCGTGCCCCGACCCCGAACGGAGTTCGTCTGCCGCGAGTGCGGGTATCGCAACCCGCGCTCGCTGGGCAGATGCCCTGAGTGCGACGCGTGGGGCTCGTTTGAGGAGTTCCGTCTCTCAGGCACGCCTGGCGTGCCTCCGAAGGGTGACGGACGGCTTGCCGTAGCAGGCAGGCCGCTGCGGCTGGCCGAGGTCGAGTCCGCCGATTTCGATCGCCTGCCAGTGGCGATGGGCGAGGTCGCCCGCGTCCTGGGCGGCGGCATCGTCAAGGGCTCATTGACGCTGATCGGCGGCGACCCGGGCGTGGGCAAGTCGACGCTCCTCAGCCAGATCGCCGACGACGTCGCCCGTCACGTCGGTGAGGTGCTTTACGTGTCGGGCGAAGAGTCGGTGGCGCAGATCGGACTGCGCGCCAGACGAATGGGCCTGAACGCCCGCGACCTGTTGTTCCTCGGCGAAACCGACGCCGACAGCATCGTCGAGACGATCCGCGCCACGCGGGCGGCGATGGCCGTGATCGACTCGATCCAGTCGGTCATGGCCTCAGACGTTGAAGCGCTGCCCGGCAGCGTCTCTCAGCTGCGTGAGTGTGCGCAGCGCTTCCTGCAGCTGGCAAAGTCCAGCGGTATCCCCGTGCTACTGGTCGGCCACGTGACCAAAGATGGCGCGATCGCTGGCCCCAAAGTCCTCGAGCACATGGTGGACACGGTGCTGTACCTGGAGGGCGAGCGCTTCAACCAGTACCGCCTGCTGCGCAGCACCAAGAATCGTTGCGGCCCTACCCACGAAGTGGGCGTCTTCGAGATGCAGCCACAAGGCCTGGTCGAAGTCAGCAACCCGTCGGCGGTGTTTCTGGCAGAGCGCCGCTCATCCGCGCCCGGATCTGTCGTCACCGTGGCGATGGAGGGTACCCGTCCGATTCTGCACGAAATCGAGGCGCTGGTCAGCAGGTCCTCGCTGGCGATGCCTCGTCGCACCGCCACCGGCTTCGATGCAGGCCGACTTCACCTCGTGACGGCGGTCGTCGGGCGACGCGCCGGCGTGCCGCTGTACGACCAGGATGTGTATCTGAACGTGGTCGGCGGCCTGAGCGTCGACGAGCCATCCGCTGATCTGGCCGCCGCGCTGGCGATGGTTTCGAGCGTGCGCGATCACCCGCTCGCCCCTGAGTTAGTCGCGGTCGGCGAGCTCGGCCTTTCCGGTGAAGTGCGCGGTGTCGGCCAGCTGGAGCAACGCCTGCGCGAGGCGGCCAAACTCGGCTTCGCGCGGGCGCTCGTACCGGCCTCCGCCGTCCAGCGCCTGCCTGATGGAGTGGCGATCGAGGTGGTGCCGGTCGCCACGCTGCACGACGCGCTACGCGTCCTCGGTCTCTAGATGCGGTTCGCGATCGTTCTGGTCGCTGCGGGGGCGTCAACACGAATGGGCTTCCCCAAACTGTGGGCAGACGTCTGCGGTCAGCCTCTGCTCGCCCGGGCCATCGGCGAGGCGCGCGCAGCGAACCCCTCGGAGCTTGTGGTCGTCGTCTCCGAAGAGCGCGTCAGCGAGGCGGCCGCACTGGCGCCCGATGCGCGCGTCATCGCGGGCGGTCTGCGCCGTCGCGACTCAGTCGCTGCCGGGCTGGCGTCGTCTTCAGCCGATTGGCTGGCCATCCACGACGCGGCGCGCGCCCTGGCGCCGCCGGAGCTGTTCAAGCGTGGGCTGGACGCCGCACAGGCCACTGGCGCGGCCGTGCCAGGGCTCCCGCTCAAAGACACCATCAAGCGGGTCGCGGACTCGCGCGTCGTGGCGACGCCTGCTCGAGCGGAGCACGTGGCGGTCCAGACGCCGCAAGTTTTTCGCCGCGACGTGCTCGAACGCGCCCTGGCGCTCACCGACGACGACGTGACCGACGAGGCCGCGCTGGTCGAACAACTGGGCGTCAGCGTCGCCGTCTTCACCGGCGACGAACGCGCATTCAAAGTGACCACGCCAGTAGACCTGGCGCTGGCGCGCGCCCTCCTCTCTACCTGAGCTGTCGCCCTGGCGGGTGTGGCGCGGTCCCTGAGCTATTCGCCCGGGCAGGGCTGGTCTCGGCATGATTGGCGCGGCCTGGTCGCGGCGTGAGACCATCCGAGCCATGCTTCGCGTGGGCTCCGGGCTCGATGTCCACGCGTTCGCGCTCGACGTCCCGCTGTGGCTCGGCGGCATCCTGATCCCCCACTCGCACGGGTTGGCCGGCCATTCCGACGGCGACGTGGCCGTCCACGCGCTCATCGATGCGCTGCTTGGCGCGGCCGGCCGCGGCGACATCGGCGAGTGGTTCCCGTCCACCGACGAACGCTGGCGCCGCACGCGCAGCACCGAGATGCTTCGCCACGTCTGGAGCGCCCTGAAAGACGACGACTGGCGGCTGGAGAACGTCGACCTGACGATCGTCGCCGCCGAGCCGCGCCTGGCGGGCTACCGCCAGCCGATGCGGCTGGCGATCGCTGACGCACTGACGTGCGAGATCGGCCAGGTGTCGCTCAAAGCCACCACCACCGATGGCATGGGTGCGATCGGCCGCGCCGAAGGCATCCTGGCCATGGCCACCGCGCTCCTGTGGCGCGACGACGACCAGTGAATCCGAGTGCGCTTACACGCTCATTCCGGCGAGCTCAGGTACGCCTCGGTCAGCCACCCGCGCACATCCTCGTCGACGTCGGCCGGCGTGTACAGGTTGACGAAGTAGGCATTGCGTAAGCCAGAGCCCTGGTAGCTCCCGGCGATCTTCGGGTGCTGCAGCCGCCGCGACAACAGGATCGACAGCACCACGCGATCGCGCTTCGGGCGCAGCTCGGCGAAGGTCCGCAGACGCTTGAAGAAGATGCCGACGCTGACCGGCTCGACGTGGACCGCGCCGACCGACTCGAGGTGTTCGGCGACCGCTTCGAAGATGGGTTTCTCGAACGCGGGTCCGACCGCGAAGTACTCGTCGAGGGTCAGCCCGGGTGCACACAGGTGAGACTGGTTGCGCCGCCCGAAGCTGCGCTGGCACTCGGGACAGGTCCAGCCTGCCACGCGCCCCCATTATCGTCTTCCCAGGGCGGGGTGGCGGCGGTTCAGACGCCATGGCGGCCGCTGAGTCGCGATAATCAAGCCATATGGCCATCCGCATGTACTCCACGCTGACCGGTCGCGAGGACGAGCTCGTTCCCCTGCACCCGGATGGGGTGTTGCGGATGTACGTCTGCGGCATGACGCCCAAGTTCCACCCGCACATCGGCCACGCGCGCACGTTCGTGGCGATGGACGTCGTCCGCCGCTATCTGCGGTATCGCGGCTATCGCCTCAGGCACGTCCAGAACTTCACCGACATCGACGACAAGATCATCGAGCGCGCGCGGCGTCTGAACCGCGACGTCGAGGCGACCGCGCGCGAGTACATGCAGTCCTACCTGGCCGTCATGCACCGCCTGAATGTCGAGCCGGCGGATGAGTACCCGACGGTAACCGGCTACATGGAGCGCATCGTCGAGTTCATCGCCGGCCTGGTCGAGAGCGGTCACGCGTACGCCATCGAAAGTGGCGACGTGTATTTCGATGTGGCGTCATTTCCCGATTACGGCAAGCTCAGTCGGCGCGACCTGAACAGCCAGCTCGTCGCTGCCCGCAAGGAGCTCGAGCCCGGCAAGCACGACCCGCGTGACTTTGCGCTGTGGAAGCGCGCCCGCGAAGGCGAGCCATCCTGGCCCAGCCCGTGGGGCCGCGGCCGACCCGGCTGGCACATCGAGTGCTCGGCGATGGCGCGCGAGACGCTCGGTGATCAGCTCGACATCCACGGCGGCGGAGCCGACCTGATCTTCCCGCACCACGAGAACGAGATCGCCCAGAGCGAGTCTCTGACCGGCAAGGTGCCGTTCGTGCGGCACTGGGCGCACTCCGGCCTGGTGGTGCTCGGGGGCGGCGAGAAGATGGCGCACTCGATGGAGAACTTCACGACCATTGATGCGCTCCTCGAAAAGTACACGCCGCTCGAGCTGCGTTACTTCCTGATCGCGACCCACTACCGATCGTCGCTGACCTTCACCATGGAAGAAGACGAAGATGGAGAGCTGCGCGTGAGGGGCATCGAGGACGCCCGCGCCGCGCTGGGTCGCCTCCGCCGTGCGCTGGGCGAGGAGCCGCTCGCGGTCGACGGCCCGCTCGAGGAAGCGTCGGTCGAAGCGTTCAACGCCGCCATGGACGCGGACTTCAACACGCCCGACGCGCTGGCGGTCATCTTCGAGCTCGCTCGTGAGATCAATCGTTGCCGCGACTCGGGCGCGAGCCCAGCCGAACTCGACCGGCGCCGGCGTACCGTGATCCGCCTGCTCGACGTCCTCGGCCTGGACATCCGCTCCGAAACGCCGCGCGAACAGGGCTCGATCGAGCCGTACGTCGAGCTGCTCCTGGAGGTCCGCCGCAAGCTGCGTGACCTGAAGCAGTGGGCCGTGGCCGACGAGATCCGCACGCGACTTGGCGACCTCGGCGTCATCGTTGAGGACAAGCCAGGCGGCGAGTCCACCTGGCGAGTAGAGCGCTAATAATTCTTTCCCCAGAGGGGTCCCCGATTGAGGGTGGCTGTAGATCCGGCCCCGGAAGCGCCAACAGCCCGCAGCTATGCGTCAGCCGCTCACGCGCGAAGGGGTCGCCTCCTGAGAACTACATGAGCTCGGCGACCAGTGCGCGCGCTGTGTCGGCGTCGATGCCGAGGGGCCGGCGGGCCATGGCGCCGCCCTCTGCCAGCACCGGTTCCAATTCATCCAGAGCCGGCAGGTCTTCGCGCTTCCAGAACAGGCCGATCGGGATTGCTTCGCCCCACGCAAAGGCGCGCTCGATCGCCTGATGGAAGTCCATCGGATCATGGCCCATATCCTCGAGCTTCTGCGTGCGCTGCTTGAAGAACTCGTGGGTATTGTCTTTGTTGAAGGTCACGCAAGGGCTGAAGCAATCGATCAACGCAAAACCCTTGTGTTGCATGCCACCTTTGATGAGCTCGACCAGGTGTTTGACCTGGCCGGTATAACCGCGCGCAACGTAGGTAGCGCCCGCGGCGATAGCTAACGGAATCGGATTGATCGGGTTTTCGACGCTCCCAAAGGGCGTGCTCTTGGTCTTCATGCCCTTGATGCTGGTAGGCGAGATCTGACCGGTGGTCAGGCCATAGATCTGGTTGTCCATGACGATGTAGGTCAGATCGACGTTGCGTCGCATCGCGTGCAGAAGATGATTGCCACCGATGCCGTAGCCGTCGCCATCACCGCCGGTGACGACTACCTTGAGCTCATGGTTGGCGAGCGCAGCGCCAGTGGCCACCGCGAGGGAGCGCCCGTGCAGCGTGTGCATGCCGTAGGTATTGATGTAGCCGGGTAGATTTGACGAGCAGCCAATACCGCTGATCGTCAAAACTTCGTGTGGATACAGGCCCAGGTCGGCGATCGCTTGCTTGAGCGCGTGGAGCACCCCAAAGTCACCACAGCCGGGGCACCAGTCGGGGTCCGCGTGGCCTTTGAGGTCCTTGATCGTCAGCGCGGGCCGGGTCTCGATCTCGGTGATCATGGATTGCCTTCCCCTACACCAGGATCTCGTGCCGCGGCACGTAGCGTGTAGTCTCTCGGGCGAGCACCGCCTTTACCCCATCCACAATGTGGTGCGGCATGAACGGTTCGCCATCGTATTTGCGGATGTGCCCGTCTGCGACGAAACTCGTTTCCGAACGTAGATAACGAGCGAATTGGCCACTGTAATTGTTCTCGACGATGATGACGCGTTTGGCCCTCGAGAGCTGCTCGAGAATCGCGTCGACGTGCAACGGAACGATCCATTTGATCTGCAGGTTGTTGGCGATGATGCCGTGCTCGAGCTGAAGCTGCTCTATCGCTTCGCGGATCACCCCTTGCGTTGATCCCCAACCGACGAGGGTGACGTCTGCTTCGTCCGGGCCAAACAGTCGCGGCGGCGCGATGAGCGGCAGGACGCCCTCCATCTTGCGCATGCGCTTTTCGTGCATGGCCTGGCGTTTGTGTGGATTGGTGAATTCGTCGCTGATGAGCCCGCCCTCGTCGTCGTGCTCGTCGGTGGCGACGACGTGCACATAACCGGGGGTGCCGGGCAGCGCTCTCGGCGAAACGCCGGAATCGGTGAATTCGTAGCGTTTGTAGCCGTTCAGCCCGTCGGCGCCGTGGCCATTGGTACCGTTGGCGCCGATGAGCTCGCCGCGCTCGATTGCCACGTCGAAGTTCAGCTCGTCCGGATCGATGCTCGAGCGTCCTTCTGAGAGCAGCAAGTCGGACAGGACGATGCCCGGGCACTGGAACCGATCCACCAGGTTGAACAGCTC
This sequence comes from Chloroflexota bacterium, assembly GCA_005883405.1. GTDB lineage: Bacteria > Chloroflexota > UBA6077 > UBA6077 > CF-72 > CF-72. Next base: position 1,056 of record VBGG01000027.1, on the reverse strand, counting down.
GGGCACCGTCTGGAAGCAGTCCGAGATGGTCGTCGGGGCCACGATGATGCGCGGGTAGTCGCCCTGTCCGGCGCCGAGCACCTGCCACAGATCACCCTGTTCGGTCTTGGTCGGCACACCCGTAGCCGGCCCCGCGCGCTGCACGTCGATGCACACCAAGGGCACTTCCATCATCGCCGCGGCGCCGAGCGCCTCGGTCATCAGCGCGAAGCCACCCCCCGAGGTAGCACACATGGCACGGCAACCGGTGTGCGCGGCGCCGATCGCCATGTTGATGACCCCGAGCTCGTCTTCGACCTGGCGGACCATGATGCCCAATTGCTGGGCGTGGCGCGCCATCCAGTGCAGCACCCCCGTCGAGGGGCTCATCGGGTACGCGCAGTAGAAGCGCACGCCGGCCGCGGCTGCGCCCATCGCCAGCGCCGAGTTGCCGTCCAGGAATGCAAGTGGCTTTTCCTGCCGCGGCAGCCTGGCTGGAAACGGCGTGAAGTGGCTCTCGGCGTAGTCGTAGCCAGCCCGCGCGACGCCGATGTTCTCATCGATGGCGGCTTGGCCCTTCTTCCGAAACTGAAATGTCAGGATCTCTTCGAGGATCTGGAACTCGACGCCGATCAGCTGAAGCGCCGCCGCCAGGGCGATCGTGTTCTGCACCAGGTCGCCCCTGGCGCTCGGCGCCAGCTCCTTGACAGAGAACGGGCACAGCTGCACGCCGTCGGCTGGGCTGCCCGGCTGGATCTTGTCGGCATTGAAGAGCACCACCGAACCGGCCCGCATGAGGTGCAGGTGGCGATCCATGGTGTCCTGGTTGAGGGTGATGAGCAGGTCGAGCGTGTCGCCGCTGCTGAGCACGGGTCGCTCGCTGGTTCTGAGGGTGAGGAGGATATGGCCGCCGCGCACGATGGACTGATACGCGCTGTAGGTCTTGAGATGCAGACCGCGGCGTACAAAGATCCGTGCCAGCATGTCGCCGGGAGTGGCGATACCCTGGCCCGCCGCGCCACCGATGCCGATTGCCAATTGCATACCCACCACTCCACCTTCATAAGCGCTATTTAT
>VBGG01000205.1 GCA_005883405.1 Chloroflexota bacterium | reverse complement strand
CCCTATAGCAACTCGGGCGACCCGTGGACGTTCGTCGGCGACACGCCTGAGATGAGCGAACAGATCGAAGCAACCCTGGCGGAGTTCCGGCCGCTGCCGGAGCACTACGCCGGCCAGTTCTACCGCTTCTATGACGCGCTGCGGTGCGGCGGAGAGCTACCGGTGACGCTGTCCGACGCGCGGATGTCGCTGGAGCTGATCACCGCCATGTACTACTCGGCCGAGACCGGCGGCAGCGTGACCTTGCCGATCGGAGCCGATCACCCCCGCTACGCCAGCTGGCTGCCGCAGCTATGAAACCGCGCACCATCGAGCGCATCGACGTGTTCCCGACGCGCCTGCCGGTGGTCAAGACCTTCCAGTTCGCGTCAGGCTCGGCGGGGACGGCCGGCGGAACGGCGCCACACGTGTTCGTGCGTGTCACGGATAGCCAGGGCGAGACCGGCTGGGGCGAGGGTCGCCCGCACGCCGCGTGGTCGTACGAGACGCTCGAGTCTGTCACCACCACCATCCGCGGCTACCTCGCTCCAGCGGTGCTCGGGCTGCCGGTGACCGACCGTTGGGGCTTGCATCAGCGTCTGCACGCTGCGATCGGCCGCGGCCCGAGCCCCGGTCAGCCGGTCGCCAAGGCCGCGCTGGACATGGCGCTGCACGACCTGTGCGCGCGCGCCTGCGGCCTGTCATTGCGCAGCTACCTGGGCGGCAGCGATGCGCGGTCGGACGTGGCGCTGAGCTACACGGTCACGGCGCACGAGGCCGAGGCCGCCAGAGACGAGGTGCGCGAGGCGCGCCGGATGGGCTACCGCCACTTCAACTTCAAAGCCGCCGTCGCGCCAGCCACGGATATCGCCGTGGCGCGGGGCGTGCGCGACGCGGCCGGCGCCGACGCCTTCGTATGGGCCGATGCCAACCAGGGCTTTCGTCTGCCGGATGCACGCCGCGTCGTGGGCGCCTTCGCCGACGTCGGCGTGGACGTGCTGGAGCAGCCACTCGCCGCGGACCGCCTCCACTTGCTGCGCCAGTTGCGTCAAGGCTGCTCGTTGCCGCTGGCGGTGGATGAGGCGAGCGTCGGCCCGGCCGACTTCTTCGCCTACGCCGCGGAGGGGCTGGTGGATTACCTGGTGGTGAAGCTCACCCGCAGCGGCGGGATCTGGCCCACGCTGCAGCAGATGGCGACGGCTGAGGCGGCCGGCTTGCCGCTGCTGGTCAGTGGCCTGACCGACAGCCTGCTCACCAAAGTCGCGGCCTGCCAGGTGGCGCTGGTGTACGGCTTCGAGGGCCCGGCCGCGCTGAACGGGAGCCAGTTCGTCGACGAGTCGGCACCGTTTCCCGACAAGGCGCGGATCGAGTTCGACGGCGCCGTGCACCTTGGCAGCGAGCCGGGCATCGGTGTCGTGCCAGACGCGGCCGGGCTGGCCGAGTTGAGCGTGAGCGTGGAAGAACCGTCGGCACGGGGACTGCAGGCAACACGGGCTTGACAACCGTGTGCGGAGGCGTTACTGTCCAGAAAACGTTTGCAGAAAAGGTTTTCTGTGCTCGGGTGGCCCTGGCCAGGTGCCACCCCTAGTCGCGGCGGATGCCTCGCGGCTGCCGTCGCTCTTCAGGGGGCCCCTCGGATGTTCAGCACTCGCGTGATTCGCCTCGTCGCGGCCTCGACCGCCGTCATCCTGCTGGCAGGTTGCGGTTCTGGCTCCACCAGCTACACACCCGCCGGTCAGGCCGGCCAGACGCCAGCCGCGGCCACCTCTGGCGGCGCCGCCAGCGGTGCCAAAGTCCACCTGGTCTACTTCAACGCCCGCGGCGCTGAGGTCGCCGAGCGCAAGCTCGTCGAGCGCTACATGCGTGACCACCCGGACGTCGAGATCGAATACCTGTCGACCACCACCCTCTCGGGGCCCAGCGACACCGACGCCATCGCCAACCTGATCTTCAACATCCAGGCCAACCGAGTGGTCGACGTGGCCAAGATCGAGGTCAGCCGCACGCCGCTCGACCTGATGGCGGCCAACGCCTCCAAGGAGCTCACCGCCATCGGCGGAGATCAGGTCAAGACGCGCACACAGAGCTTACTGAACGCCGACTACGTGACCGTCAACAACGGCGTCTGGGCCCTGCCCTACGAATACGACCCGTTCGGCTACGTCTATAACGCCAGTCTCTTCAAGGACGCCGGGCTCGACCCCGACAAGCCGCCGCAAACCTGGGCGGAGCTGCGCGCGACCAACACGACCCTCAAGTCCAAAAACCCCAACGTCTGGCCGATCTGTCAGCCGATCAAGAACCTGGCCAAGACGCTGCCGATCATCTGGAACGCTGGCGGTGACATCTGGGATCGAGACGTGCTGCCCACCAAGGCGCTGCTCGTCAATCCGATCGTCTCCGACACGTACAAGTTCATAAGCGAGTGGTCACAGAACCAGTGGATGAACACTGACGAGCTGACCGGCGACAACATCACCCAGCTCATGATCTCGCGCAAGTGCGCGGCGCTCAACGGCAGCTCGAATGCCGTCCTCGGTTTGCAAAACAACGATCCGAAGACCGACTGGCGTGTGGCTCCGTTCCCGTCCAAAGACGCGGGTGGACAGCCTCCCGTCACGTTCGGCGGTGGTAGTGCCCTCGGCGTCCCCTCGACCGCCGCCCATCCCAAAGAGGCGGTCGACTTCATGCTCTGGCTCACCAGCGATGACGCCCAGCGGCTGAAGTGGGGTGTGAACAAGGACCTCGGGCTGTCCGACGACGACATCTTCGCCTCGGCCAACCCGGTCAGCAAGGCCGTGTCCGAAGACCTGAAGAAGGAAGCCAGGTGGAAGCAGGCCATCCTGACCATCCCATCGCGCGCGGCGGGCATCTCGCCGGCGTACTCCAAGATTTACGATGTGCTCGCCTCCATGCAAGAGCGGATCATCCGCTCCAACGCCAACGTCGACGAAGAGCTCACGACCGTCCAGAAACAGGCGCAGGATCTGCTCGATCAAAGCATCGCCAGCTATCCCAGCCTGTACAAAGGCGCGTAGATAACTCATGCATGATGCACAAACGACCGCGATTGGCGTACCGATAGGCCGCGCCGCGCAACGGCGCGGCACCTTCGGTGACACGCTGCGGCGGAGCCAGCCAGCGTACGTGCTGCTGTCGCCCTACCTGATCCTGTTTGTCGTCATCCTGGCGTACCCGCTGCTGGCCTCCATCTACCTGAGCTTTTTTGATGCCACGCTGAATCGGGCGCCCACGTTCGTGGGCGCCGGCAACTTCGTCACGTTGTTCACGGACCCGGAGTTCCACACCGCCCTGCGCAACACGGTGTTCTTCGCCGTGTTCGCGGTGCTGGGGGAGACGGTCCTGCCGCTGGTGATGGCCCTGGCCATGAATGAGCGGCTGCCATTCCGGCTCCTCTTCCGCACCGCGTTCTTCCTGCCGGTGGTGACATCCTGGGTGGTGGTCTCGCTGATCTGGTCGATGCTCTTCGCGCAGCAAGGCTTCGCCAACTCGTTGGTCCAGGCGCTTGGCTTTTCGCCCCAACCGTTCTTCTCGAACGGCGGCCAGGCGATGTGGATCATCATCGCCGTCAGCATCTGGAAGAACCTGGGCTACTACATGGTGATCTACCTGGCGGCCTTGCAAGGCGTTCCTCAGGATCTGTATGAGGCCGCCGCGGTCGACGGTGCCACGCGATTGCGGCAGCTCTGGCATATCGCGGTTCCGGCGCTGCGTCCGGTCATCTACTTCGTCGTCACCATTTCGATCATCACCTCGATGCAGCTGTTCACCCAGCCGTTCATCATGACCAACGGCGGGCCGCTCAACGCGACGATATCGGTTGTCCAGCTGCTGTACCGCCACGCCTTCGTCCAGCTCGAGTTCGGCTACGGGTCGGCCATCGCCACGTTCCTTCTGGTGCTGTTGGTGGTGCTGGCGCTGGTCAACAAGCGCGTGCACGATCTGATAGTCCAGTAGGCCAGGAGCCGAGAAAGGAGCATCATATGGGCGACGTGTTGGACATCCGTTCGCTACGTTCGGTCGACAGGCTGCTGCTGTTCCTGTTGCTGCTGGTTCTGGCAGTTGTGGCCGTCTTTCCCTTCTATTGGATGGTGATCGGCTCGCTGATGGCCCCGGCCGACCTGTTCGCGACAGTGCCGAAACTGTGGCCGCCGGACCCGGACCTCAGCACCTATCGCCGCATCTTCGAGATCGTTCCGCTGGCGCGCTATTTCGCCAATAGCCTGGTCGTTTCCGTCACGACGACGGTGGTCGCGGTCATCGTCGCCAGCGCCGCCGGATACTGCTTCGCACGCTTGACGTTCTTCGGCAAAGGCATCCTGTTCGCGCTGATCCTGGCGGCGCTGATGGTCCCATCTCAATCGACGATCGTGCCGCTGTTCGTGATGTTCGCCAACTGGAATCTGCTCAACAGTTATGCCGGCATCATCCTGCCGGGCGTGGTGAGCGCCTTTGGCGTGTTCATGATGACGCAGTTTTTCCGCTCGCTGCCGCCGGATATGCGCGAGGCGGCCATTGTTGACGGCGCCAGCGAGTACCGTATCTTCGCGCGCATCTACCTGCCACTGGCGCGGCCGGCGGTCGCGACGCTGTCGCTGTTCGTCTTCATGGGCACGTGGGACCAGCTGCTGTGGCCGATGATCGTCGCTCCCAATCCGGATATGCGCACGCTGCAGGTGGGCCTGGCCTTCATCCGTCAGCAAGCCCCGGTGCAGAACCAGGTGATGGCGGCTATCGTGCTGTCGGTAATCCCGGTGGTGATCGCCTTCCTCCTCGCCCAGAAGCAGTTCATCGCGGGCATCGCCGCCGGCGCCGTGAAGGAGTGACAGGTCCATCCGATGGCGGGCATCAAGGATGTCGCAAGGAAAGCCGGGGTTTCGATCACCACCGCGTCGCGTGTCCTCAACCACGTCGATTATCCGGTCGCGGCTGCCACTCGTCGGCGTGTGGAGGTGGCCGCCAGGGACCTCCGCTACTCTCCCTCCGCACTGGCCCGCGCGCTGGTTACTCGCCGCTCAGGCATCATCGGCGTTCTCGTCGGCGACATGGTCGACCCGTACTTCGCCGAAATCGCCCGCGGGGTTGAAGACGCGGCGCGCCGCGCGGGCTATCTCGTGATTGTTTGCAACACCGACCGCGACCCGGCGGTGGAGCGGCGCTACGTGGAGACGCTCTCGGATTACCGCGTGGATGCGTTGATCTTTGTGGGCGGTGAGCGGGTTGGCGCCAGCGAGCGGCGCAAGCTGAAGCAAGTGCTCGCGGTGGCGATCAAGCGGGGCATGCTCGCGGTGGCGTGCGCCGGGGAGCACGCCGGCCTGCCGGCGATCGACATCGATCACGCCGCCGCCGCCCACCAGATGGTCGAGCACCTGCTCAGTCTTGGCCACCGGCGCATCGGCTTCATCGGCGGCACGGCCGACGTGAGCACCGCCGGCCAACGCAAAGCCGGATTCCGCGCGGCCATGTTGGCTGCCGGTCTCGAGCCGACGCTCACCGTTAATGGCGACTTCACCTACGCCGGTGGGTTCGAGGCGGCCAGGCGACTGCTCGCAAGTGATGGGCCGACGGCGATTTTCGCGGCGAACGATGAGATGGCGCTCGGCGCAGTGGACGCCGCGCGCATGGCCGGGCTGCGCGTTCCCGAAGACCTCAGTGTGGTTGGCTTCGGCAATACCAGCGTCGCCCTGCGCGCCAGGCCGGCGCTGACGACCGTAAGCATGCCGCGCCACGAGCTCGGCGTGGCGGCCATGGACGCCATCCTTGCCGCGTTGGAGTCGCGGGTGAACCCCGTGGAGCCCGCATCGAGGCGCGTCAGCTCCCCTTCGACATTGTGGTGCGCGCGTCGTCGGCGCCACTCGCGCCCGGAAAAGAGGCGCGTGTCGCTTGACGTCCATAACTGAGCACCGTCCGCGATCCAGAACGGAGGATGAGTAACGATATGAGAAACAATGGACGCCAGGCGGATAGCCTGACAGTGGCGGTACTGGGTACCGGGCCCATGGCGGGCATTCACCTGGCGGCGTGGGCCGAGCTACGCGACCGCGGGCTGCAGGTTGACGGACGGCGCGTGTCCATCGAGCCGGCGGTGTATGGGCGGGACACGGAGAAGGTGCGGGCCATTGCCGCGCAGCACCGCGTGGCGCGGACCAGCACTCGGCTGGAGGAGCTGATCGACGCGTCCGACGTGGACGTGGTGGACAACTGCCTGGTGAATTCCGAGCACTTTGGTCCACTGATGCGTGCGATCGACTCCGGCAAACACGTGTTCACCGAAAAGCCGCTCACGATCGACCTCGGCGAGGCGGAACGCTTGTTGGCGGCGGCTCGAAAAGCCGGAGTGCAGCACGGTGTGATCCAGAATATGCGCTTCAATCCAGGTCCGCGCAAAGCCGGACAGCTGATCGAGGAGGGATTCGTCGGGCGTGTCTTCAGTGCTGACGTGCTGTTCGGCTACATGGTTCCGCAGACTGTCGTCAACCGGCCGACCTGGTTCTACAAGAAGGAGGAGGCTGGAGGCGGCATCATCGAGGACATGATGGCCCACTTCTTCGATCTCTTGCGGTACCTGGTCGGACCCATCGACGCGGTGTACGCGGCCACCGGGATCGCCTGGGACACGCGTCGTGAGCCAGATGGCACGCCCTTCACGGTCGAGGTCGAGGATCTGGCCAGTGTCAGCATCCGCTTCGGCAATGGCGTGATCGGCAATTGCTTCGCATCATGGGTGCGGCGCAAACATGAGGAGGTCCCCGAGTTTCAGATCGATGGCGAGGACGGCAGTCTGCTGTTCAGCTTCAACTCGCTTCGCACCCAGAAGCAGGCCGAGACGCCCCTGTTCCGTTTCGACGCCCGCCAGGTGCAGGCCGAGTCGCTGGCCGACTGGCACACGGTCGATCTGGAGCTACGCGATCCATTCGGACTACAGCTCGAGCAGTTTCTCGGAGGGATTGTGCGCGGCCGGCCAACTACGCCGGATTGGGAGGATGCGGTGATCAACCAGCGGCTGATCAAGGCGGCCTACCTGAGCGCAACCGAGCGCCGCGAGGTCCGCTTGGAAGAGATCGGCAGCGCGGTACGGACAGCCGCATGATCGGCACGCGGCCGTTGCTGTTGCCCCGCTCCGACGGCAAGCTCGAGGCGTATTCGCCCGGCGAGCCATCGCCCTTTCCCCAAGCAGCCACTCCGCCGCGGACGCGTGTCGCCTACGCCGCGGCGCATGTGGTGTGCGATCCGCTCGCTGATGTCGATCCATGGCTGGAGGCAGGCGTGGATTGGGACGCGACGCTCGCGTATCGTCGCCATCTGTGGGCGCTCGGCTTCGCCGTTGCCGAGGCGATGGACACGGCACAGCGCGGCATGGGCATGGACTGGCCCATGACGCAGGAGTTGATCCGGCGCGCGTTAGCCGAGGCGAGCGCGGTTGGCGCCATGGATCGCATCGCGTGCGGCGCGGGCACGGACCATCTGCCCCCATCCGTGAGCGTGACGCTCCAGGACGTCATCGCCGCCTACGAGGAGCAGTGCGCGTTCGTGGAGGAGCACGGTGGACGCATCATTCTGATGGCCAGCCGTGCTCTGGTCGCCTGCGCGAGCGGGCCAGACGATTACGCCCGGGTCTACGATCGCATCCTTTCTCAGGTCCGTCAGCCGGTGATTCTCCACTGGCTGGGCGACATGTTCGATCCGGCACTGGTCGGATACTGGGGTTCTCTCGATCTGGACGAGGCGACTGAGGTCTGCTTGCGGCTCATACAGAAGCACGCCGACAAGGTGGACGGTATCAAGGTCTCGCTGCTCGACGAGCAGCATGAGGTGGCCTTGCGCCGCCGCCTGCCCGCCAGTGTGCGCATGTACACCGGCGACGACTTCAACTATCCGGCGCTGATCCGCGGTGACGAACGCGGGTTCAGTCACGCGCTGCTCGGGATATTCGATGCGATCGCTCCGGCCGCCGCGGCTGCACTGGCGGCGCTCGATCGTGGCGACCTGGCAGCTTACGACGCCATCCTGACGCCGACGGTCTCCCTCTCGCGCCACATCTTCCGTGCGCCGACGCGCTTTTACAAGACCGGCATTCTGTTTCTGGCCTATCTCAACGGGCACCAGCGCCACTTTGCGATGGTCGGCGGCCAGCAGAGCGCGAGGTCCATCGTTCACCTGGCAGAGATCTTCCGCCTGGCGGATCGCGCCGGCCTGCTGCGGGACCCGGATCAAGCGCAGGCCAGGATGCGCCCGATCCTGGCGCTGGCTGGCATTGACTGACGCCCGGCCGCCCGACCTTGCGCGGCTGAGCCTGAACCAGGCCACCACGCAGCGTTGGACGCTGCGCGAAGCAGTGGACGGCTGCTTCCGCGCCGGCATTCCGTGGATCGGCCCGTGGCGCGACAAGGTCGCCGAAGCCGGCGGGGCGGTGGCCAGCGCGCGGTTGATCCGTGATGCCGGCCTGCGAGTGTCCAGTCTATGCCGTGGCGGGTTCTTTCCGGCCGCCACGCCGAGCGCACGGCGCGAGCGAATCGACGACAACCGTCGCGCACTCGACGAGGCGGCCGAGATCGGAACCGAGGTGCTGGTGCTGGTGTGCGGGCCGGCTCCGGACCGGGACATCGACGCCGCCCGCCGCATGGTCGAAGACGGCATCGCGGCGGTCATCCCGTACGCGGCTGAGCGCGGGGTCCGCCTGGCGATCGAGCCACTCCACCCGATGTTCGCCGGGGACCGCTCCGTCGTCGTCACGCTGGCACAGGCGAACGGCATGGTGGAGCGACTGGATTCACCTCACGTCGGTGTGGCCGTGGATGTGTACCACGTCTGGTGGGACCCGGAAGTCTACGTGCAGATCGCCCGAGCCGCCGGCCGCATCCTGGGTTTCCACATCAGCGACTGGCTTGCACCACCCCCGGACGTGCTGCTCGGTCGTGGCATGATGGGTGACGGCGTCATCCAGCTCCAACGGCTCCGCGCGGCAGTCGAAGCCGCCGGCTATACAGGGCCGATCGAGGTCGAGATCTTCAACCAGCAGATCTGGGACACCCCCGGAGACCAGGTGCTGGCCCGCATCCGCGAACGCTACCCCGACTGCTAGCGCCCGATCCAGCGCACCAGCGCGGCGATGGTGCCGATGAACACCAGGCCGATCAGCAAGGTGAACAGAGTGATTGCGAACTCGGGCGTGCCGGGGCTAAGCGTGACCAGCAGTCCAAGCGCCAGCAGGACGATCAGCATCGCCAATCGGAACCCCGCGCGCGCGACTTCCGGGGAGACCACACTTATCCGGCAAGCGCCGCTGAATGCTCACGCGCCACCACGTGGCAGGCCACGGCGCGCTGGCTGTCAAGGTCCGCCAGTGGCGGGCGGACAACGTCACACAGACCCTCTTCGAACAACGGGCAGCGCGGATGAAAGCCGCACCCTGGCGGCACGTGCAGCAGACTGGCAATGTCGACGCTGCGGAGGCGGACGCGCTCGCGCTCACGCGTCAAGTCCGGATCTGGCTCCGGGATGGCATTCAGCAGCGCGCGGGTATATGGATGCTGCGGCGCGTTGATGATGGCCGGTGTTGGGCCGTACTCGACGACACGCCCAAGGTACATGACGGCGACGTGCCCGAACCACGCGAAGTACTTGGCGATGGCCAGGTCATGGGTGATGAACAGGAACCCGACGCCCAGCTCGCTGGAAAGTCGTTTGAGTGTGTTGAGCAGGCTCACCCGGATCGACACGTCCAGCATGGAGGTGGCTTCGTCAGCAGCAATGAGCTTCGGCTGGAGAGTCAGCGCCCGTGCGACGGAGACCCGCTGACGCTGGCCGCCCGAGAGCTGGTGCGGGTATTTGAATAGGAAGTTGTCCGGCGGAGTCAGATCGACCATGACGAGCAGGTCGCTGGCTTTACGAAGTGCGTCGGCCCGGCCGCGGGCGATACCGTGGTGGAGCAGCGGAGTGGTGAGCGTTTCGGCCACGCTGTGCACTGGATTGAGCGACGCGTACGGATCCTGGTGGATGTACTGGACAGCCCGACGGTAGGTTCGAAACTGGTTGCGGTCCATGCGCCAGATGTCCTGGCCCAGAAAGCGCACGGCGCCGTCAGTCGGGCGACGCAGTCCGGCGGCGAGCTTGGCGGTGGTAGTTTTGCCAGATCCGCTCTCGCCCACCAGACACAGGACCTGGCCCGGCTCCACGTTCAACGAAACGTCGTCAACCGCGCGCACAGGGCCGTGCTGCGTGCGAAAAACCTGGCTCACCCGGTCGAGCCCGAGCAAGGGCTCAGTCACGCGTCTCGACGAGCTTGCGTTGGAGCTGGACCTCGGACCAGTAGTGACACGCGCTGGTGTGTCCGCTGTTCACCGAATACAGCGGCGGCGAATCGGACGTGCACCGCTCCCGGGCGTACATGCAACGCGGATGGAAGCTGCAGCCTGACGGCAGGTTCAGCAGACTCGGCGGCGCGCCCGGAATCGAGCTGATCTCGTACAGGTCGCCCGCAACCGGCGGCACGGCGTTGATCAGACCGAGCGTGTACGGGTGCTTTGGATCGTAGAAGATGTCTCGCACGCCTCCCAGCTCGACCACTTTGCCGGCGTACATCGTGGCCACACGATCCGCGAGCTCCGCGGCGAGCGACAGATCGTGCGAGATGAACAGCATCGAAAAGTGCAGCTGCGTGCGGAGCGACCGCAGCACGTCGATGATGGCACGTTGGGTGAGGATGTCGAGCGCCGTCGTCGGTTCATCCAGAACCAGGATCTGCGGATCGAGCAACAGGCTCATCGCGATCAGTACGCGCTGGCGCATCCCGCCACTGAGCTCGTGGGGGAACGCGTGCAAGACCCGCCGTGGCTCCAGCTGGACCATGCCGAGCAGGCGCTCACATCGCTCACGGATCTTGTCGCGCGAATCGGATCGGTGCGCCCGAACCGTGTCCAGCATCTGATCCCAGACGCGCGCGACGGGGTTGAGCGCGTTCTGGGCCGCCTGGAACACCATCGCGCACTCCTGCCAGCGGAAGCGGCGCATCTCCTCGTTGGAGAAGCGGAGGACATCGACGACGCGTCCGTCTCGGCGTCGGTACAGGATCTCGCCGGCGGGTGTGCGGCCGGACTTCGGCAACAGCCGCAGCAGGCCCAGGCCGAGTGTCGTCTTGCCCGAGCCACTTTCGCCGATCAACGCGATGCTCTCACCCGCGTGCAGCTCGAAGCTGGCGCCATCGACCGCCGCAACCGTGCCGGCCGACGTCAAGTACTCGACGCGCAGGTCGCGCACGGACAGGATCGGCTCGCCGCGGTCGGCCGTGACTGAGGACACCTCCATTGTTGATTGCTGAGCGATCATAGTTCGAGGCTCAAGCTCTGCGCAGCCGCGGATTGAAGATGTCCTCGAGCGAGCGCGTCATCGTCACAATCGACAGCTGCAACAAGCTGATGGCGATGACCGGCGCCAGGATGTACAGCAAGCTCTGTTTGAAGAAGATCGCCCCGCGTACCCAGGCCAGATTGAGCATGATGCCCCAGTTATTGCCAGACAACGGCACCACACCGTAGAGGTACAGGAACACCTGAGCGTAGATGGCGCTGGTCATCCCGATGGTGAAGTTCATCAGGATGAAGTTGGCCATGTTCGGCAGGATCTCCCGAAACAGAATGCGCGGCGTCCCGAGGTCCAGCACGCGCGCTGCCTCGACGTACTCGCGTTCTTTCAGCGACAACACCTGAGCGCGAACGGCGCGCAAAAGCGTTGGCCAGCTCAACACCGCGATGATTCCCGCGAGCAGCCACGGACTGTTCAGGTGGATGAACGTCGACAACACCACCAGCAACACGATCTGCGGCAGGGTCAACACGACGTCAGCCAGCATCATGATCACCGAATCGACCAGGCCACCCACGTACGCGGCCAGCGCGCCGAAGGTGATCGAGATGAACGTGGACATGAGTGCCGCGATCGCGCCGACGGTGATGATCGTCTGTCCGCCGTTGATCATCTGGACCAGGATGTCGCGACCCTCCGAGTCGGTTCCCAGGAGGTGTACCCAGCTCGGCGCTTGATAGATGGCACGCACATCGGCCGGCTGGCTCTGCGGTACGAACCGCGGCCCGATGAACGCGGTCAGCACGAAGAGGGCGAAGACGATGAAGCCAATCAAGCCGGCACGGTTACGCGCGAGCGCCGACAGCGTTCCAAGCGCCCCCATGGTGAAGGTGCGCGATACGCTCGGAGTTGGCACATCGGCGAAACTGGTCCCGACCGTCTGCGCCATGCGCTAGTCCTCCGTGCTGATTCGAATGCGTGGATCGAGCCGCCCGTACAGCAGGTCCGCCAACAGATTGGCCACCACCACCGATACGGTGATGACGAGGAATACACCCTGCAACACCGGATAGTCGCGCCCGTTTCGATCAGCAGCGAGCCACCGACGACGAATCCCGCGGCGATTGCCAGCTGCGTGAAGAGCGGTAGCACGGCATTGCGACCCACGTACGCGGTGGTGATGCGGCTGTCCTTCAGACCTCTGGCGCGCGCGGCTGAGACGTAATCCTCGTCGAGTGTTGCCAGCGTCGACGACTTCATAATCAGCATCCAGGAGCCGATGGTGCTGAGCACGTACGTGGTGATAGGCAGCGATGCGTGAAACAGCGCGTCTCTGATGAAGTCGATGCTGAATGCCGGAGTGACGCCCGGCGAGTAGGCGCCACGCATACTGGTGATCGGCAACCAGCCCAGCTGGACCCCGAGGAACACCACGATCATGATGGCCTGGAGGTAGTTTGGAACGGAGTGCAACACCGAGCCGAGCGCGGTCAGGGCGTGATCCGTCACACCTTCACGTCGGTACGCGATGAGCATCCCCAGGCCGATGCCGAGTGTGAAGCTGATCAACAGCCCCAGACCAACGCTGAACAAGGTCCATGGAAGATAGGTCTTGATCAGCTCGCCCACGGTGGTGCCTTGTGAAAGCAGCGGCCGACCCAGATCACCATGAGCCAG
>VBGG01000207.1 GCA_005883405.1 Chloroflexota bacterium | reverse complement strand
CTCGACGATCGTCGGGTTGATCAGCACGCCGCAGTCGTGCACGACGACGTAGCGCACAAAGCGAAGATCGCCGGTGAGCGGATCGACTTCGATGATCGCGGCGTGCTGACCACTCGCCCAGGTTGCGCGCTCCGGCGCGAAGAAGCCGCGCGCCTCCAGCCCGGGCTCCTCGCCTTCGCGCAGCACCGCGCCTTCGTGCGCTTTGACCAACCGCAGGGCCGCCTGATTGGCCTCCTTGCCATAGGCGTAGCGGATCGGATTGGCGGCGGTCGCCAGCGCGCCCAGCGTCAGCTCGCGTCCCGGCGCACCGCGCACCATCGCCTTGCCCTGGGCGAGTTCCAGGTCGCCAGGACTGACTTCGAGCAGCTCGGCCGCGAGCGTCAGCACCTTGTCGCGCACGCGCCTCGCCGCCAATCCAAGAGCGTTGCCCGCGGTCACGAGTGCTCGACTGGCGTACGTGCCCGCGCCCCAGTTGAAGCGGCTCGTATCGCCCGTCACCACCGTCACGTCACCAACGTCACACCCGAGCTCGGCGGCAACGATCTGCGCGAAGCTGGTGTAGTGGCCCTGGCCTTGACTGGTCAGCCCCGTGATGGCCAGCACGCGGCCACTCGGCTCGACCCGCACGTGGGCGCCCTCGTACGGCCCGATGCCGGTGCCCTCGACGTACGCAGCGAACCCGATGCCGAGGTAGCGATGGTCTGCTCGCGCCGCCGCCTGCCGGTCGCGAAAGCTGGCCAGGTCGATCATCTCCTCGGCCATGGCGAGCCCGGCTGGGTAGTTGCCACTGTCGTACTTTGTCGGCCCGCCGTCCTGGAAAGTCAGTCCAACGTCCCATGGAAAATCGTCCGGCTGCAGGAAATTGCGCCGCCGCACTTCGTTCGGCTCGAGCGCCAGCTCGCGGGCGATCCGATCGATCAGGCGCTCCATGACGAAGCACGCGTGGGGCCGACCAGCGCCTCGGTACGGACTGACGCACGGCGTGTTGGTGTAGACCACGGTGAACTCGGAGCGATAGTTCGGCACCTTGTAGGGGCCTGGTAGCTGCGTCACGGTAATGATCGGCACCACCATGCCGTAGGGCGTGTACGCGCCGGTGTCGTGGATGAAAGCGCTTTCCACGCCCAGGATGCAGCCGCCGGCGTCGACGGCCACGCGCGCGGTGTGCAGCTGTCCGCGCTCCTGGTTGGCCGAGATGAAGTGCTCGCGGCGATCCTCGGTCCACTTCACCGGCTGGCGCAGCTGCATGGCCGCCCACGGCACCAGCACTTCCTCGGCGAAGAACAGCATGATCTTGGTGCCGAAGCCACCACCCACGTCCGGGGCGATGACTTCGACCTTGAACTCCGGCAGGCCGAGCATGTTGGCCAGACCGTTCTTGATGGTCAGTGGCGCCTGCGTCGCATCCCACACGGTCAGCGACTGCTGCAGCGGGTCGAACACGGCCACCACGCCGCGCGTCTCGATGGGGCTGCCGCACGAGCGCTCGATGAACAGGTGCTCCTCGAACACGTGCGCCGCCTGATGGAAAGCGCTTTCTGGATCGCCGACGACCTGCTCGAGGCGGGCGGCGATATTGTTGGGCACGTCGTCGTGCACCAGCGGCTGGTCTGGCTCGTGCGCGACGCGAAAGTCGACCACCGTCGGGAGCGGCTCCCACTCGACGTCGATCAGGCCCACGGCGTCCTCGGCCATGTAGCGATCCTCGGCGACGACCATGGCGACCGCCTCGCCGATGTAGCACACCTTGCCCTCCGCCAGGGGGCGCTGGGTGCGGCCGTGCGTCAGGCTCGGGTGCGGTACGACGAGCGGCGCCGGTTGGTTGAAGTCGCCCAGGTCGGCGGCGGTATAGACCGCCCGCACGCCCGGATGCGCCAGCGCCACGCTCGTATCGATGCGTCCGATCCGCGCATGGCCGTACGGACTGCGCAGGATCGCCGCGTGCAGCACGCCAGGTGGATCGACGTCGTCCACGAAGCAGCCCAGGCCGCGCAGCAGGCGTGGGTCTTCGTTCCTACGGACTGGCGGCATCCATCCGTTCGGCGGCCAGGCGGACCGCCCTGACGACGTTCTGGTAGCCCGTACAGCGGCACAGGTTGCCGCTCAGCGCCTCCCGAATTTCGCGGTCCGACGGCCGTGGGTGGTCGCGGAGCAAGGCCACGGTGGTGATCAGCATGCCCGAGGTGCAGAAGCCGCACTGCAGCCCGTGCGCATCCCAGAACGCTTGCTGGACCGGGTGCAGCAGTTGACCATCGGCGAGGCCCTCGACGGTGGTGATGCTGGCCCCGTCAGCCTGAATGGCCAGCATCAGGCACGAGCGCGTCGGCTGCTGGTCGACGAGCACGGTGCACGCGCCGCACACGCCGTGCTCGCAGCCCACGTGCGTGCCGGTCAGCCGCAGCTCGTGTCTGAGAAAGTCGCTCAGCAGCAGGCGCGGCTCGACGCTGCGCTGGTAGGTGCGCCCATTGACTTCGAGGTTGATCGGCTGCCGCCGCTCAGGCATGCCGGCTCATGCCCTCGAGCGCGCGCCGCACGTCCAGCGCCGCTGGCGCTCTCGAGAGCGACCGCTCGTGCGCCAGCAGGATGGCGCGTTCGGTCAGGACACCGGCCAGATGGGCGCGGTACTCCTTGGTGACGTGTATGTCGGCGTCGGGATCGATCGCCGAACGCGCCGCTTCGGCCGCGGCTGACGCACGCTCGTGCACACTGCCGCCGACGAGCAGCGTCTCGGCCTCGCGAGCGCGCACTGGCTTCCCGCCCACGCCCGTGAGCACGATGCGGGCATCCGCAACCATCTCGTCCTCGAGTGACAGCGACACGGCCACGCCTGCCAGCGCAAAATCGCCGTGGCGGCGGGCGAACTCCAGCCACGCCTGGCCCGTACGTGGCTTGAGCGGCGGCAGCCAGGTCTCTACCAGGATCTCGTCTGAGAGCAAAGCGGTGCTCAGGTAGCCCACGAAGAAGTCGTCAGCCGAGACGGTACGGCGTCCGCGTGGGCCGACCACGCTGAGCTGCGCGTCAAGGCAGACGGCGACCGCAGGTAGCTCAGCAGCGGGGTCGGCGTGCGCCAGGCTGCCGCCAATCGTCCCGCGCGAGCGAATAGCGGCGTGGCCGACCCAGCGGATCGCCTCGGCGAGCAGAGGCTGTTTTTCGGACAGCGCGCGGTCGCGCTCGATCGTCGCCTGGCGGGTCATGGCGCCGATGGCCGTGCCCCGATTACGCGGCCTGACGTAGGCCAGCTCGGCGACGCGGTTCAGATCCACGAGCAGCGCAGGGCGCGCCAATCGAAAGTTCAGCAGCGGGATCAGGCTCTGGCCGCCTGCCAGCAGCTTGGCGTCTGTGCCGCCCTCTGCGAGCGCCGCCACCGCCTCGTCGAGTGAGCGGGGTGCGACGTAGTCAAACGGCGCCGGCTTCATCTCGCAAGTTCACACCTTACAAGAAGAGCTCCCTCTATCTCTGGGAGAGGGCGGGGGATGAGGGTGCCGTATCGGCCGACAGCCCACTATGGGCCAAATGCTCCCCACACGAACAGGTGCGGCCGCGGCTGGCCAAAACGATCGACGAAGTCGAACTGATCGAACGAGCCACCTGGACTCGACAGGACGAATGGGGCGACGACGCTCGCGCGGGTACGCCCCGAGAAGTCGATCAGCTCGTCGCCCAGCGCCTCGTCAGGCTGCCCATTGCTCGCCAGCGGCCGTCGGCCGCACTCGGTCACAAAGAATGGGATGTCGTTCAGGCGAGCTTGCAGCCAGCCTGGCCAGCGGTCCTCGACCAGGTACACGTCATCCCGATCCCAGTATTCGTGGCCGGCCAGGCCGTCGCCGTGGTCGAGGTACAGCTCGATGGCGGGCCGCAGTGCGTCGTAGCCGACGTTCTCGGGATCGAGCGGCGAGCCCTGGGCGAGCGGTGGGAACAGTAGCTTGATGTCAGACGCCGAAGGCACGTGCTGCCTGTACCACTGCACGTCCCACCACACCAATTCCGTCCAATCGCCGATCTCCTGCCAGCTCGTATGCGCGCGGCTCCACTCGATGTCTGGCTCATTGGCGATCTGGAACCAGGTGATCCATGGGAAGCGCAGGTGCAGCTTCACGATCCGCGAGGCCAGCCGCCGCGGATCCTCAGGGCCGCGCACCGGCCACATGCGCACGATCTGGGTGACGTCCTGGTGCGCTCTAAGCCAGCGCTGAAGCGTCGGATCATTGCCGATCCAGCGCAGCGGGTCGCTATCGCCCAGCTGTGCCGAGAACAGCACCACCGAGCCAGGCCGGACCAGGTCCAGCGCCTGATAGTCCGTCGCCGCGAGCGGCGTCTTGGGCGAAAGGTCCATCCCCCGACGCGGGTCGTGCGGCTTCCAGCTTGCGATCTGCACAGGCGGCTGGACGCCAACGGCGCGCGGGACGCAGCCTACGCCGATGTTCGCCACGACCAGGACAACGGCCACCGTCAGCGCCAGCGTTAGCCGCCAGTCCACCCCCCGCCGTGCGATCACGGATGAGAACCGCCGAAATGGTCCCCTCCGGGCAGTCTGTCGCATGGCCGCCCGCGAGCCACCGAGCAACTGCCGCTGCGATAGGCGAACGTTGTCGGCGCCGCGAGCCATGCGACAATTCGGGCCGGGGGCCAATCTGGCGCATTCGCCCGCGAGGCGGTGGGTCCCCACTGGGGGCAAGTGCAGTTTGCTCTTCGACCGTCGACCGCGAACGAGCGGATCACTCCTGGGCTGTGTCTACGTCCCCAACGCCTCGAGCTGCCGCAGGGCGATGCGGTTGTCGGGCTCGCTCGCGAGCGTGCGCTCGAAGGCGTGGCGGGCGCCCTCCTTATCACCAAGTTGAAGTAACGCGCGACCGAGCATGTT
>VBGG01000206.1:3124-15758 GCA_005883405.1 Chloroflexota bacterium | reverse complement strand
CTGACCCGTCTCCAGGTCCAGGCGCATGACGGCCGCGTCGGCCGCGCGCAGCGCCAGCTCACACGTGTGTACGGCCATGCTCGCGTTGGCGAGGAAGAAGAGGTCCTGGTCGCCCTCGCGTCGCTGCGCGAGCAGGAAGTCGCGCCGCGCCCCCGCGCCGTCCGCCGTGTCTTCGACGTCGTCCACGGCCACCAGGCGAAGGTCCGCCGGCAGGCACTCGTCGAGCAGCCGCAGCAGGTCGGCGGGCGAGGCGACCCGCAAGAAACTGGTGCGCCGGCCGCCGCCGCCCGAGCCAGCCTCGCGGCGGCCGCCATCGCCAGAGCCAGCCGCGTGCCCGCTGGTGGCGTCGATGGCAGCCTCGCGCCTGCCCTCGCCGACGAAGGCAGGCTCGCGCCCGACCTCGTCGCCGTAGGCGGCATGGCATCGGCCGATGACGTCGCTCGCGGGCTCGATGTCCTCGCTGGGCAGAGCGCCGCAGGCGACTACCGTGCCGCCGGTGGCGACGAGCTCCTCCAGCCTGGTCCAGGCCACGCGCTCCAGGTTCGTCACGGAAGGCAGCACCACTACCTGGGAGTCCGCTTCGCCGATCCGCAGCGAGCCTGCCTCGATGCTTGCTGACGCGAGGAGCAGCGGGTCGAGGTTGTCGTACGGCCGCTGGGCCGCGAGCAGCTCACGCATCAAAGAGGTCCACTCCGTCATGAGCCGCTGAGCGGTCTCGTCACACCGGAGTCCAGGTAAGGCGCTATGCGCCCAGACTGACGTGACCGGATCCAGCAGCGCAACGGGCGCGAAACGCCTGCCGCGAGAAAGCGCATATGCCAGTCGTGCAGCGTAGTCCGCCAGCTTTGAGAAATGCGGCCAGTACGGGTTCTGCTCAAATTCGGAGGGTGGCGCGTCCCACTTCCTGAGCCCGCCGATGGTGTAGCAGAAGGCGTGGAATGCGAACACGTTCGCCCCGCGGGCCGCCGCGCGATCGAGCATCGCCTTCATGTCCTGGAGCGTGAGCGACCAGCCGACGCTGTGGAACAGCTCGTCCAGCACCCGCCGACGCCCGGTCTGGGCAGCGAGCGAAGCGGGGAAATTCAAATTGCCGCGATAGCTCGGCAGCTCGCGCGCGAGGACGTCGTCCAGCGCCACTCCGACCTTGTCGTGCCCAGGATCGATGCCCGGCACATCAGCATGCCGCTGGACGACGTTTCGCGTCGATGGCACCTCCAGGCTGAGCTGCAGGCCGCGCCGCTGACACCACCCGGCGACCGGCCGCATGAAGCTCTCGTCGAAGAGCTCGGTCAGCGACTGGCGATAGTCGTAGCGCACGCGCGTCGTCCGCGGACCGACGTCCGTCCAGAGTGCTGGTAGTGCTTCGACCAGGTCATAGCCGCATCGCCGGCGAAAGAACGCCGGCAGGCGCCACGACCAGTTCTGTGGATGCGCCTCGTCCAGGAAGAAGCCGGCCAGCCGCGAGAAACGCTCGGGTCCGAGTCTCGCGAAGTAGCGCTCGTAAGTGGTCTCGAGGAACAGCGTGCAGGCGTCCGCGTTGCACAGGTCGACGTAGCTGCCGAAGAACTTGTAGTCGGTGATTTCAGCCGCGGCGACCAGCCAGATCTCCCAGGCTTGCACGCCACCTGGAGCGCGCCAGGAGAGCGTCGGGCGGGGCGCGTTGCTCATGTAGCGGCGTGTCGTCAAGTACACCTGGGACGGCTCGAACAGCAGCTGCTCGTGCTGGAGCCAACCAACATTAGCCTCGAGGCTGATCGCTTCCGGCCACCGCGCGACGCCACCGCCGACGGGTACGCCGCATGCGCGCAGCGCAACCGTGCCAGGCAGCTGGACGTCCACCTCGGCGCCGGGCGCGACGCGGACGCATGTCGCCTCCATCTGCCACGCGCGGTACTCGGGGTGGCGCAAAACCACTTCGCCGCCACTGGCTCCGCTCGGGTACGGGAACTCGTCCGCCAGCCACACGGCCAGACCGTGCTGCTCGGCGGCATCCTGGATCAGCCCGACGAGCTCGAACCAGCGCTGAGACAGGTACGGCGTCTCGAGACCCGTGCGAGCGGCCACCTGGATGCCACCAACACCGCCAGCCGCCATGGCGTAGATCTGGCGGCGCAGTTCCTGGCCGGCCAGCCGTCCATTGAGGAACCACATGGCCATCGGCCCATACGCGACCGGTGGATTTCGGAAGGCCGCCTCATCCAGCATCTGTGGCGGCGCTTGTCCGGTTTGGCCTATCTGACCCCCTCCACGATGCGGATGTCTCGGTCTGCGCCGTTCCCTAACGCTTCCAGCGCAGCGCGATAGCCGTCGGTGTCGTGAGCCTTCAGCGCCTGGTCAAGGCTGTCGAATTCGACGACCACGACCCGTTGCGTGAGCCCGGATTCGTAAGCCTTGGCAGCAACGCCGCGAATCAGAAATCGCCCGCCGGCGGCCTCAACCGCGGGACCCGCGAGCCTGGCATACGCCTCGAACGCGGCCGGGTTCGAAATCGAACGATAGGTGTTTACCCAATACCCTTTGGCCATGATCGCCCCAGCATACCTGGGCCGAGCGCGGCCGGCGACGCCAGCTCCCCAGGCTGGTGAGCCCTCGTGCGAAGCTCCTCGATTGACAGGAGGACGCGCTCGGGGGTGGCTGGTGCGTCAAGTCGCGGACTCAACTGGTAGTCGGCGACACTCGCCACCGCGTCCTTGAGGGCATGAAAGACGGAGATTGCCAGCATGAGCGGCGGTTCGCCGACGGCTTTGGAACGGAAGATGGTGTCCTCGCGATTCACGCCGGACTCCAGCAATCTGACCCGGAAGTCGTCCGGAATGTCGCTGCAGGCCGGGATCTTGTAAGTGGACGGCGCGTGCGTCATGAGCTGGCCCTCCGGATTCCAGTACAGCTCCTCGGTGGTCAGCCAGCCCATACCCTGGACGAAGCCACCCTCGACCTGGCCCAGATCAACCGCCGTATTGATGGACTTACCAACGTCGTGCAGGATGTCCACCCGCAATAGCCGGTACTCGCCGGTGAGCGTGTCGACCAGCACCTCGGAGACCGCGGCGCCGTATGCGAAGTAGTAGAAGGGACGGCCGCTCGCCCGGTCGCGATCCCAGTGGATCTTCGGTGTGCGGTAGTAGCCCGTCGCAAACAGCGGTACCCGCGCCAGGTAAGCCAGCTTGACCAGGTCAGCGAAGGCCAGACGCTGGTCCCGACCGATCTGCACCTCGTTACAACGAAAGACCACCGCTTCGGGTGCCACGCCGAAGCGCTCGGCGGCGAAGGTGATCAGTCGTTCTTTGATCGTCCTGGCCGCGGCCTGAGCCGCCATCCCGTTGAGGTCGGTGCCCGACGATGCCGCCGTGGCCGACGTGTTCGGCACCTTACCGGTCGTGGTGGCGGTGATCTTGACCCGCTCGAAGTCGATCCGGAACTCCTCGGCCACCACCTGAGCCACCTTGGTGAAAAGGCCCTGGCCCATCTCGGTGCCACCGTGGTTCAACTGCACGCTGCCGTCGGTGTAGACAAGCACCAATGCGCCAGCCTGGTTCATCTGCGTCGCGGTGAACGAGATGCCGAATTTGACTGGAGTGAGTGCAATGCCCTTCTTGAGCACGACGCTGGTAGCATTGAATGCTTTGATCGCTTCGCGCCGGGCGCGGTATTCGGCGCTGGACTCCAGATCTTCGACCACCTCGTGGAGGATGTTGTCCTCCACGCGCATGTAGTACGGCGTGATGTCGCGCTCGCCGACCCCGTAGAAGTTCAGCTTGCGGATGTCGAGCGGGTCTTTGCCCAGCGAGCGGGCGATCTCGTCGACGACGTACTCGATGCCCATCATGCCTTGCGGCCCACCGAAGCCGCGAAAGGCGGTGTTCGAGACCGTATTGGTCTTGCAGCGGTACGAGGTGATCGTCACATTCTCCAGGTAGTAGGCGTTGTCGCTGTGGAACATCGCTCGGTCGTTGACCGCACCGGACAGGTCGGCTGACCAACCGCAGCGCGAGGCCAGCATCAGGTCAATGCCCAGGATGCGACCGTCGCCGTCGAAGCCGACGTCGTAGTCGATGACGAAGTCGTGGCGCTTGCCGGTGATGATCATGTCGTCATCGCGGTCGAGCCGGACCTTGACCGGCCGGACGGTCCTGGCAGCCAGCAGGGAGGCGATGCACGCGAATGCCGCCCCCTGCGTCTCCTTGCCGCCGAAGCCGCCGCCCATCCGCCGCACCTCGACGGTTACCGAATGGTAGGGGCGCCCCAGCACGCGCGCCACCATGTGCTGGATTTCGGTAGGGTGTTGGGTAGAGCTGTATACCAGCATGTCCCCGTCCTCCTGGGGGACGGCCATGCTGATCTGGCCCTCCAGGTAGAAGTGGTCCTGGCCGCCCATCTTGAGCCGCCCCTGGAGGCGTCGTGGCGACGCGGCCAGCGCGCGCGAGGAATCGCCCCGACGCATGGTGTACGGAGGCAGGACCAGGTAGCGCTCCTTCTCATACGGACCGGACTCCGACATCTTGAGTAATGCCCGCTCGACGGTCAGCACCGGCTCGAGGTCCACGTACTCGACGATCGCCCGGTGGGCGGCGCGGTAGGCTTGTTCGGGTGTCTCCGCGGCGACGGCGAACAACGGCTGGCCGGCGTACTCGACGACGTTCTCGGCCAGGAGCGGCTCGTCTGGAATGACCGGGCCGATGTCGTTGGTGCCAGGTATGTCGCCAGCCGTAATGACGTCCACCACGCCCGGGGCTGCCCGCGCAGGTGCGACGTCCAGCTTGACGATCCGCGCGTGTGGGCGCTCACTCTGTCGGATGTACACGTACAGCACGCGCGGTGGCTCGGGGATGTCATCGGTGTAGATGGCTTCCCCGGTGACGTGCTTGTGCGCGCTATCGTGCGGCCGTGCGTCCATCCGCCGTTACCCCTGGTACTGGAGCACCTGCGTGTCTGCCACGTCGCCGACCGACTCGAGATAAAATCGGAGCAGCAGGTTCCTGGCGACCAGCTCGCGGTAGCGGCTGCTGGCGCGCATGTCGTCGATAGGCCGATAGTCCTCTTCGAGAACGGCCATTGCGCGCTCGACCGCCGCGCGCGTCCAGTCGCCACCGACGAGCGTCTGCTCGCAGCGGCTGGCGCGCCTGGGCGTGGCCGCCATCCCGCCGTAACAGATGCGGATCTCGCGCACCCGTGTGCCGTCGAGGTCCAGGCAGTAGGCGCCACACACCGATGAGATGTCCTGGTCGAAGCGCCTGGAGATCTTGTAGGTAGCGAAGCGCCGTCGTGCACCGTGGATCGGAATGCGAATGCGCTCCACAAGCTCGCCCGGCGCCAACGCGGTCTTGCGGTAGTCGAGATAGAACTCGTCGAGCGGCAGCTCACGCGTGGCTGTCCCGCGGCGTAAGACGAGCGTTGATCCGAGTGCAATCAGCGCCGGCATCGAGTCGCCGATCGGCGAGCCGTTGGCGATGTTGCCCCCGATGGTGCCGGAGTTCCTGATCTGTGCCGATCCGAGGCGGCGGATGAGCTCCGCCAACGGCGGATAGTGGGGGGCGATGGTTGGCAACGCGTCGGTGTAGGTCGCCGCCGCGCCGATCTCCAGGTGGCTGTCGGTTACGCTTGCGCCCTTCAGCTCGCTGACATTGCCGGTGTAAATGATCGTGTTCAGGTCGCGGTGGCCCTTGGTCACCCAGAGACCCACGTCGGTGCCGCCGGCCAGCAGGTAGGCGTCTGGATGCTGAAGATAGAGCTCCGACAGGTCCGCCAGACTGGTCGGTGCAAAGTACGCGCGCTCACCAATCCGAAGCACGATCGTGTCGATCGGACGGATGGCCTCCAGCAGCGCGGCGGCATCGGGTGTTGGTAGTTCGAGCGCGAACATGCCGCCATCATCCAGGTCGTGCATCCGCCGGGCGGCGGCCACGATCGGCCGGTAGCCGGTACAGCGGCAGAGATTGCCGGCCAGACAGTCGTCGATCTGGTGTCGTGATGGTCTGTGCGCGTCGGAATGGTACAGCGCAAAGAGCGACATGACGAAGCCCGGCGTGCAGAAGCCGCATTGCGAACCGTTGCACTCCACCATCGACTGTTGCACCGGGTGCAGGCTGCCATCCGGTGCGCGGAGGTCCTCGACAGTGATGAGCTGTTTGCCGTGCAGCGTCGGCACGAACAGGATGCACGAGTTGACGGCGCGGTAGCGGACGCGGCCGTCCTCGAGCTCGCCAAGGACGACCGTGCAGGCGCCGCAGTCGCCCTCGGCGCAGCCCTCCTTGGTACCACGTCGCGAGGCAACCGTCCGCAGGTAGGTGAGCACCGTCATGGTCGGATCGACCTCATGCAGGGCTTCCACCCTGCCGTTAAGAATGAAGCGGACGGTGTTGGTCACGGCTCCCTGTCACCTCTATCGTTGGTGCTGAGCAGCTTGTTCAGCCTCAGTCGGGTGATCTTGCGCTGCTCGTCGGCCGCCACGGCCAACTCGACTTCCGCGCTGTTCGGCAGCCGCTGCTCCAGAAACGCGAGCATCTCCGCCGCGCTTCGGCCGGTCGCGCAGACGATGAAGCGGTAACCGAAGCGGCCTTCATAGACACGGTTGGCCGCGGCAAGCCGCCCGAGCGTCTCGGACGTGGCTACCCGGGCGGTTGATTGCTCCTGCTCAGCCCAGCCGCTGCTCGCCGCGGCTACCGCCGGCACATCTCGCTCGCCGATGCGCGCGTGGGCGGCGAAGGCTTCGAGCCAGTCCGCGCGGTCGAGGCTGTGCCACACCTCGTCGGCGGCCGACTCCACTTCGGCGAGCGTGTGAAACGGGCGCCGCATCACCACATGCCGCGCCCACTCGGTCGAGCCGCAGCAGCGCAGCAGCAGGCTCTTCGCGTCCTCCACGGGGAGGGTATTCAGCTCGTCCAGGGTCAGGGAGTCTGGCATGGCACATTTAATGGCGTATGGTGCTGCTCAACTTTAGCTGGCTCGAGGGCGACAGCATCGCTGCCTGCGCGTACCCGACGAGCAACGACGCTTTGGCCGATCTCGAGGCACACGGAATCGCGCTGGTCATCAATCTCGCTGAACGACCACACGACCCGGAGGCGCTGGCCCGCCATGGGCTGGTGGAGCTGCATCTGGCAGTGCCGGATTTCACACCCCCGACACCTGAGCAGCTCGAGCAGGGCACCGCGGCCATCGAACGGGCGCGCGCGTCAGGCCAGCGGGTGGTGGTTCACTGTGCCGCTGGCCTTGGCCGCACCGGCACCCTGCTGGCGGCCTACCTGGTACACGGCGGCATGGCCCCCGCCGAGGCGATCGCGCACCTTCGCGCGTTGCGGCCTGGTTCGATCGAGACGCCTGAGCAGCGCGCCGCCGTCGAAGCCTATGCCAGGCGGCGCGCGCCGCGCCCAAAGGCTTAACGCGGGAAAATGAACTAAAATGCTTCCCAGCTGTTCTTGCGCGAATGTCATCCTGAGCCAGCGAAGGATCCGTAGCTTCGGGCGTACGACGAGAAGCTGGCTAGATCCTTCGTCGCCTGCCCTGCGCGAAGCGAGCCTGCGAGCGGAGCCCATGGGTTCCTCCTCAGCGACACGCGACTCCTGATGGGAAGCATTTATGCTGAAAGGAAGGATGACCACGCCAGGGCCACCGAGCCTTACCGTCCGTCGCGCGCGACCGCAAGCCTGGGCTACGGCGGTGATCTCGGCCGGCTTCGTTGCGACAGTGGCCATGGCGGTCGTGCTGCTCGGCAGCTACCTGACGGTGCGGGCGCTCGGATCGCCCGCGGCGACTTCGTTCCAGCTGTGGTTCTGGGCGCTCAGCCACAACCGCGTCGTCGACTTTACCACCGGCTCGCCGTACCTGCTTTCCGGGTTGCACCTCGCCTTCGGTATGGCATGGGCGGTCGTCTACGCCGCCTGGGCGGAGCCACACCTGAGCGGGCCTGGATGGCGGCGCGGGCTGCTGTTCAGCCTTGTGCCCTGGGTGGGATCCGTGCTGGTGTTCCTTCCCGCGGTTGGCGCGGGTCCGCTGGGGCTCGACCTCGCAGCAGGCCCCTTGCCCGCGCTCGGCAGTCTCGTGCTCCACCTGATTTATGGCAGTGTTCTTGGCGGGCTGTACGCCCAGGCCCGCCCCGCCGGAGCTCCGCCGCTGGAAGAGCTGCCCGAGGAGATCGTCGATCATCTGGCGTCAATGATGCGTGCCGAGCGCGGCACTGCTGTCGGCCTCGGGGCTGGCGGACTCGCCGGATTCGGTGTGGGCCTCGCGCTCGCCAGGCTTATCCACATCGAGCTCATGCCAGCCAGCGACCTGGCGTTGCCACTGGCATGTGTCCTGGTCGGGGCTGCCCTGGGTGCGCTCGCCGGCTCGCTGGTAGGAACCTACGCTAGCGCGCCAACGCCGGGAACAGGTACGGGGACAGATACAGCGTCGCGAAGATAAAGATCCACACCCCGTCCACGAAGTGCCAGTACAGGGCCGTCGTCTCGATTGCCAGGTGGCGCCTGGCGTCGAAGTGGCCCAGCCACGTGCGCACCTGCATCAGGGCCATCATCACCAGCCCGGCCAGGACGTGGCCACCGTGAAAGGCGGTGATGGTGAAGAACGCCGAGCCGTATGCGTTGACCTGCGGGGCAAACCCCAGGCGGGTGTACTCGAAGCCCTGGATCAGCAGAAACAGCGCCCCCAAACCGAAACTGGCCGCCAGTCCGAGCATGAGCCGCAGCTGGCTACCGCTGCGGTTGCCACTGTCGGCCCACCACATCGGCACGCTGCTCGAGAGCAAGATCACACTGTTGAGGCTGGGGACCAACAGATCTGGTCGGTCGATGCCGCCGGGCGGCCACGCCGGAGCTTCCGCGCGCAGGTAGAAGTAGCTTGCCAGCAGGTAGACGAACAGCGTCGCCTCGGTGATGATCAGCATCACCATGCCCCACCAGCCCGGCTGGTGGCCGTGGACCAGGCCGCGCTCGAAGTTGAGGCTTTTGAGGCTCGTGACGCTCACGCGCCCGGCTCCGGCGCAGCCGGCCACGTCCAACCGACGATGCCGGCCAGGCACATCAGCCCGCCGGCGAACGCCCACACAGGGCTGACCAAGAGCGCGGCGAACAGCCACGAGGCCGGCCGCGGCGCTTGAGGTCCCACAGCGGCCGGGCGCTCAGGACCGGCGGCAGTCGGTGAAAATTGTGCGGCGGCGGGGGCGATGAGGTCGCCCACTCCAGCGTCCATGCGTCCCACGGATCGTCGCCGGCGGGCTCGCCTACGTACAGGCTCCGCACCACGTTATAGACAAACGCCAGAATCGCCAGCCCCAGAATGTATGCACCCAGCGTCGAGATGAAGTTCGGCAGCTCCCATCCGAGACCGGGCGGGTAGGTGTACACCCGTCGCGGCATCCCGAGCAGTCCGGAGATGTGCATGGGGAAGAATGCCAGGTTCAGCCCGACAAACGTCAGCCAGAAGGTCAGCGTCCCAAGCCTCTCGTCCAGCATCCGCCCGGTCATCTTCGGCAGCCAGTAGTGGAAGCCGGCGAGAGTGCCGAATACTGTTCCGCCGATCAGCACGTAGTGCAGGTGGGCAACCACGAAATAGGTATCTTCTGCCTGCCAGTCGAATGGCACTGTCGCCACCATCACGCCTGAGAGACCGCCGATGATGAACTGGGCGACGAAGCCGGCTGCGAACAGGAACGGTGGTCGGAGGAGCACTTTGCCACCCCAGATGGTGCCAATCCAGTTGAAGATCTTGACCGCCGTCGGGACGGCGATGACGACCGTGGAAGTCGCGAAGAACCCCTGCGCCACCAGCGGCAGGCCTACCGCGAACATATGGTGGGCCCAGACGGTCACGCTGATGAATCCGATGGCGACGGTCGAGGTGGCCACGGCCGCGTAGCCGAAGATCGGCTTGCGCGAGAACACCGGCAGGATTTCGGACACCATGCCCATGGCCGGCAGGATCAGGATGTAGACCTCGGGATGGCCGAAATTCCAGAACAGGTGCTGCCACAGCAGCGGATCACCTCCGCCCTGCGCATCGAAGAAGTGGGTGCCGAAGCGCCGATCCAGCTCGAGCAGCGTGGCCGCCCCGCTGAGCGGCGGGATGGCGATGATCATCAGGCATGCCGTCACCAGGATGGTCCACACGAAGAGAGGCATGCGGAACGGCGTCATGCCTTGCGCTCGTAAGGCCATGATCGTGACGACGAAGTTGATGGCAGCGGCGACCGTGGACATACCGAGGAAGATGATCCCCAGCGCCCAGAAATCCATGTTGATGCCGGGCGAATACGTCGGACCGGTGAGCGGCACATACGCGAACCAGCCTCCGTTGGGAGCCGCGCCGAGCAGGAAGCTCGCGTACAGGAACAGACCCCCGAGAAGAAACGCCCAGTAGCCGAAGGCATTCAAACGCGGGAATGCCATGTCGCGTGCCCCAATCTGGAGCGGCACGGCGTAATTGCCGAAGCCTGTCAGCACGGGCATGCCAAACAGGAAGACCATCGTCGTGCCGTGCATCGTGAAGACCTGGTTGTACGCGCGGGGGTCGAGGAGTTGGCCATCGGGCACGACGAGCTGCGTGCGGATCAACAGTGCCTCGATCCCACCGAGCAAGAAGAAGATGAATGCGGTCGTCACGTAGCTGAGACCGATGACCTTGTGATCGATGGTGCTTAGCCAGTCGACGATCGCGCGCGGCCGGCTGAGGGTCAGCGGCTTGACAGTCGGCAGCTCCGCGGTCGCTGCCATTGACGGATTAACGCAAGCCTTCTAGCAGCGCAAGGAGCGCCTGCAGATCGTCGCCGTTGAGGTTCAGGTTCGGCATGTCGCTGCCAGGTTTGAGGGCTTGAGGATTCGCAATCCAGCCGGCCATGGTGCCGGGTGTGTTCGGCAACGTGCCCGCGGCAAGCGTGCGTCGGTTGCCAACGTGGGTCAGGTCCGGGCCGCGCGTACCACCCGCGCCGGTGCTTCCCCAACGGATGGTGTGGCAGGTGATGCAGCCGACTCGTGCGAAGACCTGTACTCCCTGCTGCGCCTGCGGATCGGTCGGCGGGGCGGCAGGCTGCTGCTGGTCCTCGAGCCAGGCGCTGAACTGGTCCGCTGGATCGGCGACGACCAGCAGCGCCATCCGCGCGTGCTGGTCACCGCAGAACTCGGCACACTGTCCGCGGTATACGCCCGGCCGGTCGGCCTGGAGCCAGGTCGCATTGATGCGGCCGGGAATGACGTCGATCTTCCCCTGGAGTTGAGGCACCCAGAAGCTGTGAATGACGTCGGTGGAGCTGACATCGACGTGCACCGGCTGACCCACGGCGATGTGGATCTCGTTGGCGGTGCTGATTTGCGCGCCGGGGTAGCGCACCTCCCACCACCACTGGTGGCCGATCACCTGGATGGCGTCAGCGGCACCTTGCGCGGGTGCGGCGCGTGCCGGGCCAGCCACCGCCGACATCGTTCGTAGTGTGAACGCCAGCAGCACGGCGAGAATGAGCGCCGGCACCGCTGTCCAGACCGCCTCGAGCGGCGCGTTGCCGTAGATCTGCTTTGGCTCGCTGCTCACCTGGGCCCGCCGGAAGCGCAGCACGGCGAAGAGCAAGAGGCTCTCCACAACGATGAACACGACCGCCGCGAGGCCGAAGATGACGTAGGTGAGATCGGCGATGCGCGCCGCCGCCGGACCGGCAGGCAGTAGGGGCGACATCAGCGCGACAACAGCACCAGCCCAACGACTCCGGCGGTCAGCGCGAGCACGAGCAGCACGCTGAGCAGGCCAAAATACAGCGCGGACACTCGCCAGCCGGCGCCCTGCAGCACGACGTACGCGCCCAGCACGAGCGGCGCCACGAACAGTACGGTGGCGATCTCAGCGATGGCGCTCGCGGTTGCCAGCGGCATCACTGCCCTCCCAGCTCGCGGATCGCCAGCACCAGCGTCCACACGTCCTGCTCGTTGAGCAGGTGCTTGAACGTCGGCATGTTGCCAATGCCGTAGGTGATCAGCCACTGCAGCTGGCCATCGGTTCGGCCGCGCACACGCTCACTGCTGAACGCCACCGGTGGGACGAAGCCGGCCGCCTGGAAATACCCAGCGACCACGCCGTGGCCGTCACCATTCTGCCCGTGACACGCGACGCAATTGAGCCGGTAGAGCTGGCGCCCTCGCTCCAGATTTGCAGGAGTGCGATTCACCGGATTCTGCAGTTCCGTCGCCTGGTCGAACGAGATGGCTGAGCGACGCCCGGTGATTGGCACGGCGTCGGGCGGCGGTGCCAGGCGGTCCGGCTGCTCTCGTCGTTGGGAAGGCTGGTAGTGCATCTCGTTGAAGAAGTCGAGCGGGTACGCGCCTTGCGTGCAGGCGGTGACGCCCAGCGCGGCCGCCGCGAGAATAGCGATACAGACTTCAGGTGGCGAGCTGCGCATTGGGGTGCGTCACGATGTCCAGGGCGCCGGCCTCCCGCAGAGCCCGCTCGGCGGCCGCCGTTCGTCCGTCCGCTCGGGTTACCAGGACGCCGATGTAGCCCTCGCTGATGCGTGGGTCGTAGGGCATAGGCGTCAGGTTCGGCAGCCGCGACTCGAAGATGATGCCGATCACCGTAAACAACACGGCGCCGAGCATGGTGCCCTCGTACATCACGTTGACCATGGGGGGAATCGAGAGGATGGGTTTGCCACCCGTCA
>VBGG01000206.1:0-2937 GCA_005883405.1 Chloroflexota bacterium | reverse complement strand
GTCACCAGGGGGTACGAGATCTGGGTGCCGATCACGAGTAGCAGCGCGACCGCGAACCCGCACGCGGCACCCATGAATGGAAAGACGTACAGACGGTGCCGCTCCGGCTCCTCACCGAATGCACCCTCCGGATACGGGACGCCGCTCAGGATGGTGAGCTCGTGCCCGCCGAACCCCGCGGCGCGCAGGGAATCCAGCGCCGTCGCTACGCTGTCCGGCTCGCGGAATACGCCCAGCAGAGCATCGCTTGCAGTCTCGGCCAACCAATCACCTCCTCATTCGCGAAAGATGGCGGGTACACGTACCCGGCCGATACGGATCTCGTGCTTGAGTACCTGCCCCTCTTTGATGTCGTAGAGCGGAATAATGGGAAAGATCTTCGCGAATATCAGGAAGCCGAACGAGACCAGTCCGAAACCGGCCAGGGTCAGGATGTATTCCGGTGGCTGCGTCACGTACGGCGGGACCCACAGATAGGTGAACGGCTCCTTGAACGACAGCGGCGGCACGATCAGGATGTAGCGCTCGAGCCACATGCCGACATTGACCAGCAGCGAGGTCCAGAACATCACCCCGATGTTGCGGCGGAATCGGCGGAAGAGCCAGATGGGAACAGGGATGACGTAGGCGGTGAGCAGGAAGATCGGAAACAGCGTGCTGTACGGAGGCGTGAACAGGCGTAGCTGCCAGACCGCGACCTCGGTTGGATCGCGCCTGAAAATGCCGAAGTAGAAGTCCATGAGAAAAAAGAACAACCAGGTGGTGGCTACAGCCACCAGCAGACGCCCCAGGGCATCGAAGTGGTCCGGGGTGATGTAGTCCTCGAGGTGGAACACGCGACGCAGGGAGGCCATGACCGTGGCGACGGCCGAGACGCCTGAGTGGACGGCGCCGATGACGAAGTAGGGCGGGAAGACCGTGGAGTGCCAGCCAGGCAGGATCGCCATGGCGAAGTCCCACGAGACGATCGAATGCACGGACACGAAGATGGGCAGGATGAGTGCCGACAGCAGAATCCCAGCGATGGCCTGCAACCGCCACTGCCGTTTGCTGCCGTGGAAGCCCATGGCAAACAGTCCGTAAAACCGCCGTCGCCAACCGGTTGAGCGGTCGCGGGCAACGGCGAGGTCCGGAATCAGCGCCACGTAGACGAAGAGCGTGCTGCTGGTCAGGTAGGTGAAGATGGCGCTCGGGTCCCAGACCAGCGCCGAACGAATATCCGGCCAGACGCCGCGGCTGAAGTCGTACGGGAAGATCCAGTAAATCAGGCGCCAGGGTCGGCCGGTGTGGATGACGGGAAACAGCGCCGCGGTGGCCAGCGAGAAGACGGTGAGCACTTCGGCGGCGCGAGTCACCGGCCGTCGCCATTCGGCCTGGGTCAGGCGCAAGATGGCCGAGATCATCACACCCGCGTGGCTGATGCCGACCCAGAACACGAAGTTGGTGATCAACACTGACCAGTAGACCGTGTTGGTGTAGCCGAGGAGCTGGAGTCCGACGTGCATCATCAACCCGAACGTCAGCACGCCCGCCGCCACCACCATCCCCAGTGCGCCCGCCGCGATCCAGAACCAGAGCGGCGTGTGCATCGGAAACTGCAGCAGGTCGTGATTCACTTTGGGAGGCGGCAAGTCGCGACGTTCCTGCATGGTCAGTGCGGTTTGGCGATGGCGCGCACGCCGGTTCGCACGAACGGGCGCTCCACGGAAAGCAGCAAGCCCTGTCTGTATTCCCAGAGCGAAATGGCCGGGACCGAACGCAAGACGAGCAGGTACAGCAAAACCACCAACGCACCGGCTCCCAGCACGATGAGCACGTCCTCCACTCCAGGTAGCTGAGCGGTTGGAAGCTGGTCGAGGCTCTGGCCCACAGGACCGGCCACCGACCAGGCCGGCACATAGATGCGCACGCGATCGACGAGATTGCCGAGCAGCACCAGCGCCGATACGGCGGTCGGTCCGGCGATGCTGACGCGGATCGGGTTCCAGATCAGCAGCAGAAAAGGCAGCAGGAAGTTCAGTCCGAAAGACAGCATGAACGCCCACTGATACGGCCCGAACATGAACAGAAAGAACACCTGCTGTTCGTCGGGCAGGCGGCCGTACCAGTTGGTCAGCAGCTCCGCCCAGGTGAAGTAGAAGAACAGCAACGCGAACGGCAGCAGCAGCTTGGCTCCGCCCCAGAACGGGTCCAGGCCGATGTAGCGCTGCATGCCAGGCGAGCGCCGCAGTGCCGCCAGGGTGAGCAGAGTTGTCGCAACACCGGCCTCGAGACCGGAAACCGCGTGGTAGGGCGGGATGACCGCGCTGTGCCAGTTCGGCACCAGGCTCATGGCGAGGTCGCTCACCACCACCAGGTTCACGAAGACGAACATCATGAGATAGAAAGCACCGAGCACGATGACGCCGCGCGACAGGACCTGCCACTGTCGGGGGGTTCCGTTCCAGCCGAGTGACGGCAGGCCGAGCAGTCCTCCTGGCCGCGCAACACGGGCAGCTGCCAGGTCGGGCAGACTGCTGAGATACAGCAGCGCAAGGCCCACCAGGGCGAAGATTCCCCCGGCCAGCGCGTCCCAGATGCGTGGTCCGCCGGGCCAGTCGAACCAGATGCTCGGGCGGCCGTCAAAGCTCGGCAGCTGGAGCAGCAGCACGATCAGCAGCGGGGTCGTCACCAGGCTGGTCAGTGCGCCGAGCTCCGCGGCGCGGCGCAGCGGGATGCCCCAGAAGCCCCTCGCCATGCGCGAGGCGAATGCCAGGATGGGCGCCGCTTGAAACGTGCTGATGAGAAACGCGAGCACCGCTGCGGTATAGCCCCACCTGGCGTACGGTTGCGGCCCAGTAACCAGCAGTCGCACCAGCGCCACCAGCCCCGCGACAGCCAATGCCGCCGCCACGGCAAGCATGGCCCAGTACACCCGGCCACCGAGGGTTCGAGGCA
>VBGG01000026.1 GCA_005883405.1 Chloroflexota bacterium | reverse complement strand
ATGATCAAGATCGAGCGGACCATCACGATCCATCGTCCGGTGGAAGAGGTATTCGCTTACATTAGTGACGTCCAGCACAGCCCGCAGTACATCTCCGGCCAGCGGGAGGCGCACAAGACGTCCACTGGACCAATGGGCGTCGGGACAACCTTCGCCACGTCCGGCACGTTTGTTCGCCGCGCCACCACGTGCGAGGTCACCGAATTCGAACCCAATCGCCGTCTCTCCTGGAAGGCCATATCCGGCACGCGGGCGACGACGACGTGGGCATTCCAGCCGTCCGGTCCCAGCACCCGAATCACGTTCACGCGGGAGGCCAACGCACATGGCCTGCTCCGGTTGCCGCAGTCGCTGCTGCAAGGGCTCGCCAACGGGCGGGTCGATCAGGATCTGGGCACGCTCAAGGAGCTGCTGGCTGTGACGCGGAAGCCGGCCGTTAAGGGCTGGTAGCTGTCAATCGATGCGCCGACCCGTACGGGGTCGCGCCCCAACTGATGGGAAGGACAACATCGATGCCTGTCACACTCAAACCACTCGGCGACCGAGTCGTCGTCAAGCCGAAGCCCAAGGACGAGATGACGTCCAGCGGTATCGTCCTGCCGGATACAGCAAGCGAGAAGCCCCAGGAGGGTTCGGTCCTGTCGGTCGGACCCGGCCGGGTGCTCGACAGCGGCAAGCGCGTCGAGATGGACGTCCAGGTCGGCGATTCGGTGCTCTTCGCCAAGTACGCGGGCACTGAAGTCAAGCTGGATGGAGACGAGTACCTTGTCATCCGTGAGAGCGACCTGCTGGCCATCGTGACCAACGGAAAGAAATAGGGGAGATCATGTCTGCAAAGCAACTCGTCTTTGACGCCCAGGCGCGTCGACAGCTCAAGACTGGCATCGACGCGCTTGCGAATGCCGTCAAGGTCACACTTGGCCCACGTGGTCGAAACGTGGCCATCGATAAGAAGTGGGGCGCTCCAACCATCACGCACGATGGGGTGACAGTGGCTAAGGAAATCGAACTGGAGGACCCCTTCCAGAACATGGGCGCGCAGATGTTGAAGCAGGCCGCCACCAAAACCAACGACGTGGCCGGCGACGGGACCACCACCGCGACCGTGCTGGCCCAGGCGATCGTCACCGAAGGCCTGCGCAACCTGGCGGCCGGTGCCAATCCGATGTTGCTCAAGCGCGGCATCGATGCGGGCACGCGGGCGGTGGTGGACGAGATCAAGAAACTGTCGATTCCCGTCAAGGGTCACTCCGATATCGAGCACATCGCCGCGATCGCAGGCAACGACCCCGACATCGGCAAGCTGCTGGCCCAGGCCATGGACAAAGTTGGCCACGACGGCGTCATCACCGTCGAAGAGGGCAAGGGCCTGAAGGTGGAGGTCGAGTACACCGAGGGCATGCAGTTCGACCGCGGCTACATCTCTCCCTATTTCGTCAGCGATTTGCAGCGGATGGAGGCATCGCTGGACGAGCCCTACGTGCTGCTAACGGACAAGAAGATCAGCGGCACGAGCGATCTCATCCCGGTGCTGGAAAAGCTGGTCCAGACTGGTCACAAAGACATGCTGATCGTAGCCGAAGACGTGGATGCAGAAGCACTGGCGACGCTGGTCGTTAACAAGCTGCGCGGCATTCTGAACGTGGTCGCGGTCAAGGCTCCGGGCTTTGGTGACCGGCGCAAAGAGATGCTGCGGGACCTGGCTACGCTGACGGGTGCAACGCTCATTTCCGCGGAGGTTGGCAAGCAACTCGAGGACGCCGGGCTCGAAACGACCATCATCGAAGGCCGTGGCAAGTCTGAAGACATTCAGGGTCGCATCAAACAGATCAAGGTCCAGATCGACGAGACCACCAGTGACTACGACAAAGAGAAACTCCAGGAGCGTCTTGCCAAACTCTCAGGCGGAGTTGCCGTCATCAAAGTTGGCGCCGCCAGCGAAATCGAGCTGAAGGAGAAGAAAGCGCGCGTCGAGGATGCCCTGCATGCGACCCGCGCCGCTATCGAGGAGGGGATTATCCCCGGCGGGGGTGCGACGCTGCTGCGCGCTGCATCGGCTGTGGATTCGCTCGCGCTCGACGGCGATCAACACACGGGTGCCGAGATTTTGAAACGCGCGTTGCAGGAGCCGCTGCGACAGCTTGTCGCGAACGCTGGTCTGGAAGGCAGCGTCGTGGTTGAGCACTTGAGTCGTGAGAAACGCGCCAGCTGGGGCTTCGACGTCATGTCGGAGGCCTACGTCGACCTTGTCAAGGCGGGCATCATCGATCCGGCCAAAGTCACGCGCAGTGCGCTCG
>VBGG01000020.1 GCA_005883405.1 Chloroflexota bacterium | reverse complement strand
GGTACGGCCGGGGCCGCGGCGCCCGTTGTCGGGGGCGACGTCGGCGCGACCGCCGTGGTTGGACTACACGCCGCCAGCAAGCCTGACGCCGCCACGAGCGCTCCCAGGCGACGCAGGACTTGCCGCCGACCGATGCGCAATTCAGGAGTCATCGAAGCCGCCCCATGATCGCAAATCTGCCGATATGCTAACCGCCAGGGGATGCGTCGAGCGGTTGTTCTGGGCGCGGCGGGCCTCGCCGCGCTGCTCGGCTTGTGGCATCCCGCCCGAGTGGCCGTGCAGGCACTGCTGCTGCTGCCTGCGCTGTTCCCCTTGGCGCCGCTCGGCCCGCTCGGGCTGATGGCGATGCCAGCGCGCGAAGCGCGGACGGATGCGTACACGGCCGGTACGGTCGACTCGGTGGTTTTCCACCCGCCGTTCGGCGGACGACACGGGGCGATTGTGCTGCTGCTGGGCGCGGGCGACTTGCCGCGCAGCGACCTGGCCGAGCGCTTCGCAGAGGCGCTGGCGCGCCTGGGAATCGTCACAATGCTGACCGAGTCATCGGGCATGCTGGCGGAACGACTGACGTTTCACGAGGTGGACGCCATCCGCGTCAGTCTCGACGCGCTGCGCGCTGAGCCCGACCTCGACCCCGAGCACGTTGGCCTCGTCGGACTGTCCGCGTCCGGCGGCCTGGCCATCGTCGCCGCGGCCCAGCCCGACCTGCGCGACCAGGTCCGCTTCGTCAACAGCTTCGGTAGCTACGACGACGCGGACAGCCTCGTTCTGGACGTCGGCAGCCGTTCGCTCGAGCTCAACGGGCAGGTGCTGCCCTGGCAGCCAGAGTCGTGCACGCTTGAAGTCGTCGGCAACTCGCTGGACGACGCGGGTGTCGGCGCAAGTGAGCGCGGCGAGCTCCTCGGCGGAACCACGCGCCAACGCGCTGCAGAGATCGTGGACGGATTCGACGACGAGGTGCGCGGCCGTCTCGAGCGCGTCTCGCCCTCGGCCTACCTGACCCAGCTCCACGCCCACCTCTACCTGATGCACGATCGCGACGACAGCTTCATTCCGTTTACCGAAAGCCGCGACCTGGTGCAGCAGTCGCCGTCCGGTGTGGTGGTGCGCTACACCGAGTTTTCGATCTTCGCCCACGTGATTCCGGACCGGCCGGTGCCCTGGCAGACGTTCCTGCCGGATTTGTGGCGGCTGTTCTGGCACGTACACGCCGTGCTGCTGGAGGTGCTGTAGGCCGCATCTGGGGCGCTACACTTTCGTATCGACATGGCCATGCGCAACGTGGCCGCCGTGATCCTGGCGGGTGGGCAGGGGGAACGGCTCAGCGTCCTCTCAGCTCAACGCGCCAAGCCGGCGGTCCCCTTCGCGGGCAAGTACCGGATTATCGACTTCACC
This sequence comes from Chloroflexota bacterium, assembly GCA_005883405.1. Lineage (GTDB taxonomy): Bacteria > Chloroflexota > UBA6077 > UBA6077 > CF-72 > CF-72. The sequence continues at coordinate 1,400 of VBGG01000020.1, read as the reverse complement.
CTTTCAAACTGCGTCAACTCGGGTATCTATCGGGCCGCGGTACTGACGCAGTACAGACCGCACAGCCTCAACGACCACATCGGTATCGGCCGGCCATGGGACCTGGACCGTATGCGGGGCGGGGTCCGCATGCTTCAGCCGTACCTTGGCCGCAAGGGCAGCGATTGGTACAAGGGCACCGCCGACGCGGTGTATCAGAACCTGTCGGCGATGGCGGACTGGCGGGCGGACACGCTGCTGATCCTCTCCGGCGACCACGTCTACAAGATGGACTACAACACCATGCTCGCCTTTCACGAGGAGCGAAAGGCGGAGGCGACGGTGGCGGTCATGCAGGTGCCGATGGAGGAGGCGCACCGCTTCGGGACGCTGGTGACCGCGCAGGATGGGCGCGTGATCGGCTTCGAGGAAAAACCACCCCAGCCGCGCAGCAACCTGATCAGTATGGGTGTGTACGTCTTCGACCGCGACGTCCTGGTGCGGCGGTTGGAGGAGGATGCGCGCGCGCAGGGGTCCAAGCGCGACTTCGGCCGCGACATCGTGCCGCGCATGGTTCAGATGGATCGCGTCTATGCGTTTGCCTTCAAGGGCTACTGGCGCGACGTCGGAACGATCCAGTCGTACTGGGATTCGAATATGGGCTTGCTCAATGAACCGCCCGATTTCGATATGTACGACACCGACTGGGTCATCCACACGCGCTCCGAAGAACGGCCGCCCGCCCGCGTCACCGAGCGCGGCCGCATCGTGCGCAGCCTGATCTCGCACGGCGGGATCATCAACGGCACAGTCGAGCACTCGGTGCTTTCGCCGGGTGTGTTCGTCGCCGAGGGCGCCGTGGTCCGCGACAGCATCCTGTTTACCGACTGCATCGTCGGTCCGGGCAGCATCGTGGACCGCGCCATTCTCGATAAGTACGTGGTCGTCGGAGCAGATGTGCGCCTCGGCGATGGGAAAGACACACGCCCGAATCGCACCCAGCCGCGAAATCTTCAATCAGGCATCACTGTCGTCGGCAAGAGCGCGCGCATCCCGACCGGGCTGCGCGTCGGGCGCAACTGCTTGATCGCGGCCGATGTGATCGAGCGCGACTTTCAGCGCTTCCTGTCTGCGAACGGACACGTCGGCACCGAGCTGGCGAGCGGCGAGACAGTTGACGTGGCCTCGCGTGAGGCCAGCGCGCGATAAGCTCGACGTCCTGCTTGCGGCCGCGCTCGAGGCGGTCGAGCCGGGTCAGGCGGTGAGACGCGCGCTCAGCGCTTCAGGAGATGGTGAGCGGCTGATCGTCGGCGGCCGCGAGCTCCGATTGCCCGACTACCGCCGCCTGATCGTGGTCGGCGCCGGCAAGGCCTCGGCGCCCATGGCAGCCGCCGTCGAAGACGTGATCGGCGATGCCCTGC
>VBGG01000204.1 GCA_005883405.1 Chloroflexota bacterium | reverse complement strand
GCACCCCTCACCCGCGCTGCGCCCGGCCTCTCCCAAAGGGAGAGGCGGTACGCTCTTTCGGTGTATTTCGACTGGCGCCTCTTTGAGATGACCCGCGGCGTCCGCGGGCGGATCGCGCTCGCGGCGCTGGTCGGACTGGCGGCGGTGCCAGTGTCGATGTGGCGGCTGACCCTGACGGGCCAGGCCATGGCTCGCGCTTTCGCCGGCGAGCCCTTCGACGCCCTGCTGGGCATGCTCGCGCTGATCGCCAGCCTGATCGTCCTGCGCGCCCTGCTGCTGCTCGGCAGGGACGAGATCGCCAACGCGACGGCCTCGCTGATGAAGGCGCGCGTCCGCTCGCTGCTGTACGCGCACATCTTGCGCCTGGGCCCCGGCCACTTCGATCAGCGTCGCACCGGTGACGCGGTCGCCGCGCTGGTCGACGGCGTCGAACAGACGGACCCGTTCTTCGGCCAATACCTGCCCCAACTGGTGGTGGCGGGGCTCACCCCGGTCCTGATCTTTGCCTTCATGGCTTTCCTGGACCTGCGCACCGCGCTGGTGTTCCTGTTCTTCGCCTTGCTGACGCTCGTTCTGCCAGCCGCGTTTCATCGCTGGAACAGCACCGCCAGCCTGGCGTTCCGCCACGCGCTGGTGGCGACCGCCTCAGACTTCCTCGACAGCATCCAGGGCCTCGCAACGCTGAAGGCCTTCGGACAGAGTCGCCAGCGCGGCATGGAGCTGGCCGAGCGCGCCCGGCACCTGTATCGCAGCACGATGTGGGTGCTCGCCGTCAATATCGGCACCGGCGGCATCACCCTGCTTGGAATCTCCGCCGGCGCGGCGGTGGCGCTCGGCTGGGGCGCAGTGAGGGTCGAATCCGGCGAGTTGCCGTTGGCCACCCTGCTGGTGGTCCTGTTGCTAGGCGTGGAAGTGTTTCGGCCGCTGCGCGATCTGGTCCAGCTGCTTCACGGCAGCATGCTCGCGGTGGCCGCCACCCGCGGTATGTACCAGCTGCTGGATACGCCGCCGTCCGTCCAATCGCCTGCCAATCCGTCGCGACCGGCGCAGCTCCGGCCGGTGGTCCGCTTCGAACACGTCACCTTTGGCTACCAGGGCGGCCGACGACCAGCGGTGGAGGATTGCTCGTTCGAGCTCCGGCCCGGTCGGACCCTGGGCGTGGTCGGACCATCCGGGGCGGGCAAGTCGACACTCGTCAACCTGCTGCTGCGCTTTGTCGATCCGCAGAAGGGCCGCGTGCTGCTCGACGGTCACGACCTGCGCGAGCTTCCGCTCGACGTGCTGCGCCGCCAGGTGGCGGTTGTCGCCCAGGACACGTACTTGTTCTACGGCACCCTCGCCGAAAACCTGCGCGTGGCGAAGCCAGATGCCACGCTCGCGGACCTCGAGGCGGCCTGCCGCGCGGCCAACGCCCATTCGTTTGTGCTGGACCTGCCCCAGGGTTACGAGACAGTCATCGGCGAGCGCGGTATCCGCCTGTCCGGCGGTCAGCGTCAGCGCCTGGCGATCGCCCGCGCGCTGCTGAAGGACGCGCCGATTCTCGTCCTCGACGAGGCGCTCTCGAGTGTAGACGCCGAAAACGAGGCCACCATCCAGCAGGCGCTGGAGCGACTCCAGCGCGGACGCACCACGCTGGTCATTGCCCATCGCTTGTCGAGCGTGGCCAATGCGGATCGCATCATCGTGCTCGACCACGGACACCTGGTGGAGGAGGGCCCGCCAGCGGACCTGATGCGCGCGGACGGCGCCTACCGCAAGCTGATGGCCGCTCAGCGCGCACTCGGCGCCGACGCCCCTGGTGATGATGGGACCGTTGGACCTGGAGGTGATGGCATCGCTTTCGCCTCCGCCCCTGGATCGGACTCCGCCTCTTCGCGTGCGCAACGCCCGCCCGGTGGCGATCGCACTCCACATCAACTCGCTGGGTCGTCGCCGCCCGCGATCCCTGTCGATGAGGTGGCATACATCGGCGAAGGCGTCGTCCGCCCTGGAGGTGATGGCATCCCCGTGGACTCCGCCGCCGACTCCGCCACGCTCGCGCGAGGCGCTTCCGCGGGCGAGGGTGCTTCTCCCTCATCGGGCGCGTCGCCCGCCTTGGCCGCGGCAGCGATACCTGCTCGAAGCGTGTGGCTCCGTCTGCTCAACCTGGTGCGCCCGTGGTGGTGGGAGACGGGCCTGGTGTTCGCCCTCGGTCCACTCCACGCCATCTCTCAGGTCGCCCTGGGCGTGGCGAGCGCGCTGCTGGTGGCGCAGGTCGTCCTGCGCGGCGACCTCGTGCCGTGGCTGTGGACACTGGCGCTCCTGGTGCCAGTCACGGCAGTGCTGCGCTGGCTGGACTCCTGGATCTCGCACGACCTGGCCTACAGGCTGCTCGCGGAGCTCCGCATCCGCCTGTACAACATGCTGGATCCCCTCGCACCGGCGTACCTCGTGCGACGACGGAGCGGCGACCTGGTCAGTGCGCTGCTCGGCGACGTCGAGCTGATCGAGCTCTTCTACGCGCACACGATCTCGCCGTTGTTCGTGGCCGTCCTGGTGCCTGGCGGCGTCCTGGTCGCGCTGGGCCTGCTCGCCCCACCGCTGGCGGTGGTCCTGGTGCCATTCCTGATCGCGGTGGCGCTAACACCGCTGCTGGCGGTGCGACAGTCGGCACACCTCGGCGCCGCGTTGCGCGAAACAACAGGCGAAGTCACCGCGCACGCCGTGGATAGCGTGCAGGGCTTGCGCACCATCGCTGCCTTCGACGACGGCGCCATACGCGCCGCCGAAGTCGCGCAGCGCAGCCGCTGGCTGGGCGATCTGAAGCGCGGCTTCGCTCGCTGGCAGGCGGTCCAGAACGCGGTGATCGAAGCACTCATGGGACTGGGCGCGCTCGCGGTGCTCACCGCTGGAGCACGACTGGTGGCCGATGGTCAACTGGTGCGTACCGCGCTCCCGCTCGCGACGCTGCTCGCCGCGTCGTCGTTTCAACCGGTGGTGACGATCGTCACGGTGGTGAAGGAGCTCACCCAGACGCTGTCGGCGGCGCGACGACTCTTTGCTGTCGAGGATGAGCCGATCCCGGTGCAGGACGGTCCGCTCGCTATGTCTGAGGCTCCCACAAAAGTTGCGCTCCGCTTCGATAAGGTGACGTTTGCCTACGGTCCGGGTGACCGACCGGCCCTGCGCTCAGTGAGCTTCGATGTACCAGCGGGCCGCACGGTGGCGTTGGTCGGTCGGTCCGGTGCCGGCAAGACCACCGCGGCACACCTCGTGTTGCGGTTCTGGGATCCACAAGCGGGTCGCATCCTGATCGACGACGGAGACATCCGCGCGCTGCACCTCGACGATCTGCGGGGGCTGATCGCGCTCGTCGCCCAGGACACCTATCTGTTCAACACGAGCTTGCGCGAGAACATTCGATTGGGGCGACCTGAGGCTTCGGACGAGGAGATTCTGGAGGCGGCCATCGCGGCCAATGTCGACGAGTTCGCCCGGGCGCTGCCTGAGGGGTACGAGACGTCACTTGGCGAGCGGGGTATGCAGCTGTCGGGTGGCCAGCGCCAGCGAGTATCGATCGCGCGAGCGCTGCTGAAGAACGCGCCGATCCTGGTGCTCGACGAAGCCACGTCGCATCTGGATGCGGTCAGCGAGGCTGAAGTGCGCCAGGCGCTCGACCGATTGAGCCAGGGGCTGACGACGCTGGTGATCGCCCATCGCCTGTCGACAATTCGCGAGGCGTACCAGATCGTCGTGCTCGACGATGGCCAGGTGGCTGAACGCGGCACCCACGCCGAGCTCCTGGCGCTCGACGGCCTGTACTCGCACCTGATCGCCAGCCAACTCGGCGCCGGCCGCCTGCACCTGGAGCGCCCCGCGCGCAGCCTCGCCGACTGAGGGTTACTCGTCGTGAGTCGACGTCGCCGGCTCTGAGCGAAAGCGGTAGCCCAGGCCTGGCTCGGTGACGATGCGCTGCGGTCGGGCGGGGTCGCGCTCCACCTTGCGCCGCAGCTGCGCGATGAACGTGCGCAGATTGTCGACCGCATCCTCATAGGCTGGCCCCAGGACGCCGACCGGGGGCGTACACGCGTAGTGTTCCGAGTACTCAGGGGCTGCCGGCAGCGATCCGCTGGCCCGCTCTTGCAAGTTGGTCCTGATCCCACGTGACGAGCGGCACGTTCAGTTCCATGGCTGTTGCCGCGTACATCGCGTCTGCGCCTCGGAGCTCGAGGTCCCCGGCCAGCTGCGCAGCAACGTGTGCCAGTCTCTGGTCCACAGCCACCAGTCGCAGTGTGGGCACAACCAGGATGGCCGTAACCGCGCGGCGAGCCAGGGTCGCGTCACCTGTTCGGCGTGAGATTGCTCCAGCTACTTCCGCGAGCAGGAGCACGGGAGCAGCGATGAGTCCACCAGCGGCGACGTGTCGTTCGAGCCAGGCGCGGCTGCTGGCGTGATGCCCGTCTCCAGGTACGAGGCGAGAAACCCAGACGCTGGCGTCGACGACGGTCACAGGTCACGTCGCTGTTCTCGAACCGCCTCCGTTGCCGTGACGTCTGTCGGCTAGCGGTCCCCGATCTCCGCCGCCAGTTGGTCGAGATCCGCCCATACGCTGGCGATCTGCTCCTGAGTCGCGTTTGACCGGTCCACCGGCACCAGTCTGGCGATGACGCGTCCGCGATAGGTGACATCGATCGGCTGCCGCTGGTCGCGCAGCTCACGCAACACGCGACTGGCGTGCACCTTGAGCTCGCGCACGCCGACGGATCGCATATGGGCCTCCGAGACTACAAATGTGGTCTCATCATAGCAGGCCAGCGTTCGTCTCGATTGGGAGCCCCTCTGGGCTCGCTAGCATGCGAACGTCGCATGCGTGACATCGAGCTGGTCCTGGGGCTGTTGGTGCTGGTGGCGGCGCTGGCGCTGCTTGCGCGGCGGCTGGGCACGCCGTACCCGATCGTGCTGGTGATCGGTGGGCTCATGACGGCTCTGGTGCCCGGGTTACCCGATGTCGAGCTCGCGCCCGAGCTGGTCTTTCTGCTGTTCCTCCCACCGCTGCTGTACATCGCCGCGTTCTTCACTTCGATTCGCGACTTCCGCGCCCAGGCACGCCCGATCGCCTCGCTCGCCATCGGCCTGGTTCTGGCCACCGTCGCCGTCGTCGCGGTGGTGGCACACGCGCTGGTGCCAGGCCTCGACTGGCCCGTCGCCTTCACTCTGGGTGCGATCGTCTCGCCGCCCGACGCGGTGGCAGCGACGGCGATCTTCAGTCGGCTGCGCGTGCCGCGCGCGATCGTGACGGTGCTCGAAGGCGAGAGTCTGCTCAACGACGCCACCGGCCTGGTCGTGTACCGCGTCGCGGTTGCCGCGGTGCTCACCGGCGTGTTCTCGGTTACCGAGGCCGCTGCCGGGTTCCTGCTGGTGGGCGTGGGCGGGGTGATCGTCGGGTTAGCGGTTGGCTGGCTGATCGCGAAGCTGCGCCGGCCCCTGCGCGACCCGCCGGTTGAGATCACCATTTCGCTCCTTACGCCGTTTGCCGCCTACCTGCCTGCCGAGGCGCTTGGCGTCTCGGGCGTGCTGGCCACCGTCGCTTGCGGGCTGTACGTGGGGCGTCAGTCGTCGACGCTCATGGACGCGGATACGCGCCTGCAGGGCCGAGCGGTTTGGGAAACCGTCGTATTCCTGCTCAACGGGCTGGTGTTCGTGCTGATCGGCCTGCAGCTGCCCGGGCTCGTCACACGGCTCGCGGGCCGCCCTCCGCTCGGCCTCGTCATCCTGGCAGTGCTGGTCTGCGGCAGCGTATTGCTGGTGCGTTTCGTCTGGGTGTTCGTGACGGACTGGCTGGCCCACCCGCGGCGGCCGTTGCGCGACAGTCGCACCGCCTGGCGCGAAGACGTGGTGATCTCGTGGGCCGGCATGCGTGGCGTCGTCTCGCTCGCCGCCGCACTGTCGCTGCCCTTCACATTCCCGGAGCGGGACCTGCTGCTCTTCCTTACCGTGTGCGTCATCGTGGTGACGCTGGTCGGACAGGGGCTCTCGTTTCCGTGGCTGCTGCGGGTGCTGCGCGTGCACGGAGACGGCGCCGGGGTACAGGAGGAGGCGCATGCTCGCGAGGTGGCAACCCACGCCGCCAGGACCCGTCTGGAATCGCTGGCGGCGGAATGGCCCGGCCACCTGCCCCTCATCGACACGCTCCGCGCGCAGTACGCGCACCGCGTGAGTCACCTCGAAGACCCCGCCCAGCGTACCGACGGTCAGCCAGTGGCGGACACAGCCTCAGAAGCCGAGCAGGAGCTGATCGAGCACCGCGCAATTCGTCGTGCAATCATCGACGCCGAGCGCGAAGCCATTATCGACCTGCGCGACCGCGGCGTGATTCTGTCGACTTGTCTCAAACCATCCGCAGCGAGGAGAGAAAATGTCGACCGATATTCCGCCAGCTGGACGGGAACCCGGGGCAGCCTCCAGGCTGCAGATCCTGGCTACGGAGCACTGGAGCCTGCTGGCAACCCGCTCGCTGACGTACACCGAATCACTGAGCCGGGTGACGATATTCCTGGCGATCCTGTCGGGCGGGGTGATCACTCTCGCCCTGGTAGCGCAGGCTGATAGCTTCGGCCGGACGTTCATCTCGATCGCCATTCCCCTGCTCACTGTTGTCTTGTTCGCTGGAATCGCCACCATCTCGCGCCTGAATGCGCTCAATCGCGATGATTACCGGTGGGTGATCGGAATGAACAGGCTCCGACACGCGTACCTCCAGATGCATCCGGAGCTGGAGCCGCACTTCATCACCAGCCACTATGACGACTTGCGTGGCGGGCTCCAGACACTCGGCCTCGACCACATGACAGATCGTCCAGGGTTGGGGTCAGAGTCATCGTCGCGGCCGTCGCTGGCGCCATCGGGGCGCTGGCCGCGCTCGCCGTCGCCGTTCCAGCGTTCGGCGCGGTGCTGGCGGGTGCAGCCGCATTCGTGCTCGTCGTGGTGTTGATGGGAATCTGGGGCCGGAGGTCTGTCACTGCAGTTCCCCCGAGCCTGGTGCCCCGATTCCCCTCACCCCGCGGCTAGGCTCCTATCTCTCGTCAGTTCAGGACGAGCGCCAGATCGAACGTCCTGCTCATCCCGCCGGCGTCAGCCTGCACGCGGATGAAGTAGATGCCCGGAGCGGCTCCGGCGGTCTCGAAGTGCAGCGTAGCCGTATCGCCTGGCTTGACGCCGCTCGGTACGCTCGCTGCCAGGGGTAGGCTGCCGCCCTCCTTCGGATCCGGGAACCGCTGGGTGCTCCACTGCACGATGCTGAAGTTGATCGGATCGGCGAAGCCCTCGTAACCCCGCGTGCTGGCGAAGAAGTCCGCCGGGTCACCGCGATTGACGGTCTGGCCGCCCTCCGGATTGACGAAGACCTTGAACTCGCGTGCCACGCTGCCCGGATCGCCCAGCGAAGGCGCGACCACCGGCGCGCTGGGATCGACGCCGTTCTCGACGATCAGCAGCGGGTCGCCACCGATGAAGTGGTAGCCATCCGGATCCTTGATCTGCTCGTTCAGCTTGAAGTAGGCCGTCGCGGCGGGCAGGTCAACAACCCACCAACCCTGGTTCTCTTGCAGCTGGGTGGTGTTGCCGAGCCGGTCGATCACCTGCGCGCTCGAGCCGTTCTTGCGGATCCGCACGTGTTGGTTGCTGCCGTCGCCATTCCATAGCGTGGTGACGCGCTGATTGCCCGGCTTGTCGAGCGCCACCTGATACACCTGCCAGTTGGGCACCAGCGAGGTGGGATCCTCCGGCCAGGCGGACCACGAGGCCGTCTCGCGCGCGAGCGGGACGAACTTCGCACTGCTATAGCCGGCGAAGTTGTTGACGGCGACCTTCAGCGCTTCGGACACGGGTCGACGCGAGCCATCGTCGCGGGTGACGCCCCAAACGGCCGGCTCGGCGCAGGGGTTCGAATCCACCATCTGGTAGAACTCGATCTTGCCGTAGCCAGCGGCGGACGCCAGCGCCAGCGACTGGATCGCATACGCCGCCTGCTGATCCATCGTGGTCTGGATCGCCGAATCGGAGTGCGCACAAGCCAGCGCCCGATCGTCGGACGGCATCGCGTTCGTCTCCGTCAGCCAGATGGGTTTGTCGATGCCGTACTTGCTCTGGATGCTCTTGAAGACACCGTGAACGCGATACACGTCGTCGGGGGCGCGGTACAGGTTCAGCGAGACGACGTCGTGGTAGTAGTTGTTCGCCGCCGCGTTGGGGTCCTGGGCCAGGATGCTCAGGATGCGGTCGTAGTAGAGGGCGCGGTTGCTGTTGACGTCGATCCAGTACGAGGTACCCGGGAACGACACCACCGCGTTGGGGTTCGCCTTCTTGATCGCCTGGTAGCCAACCTTCAGCATCTGGGCGAACTCTTCGTCCGAGCCCAGCCACGTGTAGCTGCCACCAGCGCCAGGGTCGCCAGGCTTGAATTCCGGCTCGTTCCAGATGATCCACTGGTCGATCTGGCCGGAGTAGTACTTGACGGTCTGGTAGGCGTACTGGCCGAAGTAGTTGTTGGGATCGTCGAACGGCAGATTCAGATTCTTGGGGACCGAGCGCTTGCCGTTGTCGGGGTTGGCGGCCGCCCAGCCAGGCGTGAACTGGAGCAGACCCGCCACTTTGGTGCCGCGGTTCAGCTCCGTCTGGATCTGGTTCTTCGTGAGCGTCTGGCCCAACTTGCCGAAGTCGCCGGGCTTGTCTGGCTGGATCTGATCCCAGGGAAGGATCAAACGCTCCCAGCCGGCACCGATATCGGCCATCACCGAAGGATTTCGAAACCCTTCGGCAACACCGAAACGGGTATCGGCGACGGTGTCCGCGTAGGCGGGCATCACCGCGGCGGCGACGATCGCCAGGGTAAACAGACTGCTCACGAACTTGGCTGCGCGCATGTAGCCTCCACAATTCCTCGATCGCGCCAGCCCGGCTCGTTGTCTGAGTGCCATTTCGGTCGGTCGGCGCGCGGCGCGGGATTGTGCGCACCACCAGCGCCGATTCCAAGTCCCTGGCGGACTTCACGTAACGGTCCGTGGCAAACTGAAACGATCTTGTAGCGAGATCATCGGCCGCTGCGCGCCAGGACTTGAGCGGCGGACCGCCTCTCCCTCTGGGAGAGGCCGCGCGCAGCGCGGGTGAGGGGTGCGTACGAGATTTAATGGTTCGGGAAAATACGCACCCCTCACCCCAGCCCTCTCCCAAAGGGAGAGGGAGATAGCAACGCTATTCCCAGTAGGACAGCGCGCCCAGGAAGAGGTGCCGCAGGTCCTCGGGCGTGGCCGGCCGCGGCGCGAGCTTGGTCACGCGGTGCTGGGGCAGCGTCCCGGCGACTAGCTCGTCGATGTGCGACTCGTCGAAGCCGACGGCCCGCAGCCCGTTGGGCATGCCCGTGCGCCGCATCATCTTGATGAGCGCACCGGCCAACACTTCGCCGGCGTCCTCTGGACCAGCGTCGCGAACGTCCGCACCCAGCCACTCTGCTGCGCGGAGGTGCCGCTCGGGGTTGGCCGAGGCGGTCCACCGAAAGACGCTGGGCGCGTTGAGGATGACCGACATTCCGTGCGGAATGAGCGCGTGGTCCCGAGGATAATCAGCAGGCACGAAGTCGGTCACCATCCCGGACACCGGGTACGACATGCCGTGCGGCAGATGGACACCGGCGTTACCGAAGCCGATGCCCGCAAAGGTGGCGGCGAGCAGCATCTGGCTGCGGGCCTCCTGGTCGTCCGGGTCGCGTACCGCTCGCACGAGGTAGGCGGCAACCATGCCGATGGCCCGCTCCGCCCAGATGTCGCTGATCGGATTTGCGCCCTGGTAAGCCGGTCGCAGGCGCGGCTGCTCCGGCGCCGGGCGCTGGTGATAGGGAAGCGCGGTATACGACTCCAGCGCATGGCTGAGGACGTCGAAGCCTGAGCAGGCCGCGATCATCGGCGGAAGATCGCGCGTGTTGTCGGGGTCGACGATACCCATCACCGGCCGAAGGGCGCGGTGCGCGATGCCGGTCTTGGCGTGCATCTCGACCAGGTCGAAGATCGCCACACCGGTGGTTTCGCTGCCGGTACCCGTCGTGGTGGGGATCGCGATCAGCGGCTTGAGCCTGCCAGGGATCGGCTCGCCGCGCCCGACTGGTTGATTGACATAGGCCAGAAAGTCGGCTGGATACGTGGCGTACAGGTCGGCGGCCTTGGCTGTATCCATGCTCGAGCCGCCACCGACCGGGACGTAGCCGTCGAAGTTGCCGTCGGACGCAAAGCGGATGGCTTCCTTGAACGAGCCATCGGTCGGCTCGACCCGAACCCCGTCGAAGACGACCGCGTCGATCCCCGCGGATCGCAGCGATTCGAGAGCCAACGCGACCGGCTCGCGTCGGGCAAGCTGTGGATCGGTGACGAGCATGACCCGCGTGGCGCCGAGCGCGCGCATGTCCTCGCCCACCTCTCGCGTCGCACCAGGTCCGTACTTGATGCTCGAGGTATCCATCGTGAAGACGGTCTCGTTGGCCATGCGAGTCACCTCCTCAGCGCTTGCCGCCGCACCGCGATCGTACCCGGCATTGACCCTGGCCGCGACGGCGAGGCATAGTCAGGCGCGATGCTCGGCGCAGACGTACCACGGCGGTCAGGGCGACGCTTTCGAGACGTCGCGAATCCGTTGGTATCGCTGCGCTCGCCGCTGCCGCTGATGGTCGCGGGCATCGGCGTGGCGCTACTGGTGATCGCCGCGGTGACGCTGCCCCCGCGCCCGCCCGCGCCCGACGTCAATCAGACGCGCAACCTCTCAGACGCGGAGGTGCTGGCGATCGTGGCCCACGACATGCGCACCGCTGATGCCGCGGCGCGAGTGATGAGCGACGGTCAGACCCGTTTCGACGACGGCACGTGGTACATCAGCGTCTCCGGCGCCCACTTCCACTTCACCCAACGCAACCGCATCGTCGTCGCCGAGGACCCGCCCGCCATCCAGCTGCAATTCACCAGCCCATAAGAAAACTCCCTCTCCCTCTGGGAGAGGGCTGGGGTGAGGGGTGCGCACGAGATCAAACGTTTGCGAAGATACGCACCCCTCACCCGCGCTACGCGCGGCCTCTCCCAGAGGGAGAGGCAAATCGAGGTTCGCTCAAGCCAGGTCTGGGTCGCCCTCGACTTCGCTCCGTCCATCAGCAGGCAAGTTGACCGCGAACGCCGCGGTGAGCTCGTCGGCCCAGCGCTCCGCGTCCACGAATCGCACCCGATACTGCGAGTCGTCCGCCGTCGGCGCAACCGGCAGGTCCACCTGGATCCAGCCCTCGGCCATCCCGCGAACGACGACCTGGGTCGCGCGCGTGACGAACTGCGTATAGCTCACCTTCTCCGGCGCCAGCGCCTCGTACGTCTCGCGCCCTCGACCTTCCGCCGTCCACATCAGCTCGATCAGCTTCAGATGCCGCGGGTAGAACTCCGAGACGTGCTGCGCCGGCGGCGCAAACCAGCGGTCGACGATGCCTTCGAGCAAGGCCATCTGGCGATAGGGTCCGCCGCACTCGGCACACACACGCAATTCACCTGGCTCGAGCCAGCCGCGCGCGCCGCAGCGATCGCAGATGGCGCGCCGGGCGCCAGGACTCGGGCTAGTCGCCATGATTCACCGTGGCAGCCTCTTCGAGCACGCCCGTGAATTCGCGCGCGGCCGCCGAAAAGTAGCGATCGCGGCGACGCGCCAGCACCAGGGAGCGTGTGAGCTTCGGCTGCAAGCGCCGCACCGCCACCGGCCCGTCGGGCCGTTCGATGTCCGCCAGGACCATCTCGGGCAGGATCGCCACCCCGATGCCCGCGGCGACGAACCGCAGCATGCTGTCCATCTCACCCCCGTCGAGCGCGACTACCGGATCGAAGCCTGACCGCCGACATGCGGCGAGCGTTTGATCCCGCAGGTCGTAAGCGCCTTCGCGCAGCAGCACGAACGGTTCTTCACGCAGCTGCGCCAGCCGCACGCGACGCTGCCCGCTCGCCAGCGGATGCCGGCGCGGTACGGCCAACAGCAGCTCCTCCTCGAGCAGCGGCCGCGTCTCGAGCGCCGGATGGCGGATCGGCTGAATCACCACCGCCATATCGAGCTCGCCCTGTTCGAGCAGACCCAGCAGCGTGCGTGACCCCGCCTCGCGGAACGCCAGCGCGATGCCCGGGTGGCGGCTCGAGAACGCCGCCAGAGCGCGCGGCAGCAGATGCGTGCCCACACTGGGCGGAGCGCCCACCGCGAGCGTTCCTCGTCGCAGCCCCGACAGCTCCTGCACCTCGAGTCGTGCCTCGTCCACGCGCTGCAGCACTGCTCGGGCATGCGGCAGGAACGTCTTGCCCGCCTCGGTCAGAGCCACGTGGCGCTTCATGCGATGGAACAGCGGAGCGCCGAGCTCGGTCTCCAGCTTTCTGATCTGCTGACTGACCGACGGCTGGGCCACGTTCAGCTCTTCGGCCGCGCGAGTGAAGTGGAGATGGCGGCTCACCGACTCGAAGTAGGCGAGCTGGTGCATTTCCATAGGCCATGCCTATTGTAGTCAGGCGCATCATCTCTTTGACGCTTATCAACGCGCGGCCGTAGCCTCAGAGCAGACCCCATGCTCAGCTATCGCGGCCGCGAAGGGTACTGGGCGTGGCTACTGCACCGCGTGAGTGGTGTGGCCATCATCCTGTTTCTGTTTCTGCACGTCCTGGATACGAGCCTGATCGGCTTCGGCCCCTCCGCTTATGAGACGTTCGTGTCGTTCTACCGAGTGCCGGTCTTCCGCGTGCTCGAGGTCGCGCTCTCCGGAGCCGTGCTGTACCACGGCATCAACGGCCTGCGCATCATCCTGATCGACTTCGTCGAGACCGCCACACGGATCCAGCGTCAGCTGTGGTACGTGGTGTGGGCTTCATTCCTGGTGCTCTTCCTGCCGGCCGCGTTCTTCATGCTGCGGCCGGTGTTCTTCCCGACGCTGGGCGTGGTCCGATGAGCCTCGGCACGGCTACCCGGGCGGCGTACCAGCGGCGCATGCTGCGGCCCGCCGGCAGCAACTTCGAACTGTGGAGCTGGTACTTCTTCCGCGTCTCGGGCGTGCTCGTGCTGTTCCTCGTATTCGGCCACCTGCTGATCGTTCACATCATCAACAACGTCGACGTGATCAACTACGAGTTCGTCGCGCTGCGCTGGCAGACCGTCGGTTGGCGGCTCTACGACTGGCTGCTGCTGTTTCTGGCGATCGTCCACGGCCAGAACGGTCTGCGCGTGCTGATCGACGATTACGTCCACCCGCGCGGCTGGCGCGCCTTCGCCCACACCGCCAACTGGGTGTTCCTGGGCTTCTTCCTGGCACTGGGCACCATGACCATCGTCTCGTTCCCGTTCATGCCCGGATTGCGGCCTGGCTGATGAGCACCATCGTCAGATCCACCCCTACCGAAAGAGTTGACCGTTGGTGGATCGAGCCGTTGCTGATCGTCTCGGTGTTGACGTTCTTCAGCATCTACGCCCTGTGGGCCACGCTGCAGAATGGCTTTTATTACGCCGCGCCGTACCTGTCGCCGTTCTATTCCCCGTGCCTTGCGCAGAACTGCGCGCATCCGGAGCTGCCGCTGATCGGCTCGTGGTGGAACCTCTCACCAGCCTTCCTCGTGCTGGGTGTCCCATTGGGATTCCGCGTCACCTGCTACTACTACCGCAAGGCGTACTACCGCTCCTTCTTCTGGTCGCCACCAGCGTGCGCCGTGCCGGATGCGCGACCGCGCTTCAGCGGTGAGACGGTCTTTCCGTTCCTGCTCCAGAACATCCACCGCTACTTCTTCTGGCTGGCGCTGGTCGTTCTGGCATTTCTGTGGTGGGACACGCTGCTCGGCTTCCGATTTCCGAACGGATTCGGTGTCGGACTGGGATCGTTGGTGCTGCTGGCGAACGTGGGACTGCTATCGCTGTACTCGTTGTCGTGTCACTCGTGCCGCCACCTGTGCGGCGGCTACCTCGATTCGTTTGCCCGATCACCACTCCGCTACCGCTTGTGGCGGACGCTGACGCGGCTCAACGCACGCCATGGCCTGTTCGCCTGGCTGAGTCTGTTCAGTGTGATCGCGGCCGATCTGTACGTGCGCCTGGTGGCGATGGGCGCCATTCAGGACATACGGCTGTTCTGATGGACGAGCGGTACGAAACGCACGAATGCGACGTCCTGGTCGTCGGCGCGGGCGGCGCTGGTTTGCGAGCCGCCATCGAAGCATCCGCTCAGGGAGTGCGGACGGCGCTGGTGTGCAAGTCGCTGCTCGGCAAGGCGCATACCGTGATGGCCGAAGGCGGTATCGCCGCGGCGCTGG
The DNA here is from genome assembly GCA_005883405.1 of Chloroflexota bacterium. GTDB lineage: Bacteria > Chloroflexota > UBA6077 > UBA6077 > CF-72 > CF-72. Next base: position 3,241 of record VBGG01000204.1, on the reverse strand, counting down.
GCAACGTCTGGCCGGAGGATAACTGGAAGGTCCACTTCCGCGACACGATGCGCGGCGGCAAGCTGCTCAACAACTGGCGGATGGCGCAGATCCACGCGCAGGAGGCGCCGGCGCGTGTGCTGGAGCTGGAGGAGTGGGGCGCGCTGTTCGATCGCACCAGAGACGGACTGATCCTGCAGCGCGACTTCGGCGGCCACCGCTACGCACGCCTTGCGCACGTTGGCGACCGAACCGGACTTGAGATGATCCGCACCCTGCAGAATCACGCCGTGCACAAAGGCATCGATGTGTACATGGAGTGCACCATCCAGCGTTTGCTGAAAGATGGTGATCGCATCGCTGGCGCGATCGGCTATTGGCGCGAGAACGGCCGTTTCGTGGTCTTCAAAGCGCCGGCGGTGGTGCTGGCAACCGGCGGGATCGGCAAGGTCTACAAGATCACGTCGAATTCATGGGAGTATACCGGCGACGGTATCGGCCTGGCGCTCCAGGCGGGAGCGGATCTGATCGACATGGAGATGGTCCAGTTCCATCCCACCGGCATGGTGTGGCCGCCGAGCGTACGGGGCATCCTGGTTACCGAGAGCGTGCGTGGTGACGGTGGAACGCTCCGAAACGCCAGCGGTGAGCGCTTCATGTTCAACTACATTCCGGAGTTCTTCCGTACCGAGACGGCCGACAACGAGAAGGAGGCCGACGCGTGGTACGAGGACAAACGCAACAACCGCCGCACACCGGACCTGCTGCCACGTGATGAGGTGGCTCGCGCGATCAACGCCGAGGTGAAAGCCGGTCGGGGCAGCGAGCATGGTGGCGTATTTCTCGATATCGCCAGTCGACGACCGGCGGACTACATCAAGAAGCGCCTGCCGTCGATGTACCACCAGTTCCGCGAATTGGCGGACGTGGACATCACCAGCGCGGCCATGGAAGTCGGTCCGACCTGCCACTACGTGATGGGTGGCGTGCGAGTATAGGCCGACACGACGGCCACCAACGTTCCCGGACTGTTCGCGGCTGGCGAAGTGGCGGCCGGCCTGCACGGCGCCAATCGCCTGGGCGGCAACTCGCTCTCCGACTTGCTGGTTTTCGGACAGCGCGCCGGACTGTACGCGGCGGAGTATGCGCGCGCGTCGGCCTCTCCCCCTTCCGTCGATCCGGCAGACGTGGAGCGCGCCGCGGGTGACATGCTCGCTCCGTTCGATCGAGCGGGCACTGAGAATCCCTACGCCGTGCACGCCGATCTCGAAGACTGCATGCAGAACCTGGTGGGCATCATCCGCGTGGAGTCGGAGCTGCTTCAAGCGCTGGAGCAGATCGAGTGCCTCAAGCGGCGCACTGCGAATGTGCGGGTGGAAGGCAACCGCTACTTCAATCCCGGCTGGCACATGGCATTGGACATGGACACGATGCTGACGGTTTCCGAGGCGATCACCCGATCGGCGCTGGCGCGCAAGGAGAGTCGCGGCGGCCACACACGCTCCGATTTTCCGGATGCCGATCCACGTTTCGCCCAGATCAATCTCGTGACGCGCATGTCCGACGGCGCGATGACACTGAGCGAAGAGCCGCTGCCGGCGATACCCGACGAGCTGAAAGAGCTGGTGAGTGCGAGCGTATGACAGGGTCGCAGGTGACGATGCGTGTGTGGCGCGGCGACGCCGGCGGGGGTGCGTTCCGCGACTATCACGTCGCGTCCGAAGAGGGCATGGTGGTGCTCGACGTGATTCACCGCATCCAGGAGACGCAGGCGCCGGACCTGGCGGTCCGCTGGAATTGCAAGGCGGGCCGCTGTGGCTCGTGCAGCGCCGAAGTGAACGGCCGTCCGCGGCTGATGTGTATGACGCGGATGAATACTTTCCCTGAAGGCGAGCCGATCACGGTCTCGCCGATGCGAACGTTCCCAGCGATCAAGGACCTGGTCACGAACGTCTCGTTCAACTACGAGAAGGCGAAGTCCATCCCCGCGTTCAGGCCGCGAGCGCGCGAAGCAGACGGTACGCGGCGCATGTTCCAGGAAGACGTCGAGCGCGTCCAGGAGTTCCACAAGTGCATCGAGTGCTTCCTGTGCCAGGACGTCTGCCACGTGATCCGCGATCACGAGGCGAACAAGCCGCTCTTTGCCGGTCCGCGCTTCTTCGTCCGCCTGGCGGCGCTGGAAATGCACCCACTCGACAGTAACGATCGGCTCGAGTTGATCAAGGCACGCGCCGGCCTGGGCTTCTGCAACATCACCAAGTGCTGTACCGAGGTGTGTCCCGAGCAGATCAAGATCACCGACAACGCGATCATCCCCCTCAAGGAGCGGCTCGTCACGGAGTACTACGACCCGCTGGTCTGGGCCTGGCGTAAGCTTTCGGGACGAAAAGCAACAGGGGGACCGGATGCTGAGACTCATTCACAGCTTTGATGTCTAGCAGGGCGTGCCGGAGGAGTCGTTCATCGAGTGGCTGGACCACGAGCTGTGGGCGGTTTCAGAGCCGTTTGGCTGCCTGGAGCGCAAGACGTGGATCTACCTGGACGGGATCGATGGCACCTACGAGCACGGCAAGCCCTCGAAGCGGCCACGCTATCTCAACGAAGCCTTCTGGCCGCACCAGGAGGCCGCCGAGAACTTTCGTAAATGGCTGATATCAGAAGACGCCGCCACCTTTCGCCACCGCATGTTCGACGGCATCCAGAACCACACCGTGCTGCGCTACGTGGACTACGGCACCCACGACACCGTCGGCGAGGAGTAGTCGACTTTAGACTCCCATGACGAACTTTCATCGCCACGACGCGGTCATCGTCGGCGCTGGCGGCGCCGGCTTGATGGCCGCCCTGCAGAGCTCGAGGCTGGGCAACGTCGCCGTGCTGAGCAAGCTCTACCCCGCCCGCTCCCACACCGGCGCCGCCCAGGGTGGCATCTGCGCCGCTCTCGGCAACATGGAGGAAGACCATTGGGAGTGGCACATGTACGACACGGTCAAGGGCGGCGATTACCTCGTTGACCAGGATGCCGCCGAAGTGATGTGCCGCGAAGCGGTGGAGACGATCATCGAGCTCGAGCACATGGGCTTGCCGTTCTCACGCACGCCCGAGGGCAAGATCGCGCAACGTCGCTTCGGTGGCCACACCAAGAATTACGGCGCCGCGCCGGTGATGCGCTCGTGCTATGCCGCCGATCGCACCGGTCACATGATCCTCCAGACCCTCTACCAGCAGGGGATCAAGAACGAGGTCCAGTTCTACAACGAAT
>VBGG01000203.1 GCA_005883405.1 Chloroflexota bacterium | reverse complement strand
CGCGAGGCGACGCAGATGCAAAGGATCGCCTGGCGCTGCTCGCGCGCGTTGTCGATGGGCGCGCGGAGCACATCCAGGGCGTTCTCGACCAGCTCGCTAAGACCGCGGCGCTCGAGGCCGGCACGTTTACGCTCCACGGCGAACGAGTCAATCTGGTGCCGCTGGTCGGCCGCGTCGTGGTGAGCGCGCGCGCTCGATCGGCTGCACACCGAGTGAGCTTCGGCGCACCTCAGGGTCTGACGGCGCTCGTCGATGCGGCGCGCATCCAACAGGTGCTGCACGATCTGATCGATCGAGCCATCCGCCGCAATCCACGCGGCTGCTGGATCGATGTCGACGTGCGACGGCCGCTGACTGCCAGCGCGCGCATCGAGGTGCGCGACTACGGCCGCACGCTTTCAGCCCGAGAACGCGAGCAGCTGACGAGTCCGTCCGAAGAGGACCGCGGCTGGTGCCTGGACCGCTTCATCGTCGAGCAGCACGGCGGCAGCCTGTCGCTCGAGTGGCCATCGGATGGCGGCGTACGGGTGGTCGTGAGCCTGCCCACCAACCGCACTCGTCTCCTGTCGGCGGCGGCAGCGCAAGAGTCGCCTCAATCGTCGGCGTGAGGTGGCAGCGCATAGGATGCGGCCTCGTCGGCGACGAGTGCCTGGTGAATGCGGCTCGCCTTCTGGATGCCGATCTTCAGCTTCCGAGCCAGGTACCCGGGCGTGATCTCGCCATCATGCTCGTTCAGGATCTGACGCGCCTGCGCAAGCAGCCGTTCCTCGGGATCCTCCTGGCGAGCCAGCTTCTCCAGCTCGGCCTCGTCCTCGGCCGTGTGCTGCGAGACGCCCTGCTCGCGCCAGAAGCTGCACACGGCCTCGATCTCGTCATCGGTGACCAGCGCGCCCTGGACCCGCCGCGGGTTCATCTCGTCGCCGGCCTGATACAGCCCGTCGCCCCGCCCGAGGAGCCGTTCGGCGCCGGTCCGATCGAGAATCACCCGCGAGTCGATCTGCGACGACACGGCGAAGGCGATGCGTGTCGGCAGGTTGGCCTTGATCAGCCCGGTCAAGACGTCGACGCTCGGGCGCTGTGTTGCGACCACCACGTGTACGCCCGCCGCGCGGCCGAGTTGCGCCAGTCGACAGATGAGCCGCTCGACGTCCTCGGGGGCGGTCATCATCATGTCGGCGAGCTCGTCCACGACCACCACCAGGTACACCAGGCGCTCGTCCACGAAGCGGTCGTTGAAGGCGACGATGTTCCGCGCGCCGACTTCCGCGAACAGCCCGTAGCGCCGTTCCATCTCGAGCACGGTCCAGCGCAGCGCCGCGACCACCTTCTCCATATCGGTGACCACCGGCAGCCGCAGGTGCGGCAGGCCACGGTACTGGCTGAGCTCGACCTGCTTTGGATCGATCAGGATGAACTGGACTTCGTCCGGCGTGCGCGTGACCAGCAGCGAGGTGATCAGGCTGTTGATGCACACGCTCTTGCCCGACCCGGTCGCGCCTGCGACGAGCAGGTGCGGCATGCGCGTGAGGTCGCCGACGATCGGCTTGCCGGCCACGTCCATCCCGATGCCGATGGGCAGGCGCGCACGCGCGAACTGCGGCGCGGCGATCAGGTCGCCCAGCTTGACCGTCGCCACCGACGTGTTGGGTACCTCGATGCCGACCATGGGTCGACCTGGCACCGGGGCCAGCACCCGCAGCGTCGGGGCGCCAAGCCGCAGCGCCAGGTCGTTCTGGCGCTGGACGATGCGGTTCACTGCCACCCCCGGCGCGGGATCGAGGCCGAACTGCGTGATCGCCGGGCCCTGCTGCACCTCAACCACACGGGCCTGGATATTGAAGGACTCGAGGGTGTCTTCGATGATGCGGGCGCGGGCTTTTAGCTCGGCCGGCGAGAATGAGCCGCCCTCGGTCGCGCGGCCCAGAATCGAGATCTCAGGGCGGTGCCACGGCGGTTCGTGTTCCGCGCTCCGGGTTCCGCGTTCCGCGTGGCGGGTTGCGCGTTCCGCGTTGCGGGCTCCGGGTTCCGCGTTGCGCGTTGCGCGTTCAGCGCTGGGTCTCGGTGGCCCGCTCAAGTCCGGCAGCGGCGGCGGCCCAAGAATGACCGGCTCGTCGGAAGACCCCTTCATGAGGCGCAGTCTGGGTCGGCGCGCCACGCGAAAAGCAAAACGCGGAACCCGGAACCCGGAACGCGGAACGCGGAACGCTGCCAGCCGACCGAGCGCACTGAAGATCCGCTTCGGGCCGAGGAGATGGACCGCGGCGGCGGCGGCCGCGAGCGACATCAGCGCCAGTCCGCCGTTGTGGCCCACGCGCTGGTCGAGCTGATCGAGCAGCGTCTCGCCCAGCAGTCCGCCGCCCTGGGGCTCGCGCAGCGCCAGCGCCAGTACCCAGGTCGCCGATAGCACTAGCAGGGACGTCACGCGCCAGACCGACGGGCGTCGCCGCCGAGCGATCGACCAGGCGACCCAGCCCAACCAGGCCGGCACCAGCGGTGCGCCAGCCACGCCGACCACAGCCTGCAGCAGCAGCCCCGCCGGACTGAACGGGAAGATCACGCCCGCGGCGCTCTGCTGGCGGTCCGCCCAAGGCGTCGCCCCGGGCGACTCCCCGCACGGCCTGGCCGTCCGTTTCTGGTTGCCAGCGGCACTCAGCGGGCAGTCTAACCGGCCCCGCCGCGGGCGTGGCACGCGCGTAACGTAACCGTGATGCGCGCCCTACCAGCGCCCGCGGTGGATGACCTCTTCGGCTGGGCGGTGGCCGCGCTTCAGGGACGGCGACGGCGGATCGAACGGCTTGGGGAAGCCCACCGCCACGGTGCCGATCGGGTGAAGCTCGAGCGGAATGCCGAATGCCTCGCGGAGCGTGGCGATCTTCTCTGGCGGTACGCCGAAGAACAGCGCGCCCAGCCCGGCATCGACCGCGGTGAGCAGCATCAGCAGCGCCGCCATACCCGTGTCGATGTCCCAGTACGGCGCTGGCCAGTGCGCTTCGGAGCGATCCGTCCAGCCCTTGTCGGGCTCGGCGTATCGATCCAGATACGCCTTCTTGTTTGACAGACACACGATCAACAGCGGCGCTCTGTACAGGTCTTGCCAGCGAAACGCCTCGGCGTCGTCCGGCCCCACGGCGTCCCAGTACCCCTGCGTCTGCCGCGTGCCTTCGAGGACGACGAAGGCCCATCCCTGGCTGAACCCGGCCGAGGGCGCCCGCTGGGCATTGCTCAGGATGCGCTCCACCACGTCACGCGGCAGCGGGCGGTCTTCGAAGCTGCGCACCATCCGCCGCCCGCGGACGACGTCCTGAAACTCCAAAAAGTGCGTCTCTAGTGCTTGAACAGACCCATCAGCTCCGCCTTCGCCAGCGTGTTGAAGTGAAGGTTGAAGCCGACCACCGCCGCCGAGGTATCGGCGTTCACTGGCAGCTGGTCCACGCCCACGGCGAAAACGGTGAACAGGTAACGGTGCGGGTGATCGCCCTGCGGCGGGCAGGGTCCACCGTAGCCAGGCGCACCGAAGTCAGTCCGCACCTGCAACGCTCCGTCTGGCAGCTTCCCGCTCCTTTGATTGCCAGCGTCCAGCGGCAGCTCAGTGAGGTTAGACGGGAGATTGACCACGACCCAGTGCCAGAAGCCGCTGCCAGTCGGTGCGTCCGGGTCGTAGCAGGTGACGGCAAAGCTCCTGGTGCCCTGCGGCGCACCCGACCACGCTAGCTGCGGCGACCTGTTACCGCCGCTACACCCGAAGCCGTACTCGGACGACAGTACGTGGTCCATCGCCAGATAATCGCCGTCCTTGAAGTTCGAGCTCGTCAGCTGCATACCCTCTCCTCTGTCCTCAACGTTCCGCCGACCGTCGCGGCCGGCGGGATGGTCTAACGGCCAGCGCCTGGGACCGCGGCCGAGAGCGTGCCTTGCCACGCACTGGTAGCGGCCGCGCCCCTAGGCATTTCTGTCGCCAGAAGTTCGGCCGACTGCGACATTTGCCGAAGACCGGCTTGTCGGCCGAACTTCCAGAGATGCCAACTGCGCCGCGGAAGCTTCTGGCGAGTACGCGGCGACCGCGTTCCGCAACACGCCGATCTTCTCGACCTCGGCCTCCATCAGGTCGCCGACCTTGAGAAACTCGGGCGGTTTGCGGGCGAAGCCGACCCCTTCCGGCGTGCCGGTCAGGATCAGGTCGCCAGGCTCGAGCCGCATACCCGTCGACAGCTCCTTGATGATCCGCGGGATGCGGAACACCATGAACCGCGTGCTCGAATCCTGTTTGGTGACGCCGTTCACCCGCAGGCTGATGCGCAGGTCCTGCGGATCGCCAATCTCGTCGGCGCTGACGATCCACGGTCCCAGCGGGCAGTGCGTATCGAAGTTCTTGCCCTTGAACCACTGGCCCCCGTGCCGTCGCTGAACGTCGCGCACCGACACGTCGTTGCCGACCGTGTAGCCGAAGACGTGCTCTAAAGCTTGCGCTTCAGAGATGTCCCGCCCAGCCGTGCCTACGACGACCGTCAGCTCGACCTCCCAGTCCAGCTCGTTCGAGACGGGCGCGGGGTGCCAGACCGGCGCTTCGGGACCCACGACGCCATTCGGTTGCTTACTGAACAGGGCGGGATAGTCGGGGATCTTGGCGGCGTCGTCGCTGGGGCCGCGCGCGCCCTGACCCTCGGCAAAGTGCTCCGAGTAGTTCCAGCCGACACAGAACATGTTGCGTCGCGGACGTGGGATCGGCGCCAGCAAACGCGCCGTGCTCAATGGTTGGCCACCACGCCCTGAGGTCGCCGCCGCGCGCAATCTGTCCCAGAAGCTCGGACCAGCGTCCAGGACGTCCAGCATCTGCAGCGGTCCGCCCGCGACGAGATCGCCAACCGCAACGAGGGTCTGATCGGAAGCGAGCACCGCCGCGCGCGGCTGTCCATCGGCGAGGTAGGTAGCGAGGCGCATACGCCTATGCTATCCCTCGATCGACAGGTCACGGCGGAGGAGCTTGCCCGCCGCGTTGCGCGGAAGCGACTCGTGAAACGCGATCCGCCGCGGGACCTTGTAGCCAGCCAGGCGCATTCGACAAAACGCGATCAACTCCTCGGGCGTCGCCGTCTGTCCCGGCTCCAGCACCACAAGCGCCGCGACGCGTCTTCCCCATTCCGCGTCGGCGAGGCCGATGACGCCAGCCTCCCTGACTGACGGGTGGGCGATCAGGGTCGCCTCCACTTCCGCGGGGTAGATGTTCTCGCCGCCAGAGATGATCAGATCCTCGCAGCGGTCGAGCACGTACAGGTAGCCCTCACCGTCCAGGTATCCGAGGTCGCCGGTGCGAAGCCAGCCATCGCGCGGCGGCCCGTGCAGGTAGCCCGGGCTGACAGTGGGCCCGACAACGTGGATTTCGCCGTCGTCGTCGATCCGAATCTGCGAGCCCATCAGCGGCTTGCCTGCCGATCCCAGCTTCGTGAGCGCGTGCTCGGGTGCCAACGTGACCACCTGCGAGGCCGTTTCGGTCAGCCCATAGGTCTGCACGACCGGCGCCCCCGCCTGCACCGCACGCTCGAGCAGCGGCAGCGGTGCCGGCCCGCCGCCGAGCAGAATGCAGCGCAGCGTCGAGGGGTATGGACGTCCGCCGCGCTCGGCCAGCATGCGATCCAACATCGCGCTCACCACCGAGACCATCGAGACGCCCTGCTCGTCGATCGCCCGATTGACCTCACGTGCATCGAAGCGCAAGTGAACGACGGCGGTGAAGCCGCAGATCACGCTGCGCAGCAGGATCGACAGGCCGCCGACATGGAACAGCGGCAGGCACGCGAGCCAGCGATCGTCGGGCAGCAGACCCAGGTTCAGCACCGACCCGATGGCGCTCCACCAGTGATTGGCGTAGGTCAGGATGGCGCCCTTCGGGCGGCCAGTGGTGCCCGAGGTGTACACGATGCTGTGCCAGGCATCGAGGTTGAACTGGCGCTCGAAGACCTTCGACGCTTGACGCCGCTCCGCGAGCTGCCCCACGTCGTCGTCGCCGAGAACCTGCGCCAGCTCTGCATCCTGGACCTGCCATTCGATCTCGCTCGGCGTCAGCCGCGTATTGATCGGCACCAGTACAGCCCCGATACGCATCAGCGCGTGGACTGCGTGAACGAATCCAGGCCCGTTTGCTGCCAGCAGACCGATTCGTTCCCCGGCCTCGACGCCCCTCCCGCGCAACACTTCGACGGCGGCGTCGACTCCGCGGTCGAGCTCGGCGAACGTCCAGCCCGCTTCCTCAAACACGAGCGCGAGTCGGTTGGGGGTGACCTGGGCGCGCTGCCGCAGCCAGTCGGGTACGCGCAGCCCTGGGGCCGCGGCCGAAAACCTATCTGCCATTCCGTCTGACGGCCGCGTCCCTAGGCAAGTCAGTCACACGAAGTTCGGCCGACTGCGACCTGCACCGAAAAGCGGCTTGTCGGCCGAACTTCTAGCCGATCCACAGTGCGGCCGCGAACAGCACTCCGAACAGCAGGTGCAGTTGGCCCGTGCGCTTCAACGCCTGGTTCAGCGGCCGGCCTTCCGTGCGGCTCACCAGCCGCACGAGCCAGATGCCAAGCGGCAGGCTGAGCAGCGGCAGCCACCACCACGCGCCCACCATGCCGGCCAGGCCGATGCCAACGACGATCGCATAGGCCACTGCTACGCACAGGGCGTACTCGAGGCGCGTGCCGCGACGACCGAGTCGAACCGCGAGCGTCATCTTGCCCACCCGGCGATCGGTATCGATGTCTCGCAGGTTGTTGACGATCAGAATGGACGTCACCAGGCAGCTGACCGGGATCGACGCCCACAGGTCCAGCGCGCTGATGGTGCGCGTGTACAGATACGCCGTGCCCAGAACGGCCAGCACGCCAAAGCAGACGAAACAGACCACGTCGCCGAGGCCGTGGTAGCCAAACGGCCACGGCCCACCCGTGTAGAGCACGCCTGCCAGAAGGCACAACACGCCGATCGCCAGGATCGGCCAGCCGCCGCCAACCACGATCACCAGGTAGAGCCCGATGAGCAGGGCCACACTGAAGGTGATGTACGTCGCCTGCTGCACCTGAGCCGGCGTCACCAGGCCGCCCTGGGTGACCCGCAGCGGCCCGAGTCGCTCGGCCGTATCCGCGCCACGGTAGAAGTCGGACACGTCATTGGCGAGGTTGGTACCGATCTGGATCAACAAGGCCGCTAACAGCGTCGGGATGAACACCCGTTCGTGGATCTCGTGCAGACCGTGGAGCGCGGCGCCAGTGCCAACCAGCACCGGCACGACCGCCGCGGGCAGTGTGGCGGGCCGCGCCGCCAGAAGCCAGACCCGTACGCCCGTCGGAGCAACCGCGACCGTCACGGGAAGCGCGGAAACTTCGAGAAATCAGGCCGCCGCTTCTCGAGGAACGCGTTCTTGCCTTCCCGCGCCTCGTCGGTCAGGTAGTACAGCAGCGTCGCGTCCCCAGCGAACTCCTGCAGGCCCGCCAGGCCCTCGGTCGCCGCGTTGAACGCAGCTTTGATGAAGCGAATAGCGGTCGGACTCTTTTCCAGAATCTCGCGCGCCCACTGCACCGCGGTGTCTTCGAGCTGGTCCAACGGCACGACCGCGTTGACCAGGCCCATCTCGAGCGCTTCCTGAGCCGAATATTGGCGGCACAGAAACCAGATCTCTTTGGCTTTCTTATCGCCGACCAGGCGCGCCAGCAACGTGGACCCGTAGCCCGCGTCGAAGCTGCCAACCTTTGGTCCGGTCTGACCGAAGCGAGCATTGTCCGCGGCGATGGTCAGGTCGCAGACGACGTGCAGCACGTGCCCACCGCCGATGGCGTAGCCGGCCACGACGGCAATCACGGGCTTGGGGAGCACACGGATCTGTCGCTGAAGGTCGAGCACGTTCAGACGCGGCACACCGCGAGGGTCGACGTAGCCGCCTTCTCCGCGGATGCGCTGATCGCCGCCCGAACAGAAGGCGTCGGGGCCTTGCCCGGTCAGCAGCGCGACGCCGATCGACGGATCGTCGCGGACGTCGGTAAACGCCTCCTGCATTTCG
>VBGG01000202.1 GCA_005883405.1 Chloroflexota bacterium | reverse complement strand
CGGGACATCCACGAATGCCGGGTCCGCGTAGTACCGCTCACGGTCGGCAAAGGCGAGCTTGGCGCACTCGAGGTAGACGTGCAGGTACTCCGCCGTGTTGTGCCCGAGCGCTCTGAGACCAAAGCCTTCGAGCAGCTTGAGCTGCTGCAGCAAGACCGGGCCCTGGCTCCAGGGGCCGCACTTCAAGACCTGAATACCGCGGTAGGTTGCGCCAACAGTCTCCTCGACGCGCGTGCCGCGGGCGCCGTAATCCGCGAAGTCCTCGAGCGCCAGCAGGCCGGTGTGCGCCTCGCCGCTGGCGTCCAGGAAAGCGTTGCGGCTGGAAAACTCGACCGCCTTCTGGGCGACTGGTCCAGTGTAGAAGTAGTCCATCGCCGCCTGGATGGACGCCTCGCGGTCGCCGGACGCGCGCAGGCTGGCGTCGATGGCGCCCTTCAACGTGCGCGCCCAGTCAGGGTTGCGGGTCAACGTGCCGTCGGCGGCTGGTCGACCGTTGTCCAGGTAGAGCGCCGCGGACGTTGGCCACTCATTGATGAATCTTTCGGCAACCTTGAGGATGCCGTTGTGCATGGCGGTGTACATCGGGAAGCCGCCCTCCGCCAGATCGACCGCTGGTCCGAGGACGTCCGCGAGCGAAGCCGTTCCGAACTGCTGCAACGCCGCGCACCACGAAGCGAACTGGGCGGGCACGGTCGCCGGCAGGAAGCCGTCTGGGGGGATCAACGACACGCCGTTCGAGCGGAACCAGTCGATGGTGGCCGCGCCTGGCGCCCAGCCCTGGCCGTTGATGGCCACATTGCGGTTCTGCCCGGCGGCGTGGATCAGGATGGGCGCCTCGCCGCCAATACCCACGCTCTGCGGCTTCAACAGCGCCAGCGCAAAGCCAGCCGCGACACCCGCGTCGACGGCGTTGCCGCCTCTTTCGAGCAGGTTCAGGCCGATCGCCGCGGCCAGGTAGTGGCCGGCGGCAACCATACCGAAGGTGCCTTGCAGCACCGGGCGGGTGGCGAACGGAACAGGTCGGCTTTCGCCCACCGCCGTGCCGTGAGCGTCCAGATCAGCACCGAAGGAGCGTTGCGCGGGGTCGGTCATCTCTACGAGTGAATCACGACGGGCGTGCCGACGTCGGCCCAGTCGTAGACGAGCTTGGCGTCGGCGTCGGTCATGCTCACGCAGCCGTCGCTGCCGGGGACGCCGAAGCGAGGACGCCAGTAGGCGCCGTGGATGGTGTAGTCGCCCCAGAACGGCATCACCCAATGGACATCGGGAATGTCGTAGTGCGAGCCATCCGGGTTCACCCCGCGGAAGCGCATCTGCGGCGCCTTCATATACACGGAGAAAGTGCCCGTCGGCGTCGGCGCGGCGGATACACCGGTCGCCACATAGATGGTGCGGATCGGCGATCCATTTTCGAACAGGGTCATCGTCTGTCGACCGAGACTGACCTCGATCTTCTTGAAGTCCGTCGTGCGGAACGTCGCCGACACATCATCTTCGAGATAGCCGCCCGGCACCGTCCGCGGACCGTCAGGCCCACCGCGCACACCGATGGTCAGATCGGTGAGGACCGGCAACCGCGTATTGGGTACGAACTCCGCCCGCCTGGCAGACGTCCACTCCCAGTGGCCGGCCACCGGCGGATCGATCTGCAAGGCCCGCGTTGCCGCCGCCTGATCGGCAACTGGCTCGGGGAACGTGATCGCTGGATGGCTGTACGGCTGAACGCCGACGGTGCCGTCGTCTGGCTCGACCGTCGGCGCCTCGAGCGCCGGCGGCGTGACGAAGTGGATCCGCACTGGCTGGCCGAGCGGCGCGCCCTGTGGCGAGGTCGCCGATGCAATATTGAGGTCGAACTCAGCGCCCTGCCGGTATTCAGGCAGCGCCAGGCGAATCTGATTGCGATCGACGCTGATCTGCGTGGGCACGTCGGAGGTGGTCGAGACGTCGGCTCTGGCGAGATCACCGTCGCTCTTGAGGGTGAAGCTCTCGGCATAGTGCAGGGTCACGGGCGCGGTCGGCACATCGACGAAATGAGGCCGAGACGGCACGGCGACTTCGAAGCTCGCGGGTTCTTGCAACGTCATGCCATCGGTCGACTGTGCGCTGGCGACGGTGATCGCGTAGGTTTGACCGTCGGCCAAGCCGGCGCCGCTCTCGCCGCCAAGCTGCACCCAACTCCGAGTCGGATCCGCGGGGTCAACCCAGGTTCGAATGGGCGCGGCAGGCTGGACGTTCGCTGCCACGTCCTGCATCGGCTCGGACCACGTGAAGCTCACCGGGTCGGCCCAGCGCGGCCGCAAAGCGGTACTCGGCAGCCTGGGGTGCGGCGAAGCAACGGTCGAGAAGCGGTACTGCTGGTCGAGGAAGTCGGTCCGTGGCATGGGCAGCGCCGGCCTCGGCGCCGCCACGCGAAGCGCGAGTCGATAGGCACCATCGGGCCGCAATAGCGGCGCCGCATTGGCGGACAGCACCTGGAAGCTGCCTTCCTCGCCCGCGGACTGTAGGCGTACCGGCACGGCTTGCTCTGCTGAGCGGCTGCCGTCGTCGCTTACCTCGGTGCGGAAGAGCTGAGCCCCTTCGAGCTCCACGCCGGCGCCGCTGGCCGAGACGAGGATCGTAGCGTCAGGCCGAAGCGGCGAGCCGCCCTGAGCCACGCTGGCGTTGACCGCCGCCGAGGCCGAATGGTCGAGCACGACGACCTGGGTGGCGTACCACGCCCCGACAGCGACGATCGCGGCTGCCGCGGCTACGCCCAGAGGCCGAAAACGAGAAGCGACGGCGACAAGACCTGCGGGTTCGCCAGCAAAATCGAGAGGCCCTTCGACGGGCTCAGGACGAGAGGGATTGCCCAGCATGGTTGCGAGCGGGCCACATGCAAACCGCGTGCCGAATTGATCCCCCTCTCCCTCTGGGAGAGGGGTGGGGTGAGGGTGGCGTACGAGCACGAACGCTTCGCTCAACGGCCTGAGCTGACGTCAAGGACGATCGCCGAGCCGCGCGGCAGGACGCTGCCGGCCTGGGGGGTGGTGCCGATGGCGACGCCGGCGGGAATGCGCGGATCGCGCCGATCGCGCGGCGTTACGTGGAAGCTGTTGTTCTGAAGCATCGCCACCGCCTGATCGCGCGACAGATTGGTGACGGCGGGGATCGCCGTCGAACCGTTGCCAACGCGAACGGTGACCGCGCCACCAGCGGGCATCGAAGCGCCGACATCCGGCGACTGATCGAACACGACATTCTTATCGATGTTGGCCGGCGCGCCGATCGCCGTGGCGGTCAGGCCATCGGCCTGCAGCGCGGCCTGCGCCTGCTCGAGCGTCTTACCGCGCAGTTGCGGCACGGCGATAGCCCGAGGAGCTGCTGTCGGCTGCGGCAGCGGTGTGGGACGGGGCGAGACCGGCGAAGGCGTCGGCACGGGCGAGGGCGAAGGCTCTGGCGTCGCCGTCGCCTGGGGCGTGGCGGTCTCGGTGGGCAGTGGCGTGCTGGTCGGAACCGCGGCGGGTTTTGGCGCGGCGGTCGGCTGCGCGGTAGGCGGAGGCGGCGTTGGTTCGGGCGGCGCGAAGCCTTCGCGGCTGAGCGTCGCCAGGCCGAAAAAGCCGGCGCCCAGGGCGATCAAGACTGCCGCCAGGGCAAGCAGCAATGGGAGCACGCCGCCCACGCCACGGCGCTGGCCGGGACGGGCCGTCCGCCGCGCAAACGCGCCCACCGGCGATGGCGCGACCGCCTCGCCGCGTGCACCCCTGGTCGCCGGCGTTGCACCCCTGCTCGCCGGCGTTCCACCTCTGTCCGCCGGCATCGCGGCCCTGCCAGTCGGCGCCACGGCCTTGCCGGTGGGGGTAGCGGTCGCGCCGGCGGGTGGCGCGGCGCCGCCCCCGGGCTTCCTGGCAGTGCCCGCCGACCTCGGAGCAACGCTCGGAATGCGCTGGGTATCGGCGCCGGCGTCGCGAGTCGCCCCTGCGTCTTTCGGCGACGTCCCGTTGCGAAGCTCAGCGGCCAGCTCGGCGGCGCTTGAAAATCGTTGCTCAGGCAGCTTGGCCAGACTGCGCAGGATGGTGCGTTCGAGGTCCGGGGCGATGTGGGCGTTCAGCGCGCGTGGCGCGGCCGGCGTCTCCTCGACATGTGCCAGCGCCACCGCCAGGTCCGTCTCGCCCAGAAACGGCACGCGGCCAGTGGCCATCTCGTAGAGCACCGCGCCCAGGCTGTACACGTCGGACTGCGGCAACGCCTTTCCCCCGCGAACCACCTCGGGCGCGATGTAGTGGACCGAGCCCATGACCGCGCCGGTGCGCGTCAGGCCGCTCGAAGCCATCGCCTGGGCAATGCCGAAATCGGTCAAACGCGGACGCCGGTCCTCACCAAGCAGCACGTTCTGCGGCTTCATGTCGCGGTGGATGAGGCCCTTGCGGTGGGCGTAGTCGAGCGTGGCCGCCAGAATGGCACCGATCGCGCGGATTTCGCGATCGGAAAACGGCGCCGAGCGACGGATGAGGTCCTTCAGGTTGCCGCCCTCGATGAGCTCCATGACGATGTAGGGCGTTCGCGTTTCGGCGTCCTGGCCGACGTCGTAGATTGGAACGATGTTTGGGTGGCTCAAACTCGCCGCGGCGCGAGCTTCACGCCTGAAGCGACCGCGACGCGTCGATCCAGCAGGGCGTCGTGCGCCTCCCAGACCGCGGCCATGCCACCGCGGGCGATCTCGCGGAACAGCTGGTCGCGACCTCCGAGCACGCGCTCGGCGCCTGGCAAGCTCACAACCGACTGACCTCCTCCTCGGCCTCGGCTTCGAGGGCAAGATCGCCATGGCGTCTTCGGATCTCACGCAGCGCGTGCGCCTGGACCAGGCTGATGTAAGCGCCGGCGACCAGCACGTACACCGGCAGGAACACCACGCTGAGCAGCCCGAGTGCCAACAGCGCTACCAGCAAGAGGATGGTGTAGCCGGGGTGGCCGAGCACCACCAGTGCCGCGCGACGGTACACGTCGAGCAAACGCGGTTCGGCGACGTGAACGAGCAGCGGGGCGACGTACAGATGCACAGCTAGCCAGAACAGCGTGGCATACAGCCACAGGATGCTGATCAGCCGCAGCAGGCCGGTGCCGACGTTGAAGTAGAACAGCACGTTCCAGATCAGGGCGGCCATCACCACCACGCTCAGCACGCAACATTGCAAGGCCAGGCGCCAGTGGGCGCGCAAGGCGGCGCGGAACAGGCCAAGTCGCGGCACGTCGGGGCCGGCTGCAACGCGGGTCACCCCAGCCAGCGCGATGTTGCCTGGTGTGGGTACGTACAACATCAGCCACAGCACGATCCCGAGGAGCCACTGGCGCGCCACATCGTCCTGAAGCAGCGTCAGCGTCTCCTCGTACAGGCTCACGAGGGCCGTCCACAGAGTGCGGAAGGCCGTCCTGGGCGCAATTATGCGCGGAAAACTCCGTCTCCCTCTGGGAGAGGGCTGGGGGAGGGTGGCTTACGGGCCTGAACGGTACACTTCCGCCGGTGGGTCGCCCGTTGGTTGTCATGCTGGTTGGCCCGCCGGCCTCGGGCAAGAGCCGACTGGCGAGGCGGCTGGGCAGTGCCCTCGACGCGCAGGTCGTCGAGTCCGATCGCGTGCGCAAACAGCTCTTCGCCGAGCCGCGCTACACGGGCGGCGAGCACGCGGCCGTGTACGGCTGGTGCCATACCATCCTGCGCTCCGCGCTGGTCGTCGGCCGCAACGTCATCTTCGACGCGACCAATCTCGAAGAGCGCCGTCGTCGCAAGGTCTACAGCATTGCCGAGCAGTGCGATGCGCGGCTGGCGATCATCTGGGTCACCTGTCCACCGAGCGTCGTGCAGCAGCGCCTGTTGCGACGCCAGCTGAGAGAAGACAAGGACGATCTGTCCGACGCGGACTGGCCGGTGTTCCTCGAGCTACGTCGCAAGGCCGAACCGATCCGTCGCGCGCACGTGGTCTTGAATACGGCCGCGGACTACGAGACGGTGCTCCAACGTCTGCTGGACACACTGCGCGATTAGCGGGTGATCGGCAGGTTGAGCCCGAGAAGACTGGTTACCACAAAGAGCAACGCCAGCACGACGAATCCGACCAGCGCCGCGAGCACCATGGCCATGAAGAAGCCGCAGCCGAACTTGAAGCCATCGCCGATGCTCACCGCGAGCGGCACGAACATCA
>VBGG01000200.1 GCA_005883405.1 Chloroflexota bacterium | reverse complement strand
GCGGAGGATGCAAAGGGGTTCCCCGCTTTGAAGTCTCGCCCGCGGACGAGCAGCAAAGTCACCATGCGGGGGGGAGGATGCAAAGGGGTTCCCCGCTTTGAAGTCTCGCCCGCGGACGAGCAGCAAATGTCACCCTGCGGGCGGAGGATGCAAAGGGGTCCTCCCTTTTGAACTCCCGTCCGCGGACGAGCACCAGATGTCACCCTGCGGGCGGACAAAGCAAAGGGGTCCTCCCTTTTGAACTCTCGCCCGCGAACGAGCGGCACTAGGGCCGCGGCCGAAAAGCTGACTTGCCCTACCGTTCGGCGGCCGCGGCCCTAGGCCAGTCTGTCACAAGAAGTTCGGCCGACTGCGTCTTGTGCCGAAAAGCGGCTTGTCGGCCGAACTTCTAGAGGTCGTATTCGTGGAGCAGCGTTCCGGCATTGGTCCGCTGGTCCGAGAGAAGGTCCGAGCGCACCAGCTCGGGGAATGGCACGCCGTCGCGAGACAGGCGCTCGTCGATCTCGTCCAGGGACAGGCCGCCCTGACGGTGGCTGGGATTCAGCTTCGCCAGCTGGATGCCCTCGCCACCGCAGCCAGGACAGACCTCTTCAGACCCGCCAATCTCGCCGGTACCGCCACACGCCGCGCACAGATCCACCACGTTCAGGTAGAACGCCTGGTCCGCCGGCTCCCAGCCGACGAAGATCACCCGCCCTCCGTGGCGATACCAGCGACGGCTCATCTCGCGGTACGATACCTCACAGGAGAGTCCTAAACAGTGACGAACCGTCTGACTCGCCGAGACTTCATTCGGGCGTCAGCCGCGAGCGCGCTGTTGCTCAGCGCAGCCTGCGCACCGACAGCCCCTTCGGGCGGCAGCAGCACTAGCGCAACCACCGCGAGTACCGGCAAGGGCAACCCGTACCCAACCTACGCGCCGCTCGCCAACGGTCCCAAGCCCGACTACCACACCGAAGACCCGCGCTTCGACGACGGCTTCGACAATTACCCGGCAAATCCCATCAAGACGGTCGCTGAGAAACCTGGCTCTGGCAGCACCGTGAATGTCCTCAACCGGGCGTACTTCCCGCCGCCCACGCCGTTCGACCAGAACCCGACCTGGCAGGAGGTCAACCGCCAGCTCAACGCCAACATGAACATCAACGTCGTGCCCAGCCCGGATTACCAGACGAAGTTTGTCACGACGATGGCGAGCGACGATCTGCCAGACTTCATGCACATCTACAACGGCTATGCGCTTGCGCCGAACCTGCCGGCGTTCTTCAAAGCCAAATGCGCGGACCTCACCCCCTACCTGGCGGGCGACGCCGCCAAGGAGTACCCGAACCTTGCCGCGATTCCGATGTACGCCTGGAAGAACTCCGTTTCGGCGATCGACGGCTCGCTGTATCTGATCCCGATCCAGCGCCACTTGCCGATCTTCCCCAGCTTCGGCGGCTACTTCTTTGCCAACACCGACATCTGGAACAAGGAGATCGGCGAGGGCTACATTCCCAGGAACGCCGACGACCTGAAGCGGATTCTGCTCCAGTTGAACCGGCCCCAGGACGGCCGCTGGGCCATTGGCAACCAGGCCGGCGCCAGCACCGCGAGCGAGGGCGGTCCTTTCGCCCTCTCGGCGTACGCCGCGATGTTCGGTGCGCCGCACAACTGGAAAATCGATTCCGCCGGCAAGCTGATCCGCGACCGCGAAACCGAGGAGTTCAAAGCCGCCGTTGGCTACCTGCGCGATCTCATGGCCTCGGGCGTATTCCCGCCAGACGTGGCGACGATCACCCAGACGCGGCCCCAGCACGCCCAGGGTCGGTTCGTCATGGCGGTCGACGGATATGGCAATTCGTGGATCGATCTGTGGCGGCAGGGCGCGCAGTTCGGGAATCGATTCCACATGCTGAAGCCGTTCGCGGCCGCCGACGGCGGCAAGCCGCAGGCGTTCCTGAGCCACGGTTTCATCTCGATGAACGTGCTGAAGAAGGCCAGCGCCGATCGGATCAAGGAACTGCTGCGCATCATGAACTTCCTGGCCGCGCCGTTCGGCAGTCAGGAAGATCTGCTGTTGTCGTATGGCCTCAAGGATCAGGACTACACGCTGGATGCGAAGGGCAATCCGGTGCCCACGCCAGAGGGCATCTCGCGCGCGAGCTACGTGCCCTGGCGCTACATCGCCCAGCACCCGTACGTGAATTACCAGGCCGATCTGCCAGGGTTCGCGCGGGCAGCGTACGACGCACAGCAGATGCTGATGCCGCTGGGCGTGAGCGACCCGACTGACGGGTACTTCTCGGCAACCGCGTGGGGCAAAGGTCAGACGGCCGATGTCCATTTCCAGGACGGTCTTATCGACATCATCCTGGGTCGTCGACAGCTCAGCGAGTACGACGACCTGGTCAAAGCGTGGCAGAACGAGGCTGGCGAAACCGTGCGCAAAGAGTTCATGGACTCCATGGCAGCCGCCAGGGCGTAGGCTCTGCCGGCTGAAACGAAGGAGAGGCTGAGCGATGCTGAAGCAGGAAGAGAACGAGCTGATCACCCGAGTCGGGCCAGGCACGCCGATGGGCAACTTCATGCGCGAGTACTGGGTACCGGCAATGCTGTCTTCGGAGGTGCCGGCCGCGGACTCGGACCCCCTGCGCATCCTGCTGCTCGGCGAGCAGCTGATCGGCTTTCGCGACTCGAACGGCAACGTCGGGCTGCTCCAGAACAACTGCCCGCATCGCGGTGCCTCGTTGTTCTTCGGCCGCAACGAAGAGGCCGGCCTGCGCTGCGTCTATCACGGCTGGAAGTTCGACGTGGAGGGCAACTGCATCGACATGCCCAACGAGCCGGCCGAATCGGACTTCAGGCACAAGGTCAAGGCGATGGCGTACCCATGCCAGGAGCGTGGCGGCATCGTGTGGACGTACATGGGCCCGCGGAAGACTCCGCCGCCGTTGCCGGACCTCGAAGGCAACATGCAGCCCGATTCCGACCAGAACGTACGCGCCACTCAGCTCGCGTGCAACTGGCTGCAGATCCTGGAAGGCGACATCGACACGACGCATGTCGGCTTCCTGCACTACGGTGGGCTGAAGCCGGACGACCAGATACCCGGCAGCTTCTCGGAGTATCAGCTGCGGGTGAAGACCGCCCACTTCGAGGTGATCGATACTGAGGGCGGCGCAGCTTACGGCGCACGCCGCCCGGCGGGAGCGGACCAGGTCTACTGGCGCATCGCGCAGTGGTGTTTCCCGTTCTACACGTTCACGCCGCCGGGCGTGCTCGGCACCAAGAAGGGCGGCAATGCCCGCGTCCCGATGGACGACACCCACACCATGACGTTCAGCATGGTGACCGGCCGCAACCGTCCTGGTGGCGCTTCGCCGCTTGCCCTTCGTCAGCCGCTGAAGCCGAACACCACCGATTGGTACGGCCGCTTCCAGCCCGAGCAGGAGCTCGCCAACGACTTCCTGATGGACCGCGAGGTGCAGCGCAACAACTCAGGCCCGGCTGGCTTCACGGGTATTCAGGGCATCGCCATGCAGGACGCGGCGATGACCACCAGCATGGGCGACGTCCTTGATCGGACGATCGAGCACCTGGGTACCACGGACGCGATGGTGATCCGCGTCCGCAGGCGGCTGATCGCATCGGTCAGGGCGCACATGCAGCACGGCGTCACGCCGCCAGGGGTTGAGGACCCCGGTGCCTACCGCGTCCGCTCCGGCGGCGTCTTCCTCGCCCCCGATGCGGACTGGGTCGAAGCCACGCGCGAGCTGCGCCAGGCCTTCGTCGAGCACCCCGAGGCGATTCCGTATCGGTTGGTGGCCTACTCCGCCGAGCGAGCCGATGGAACCTGGCGGCGGTATGCTGCGTACCCCGAAATCGGCTGCGTTAGTGAAGCCGAAACCCCCTGGGAAGCCCAGGAGCAACTGGAAGAGCAACGCATCCGCTACATCATCGACCACGTCCAGCGCGGCGAGCCGATCCCGGTGCCGCGTCCACCGCTGAAGTCGCTGACGACGGTGCTGGACGTGGAGCGCCTGGGTTTCGCCAGGTGGCTGGTCGAGACCGAGCAGCTCAACGAGGGGGAGTGACAGAGCATTGAAGGTAGCAGTCGTAACCGGTGGCGGAAGCGGCATCGGCCGCGCCTCCGCCCTCGCGCTTGCACGCAATGGCTTCTCGGTGGTGATCACGGGTCGCCGCCGCGAGGCCCTCGACGAGACGGCCAGACTTGGCGCGGCGAGCGAAGCCCGCATCGTGCCCTTCGCCGCGGACGTGTCCGATCCACAGCAGGTCACCGGCCTGTTCGCGTCGACCACAAGCGAGTTTGGCCGTTTGGACCTCCTGTTCAACAACGGCGGGCGGGGCGCGCCGGGCGTAAATCTCGAAGATCTGACCGTCGAACAGTGGCAGTCGGTCGTCGGCGTGAATCTCAACGCCGCCTTCTACTGCACGCAAGAAGCGTTCAGGATCATGAGGGACCAGAATCCGCGCGGCGGACGGATCATCAACAACGGGTCCATCTCGGCGCACGCGCCACGGCCGAACTCCGCGCCCTACACGGCCACCAAGCACGCCATCACTGGGCTGACGAAGGCGACGGCACTGGACGGCCGCAAGTACGACATTGCCTGTTGCCAGATCGACATCGGCAACGCGGCCACGGATCTGGCCAGTCGCATGGCGGCTGGCGTACCTCAAGCTGATGGCAGCGTCCGGCCCGAGCCGCTGATGGACGTGGAGCACGTCGCCCAGGCGATCGTCTTCATGGCCAGCATGCCGCTTGAAACCAATGTCCAGTTCATGACCATAATGGCCACCAAGATGCCGTTCGTCGGCCGTGGCTAACGTCTGCGGCTTTCGCACGCCTGGAGGACAACAGCACGCCTATGAGTCCATTCAAGATCCAGCCCCACAGCCGACTTCAGGAGTGGGTCGCCGAAGACAAGGGCTACTTCCGCGATGAAGGCCTCGACTACACGTTCCAGTGGAGCGGGGGTACCGCTGACGCGATGGGCGTCGGACGGAGCTACCACATCATCGGCAACGCGGGGGTCCAGTCCACGGAGGACGCGCCCGTCGCCGAGGTGAAGCGCGGTGCCTTCGAAACCATGGAGGCCGGGCGCTCGTGCGACATCAGCGCGGCCTGCCACTGGGCCGTCAACATGGCCGCTTCAGGTCAGCACGGCAAAATGTGGGGCCACGCGTATTCCGTCACACCGGCGGGCATCTATGTGGCTGCCGAGTCCTCGATTCGGCGTCCGGAGGACCTGAAGGGACGCGAGGTGGGCGTCGGCTATCACTCCGGCAGCCACTTCTCCGCACTCCAGGCGCTTGAGGCGTTTCTGCAGCCGGACGAGATCAATCTGAAGTTCATCGGCTCGCCGAACGATCGTGTGGCACGGCTGCTCGATCGCCGCGTCGAGTCGGCCAATGTCTTCGGGATGCAGTCGTACATCGTCGAGCAGCAGGGCTTCCGTAAGGTCGTTGACGCGTCGTTCATGATCGGCTTCCTCATCTCGGGTGAGGACGTCGCCATGTCCGACGTCGAGAAATACTTCAACGCGCTCAGGCGGGCTCAGCGCGACATCGACGTCGAGCACCAGCACTTCACCCACTACTACCTGCGCGAGATGGCCGAGGAGTTCTAGCCGTTGGTGGACGTGCGCGCGTTCGGCCCCGGCGAGCGCATCGTCTTCGAGCCGTACACACGCGAGGTGTACGAACGGACGCATCGCTGGATGAAGAAGTTCGACCTGTTCCCCGCCGGCCAGACGGCCGAGGCGGACTATCGCACCGCCGTGGTCGTCTAGCATCCTGCAGGGTGGGCAGTGGCTGTCGGCGGCTGACCGTGCGAGAGCCGAAGAAAAGAAAGATTCTGTCCGCTCGACAGTCGCCAGCATACGAGAGGCTGACCTTGCGAGAGCCGAAGCACAAAGAGAAGTTGTCTGCTCGACAGTGGCCCGCGTACGAGCGGCTCGCCGTGGCAAGCCGACACGGCCAGGCAACGCGGCGCCTGATGTTTATGACTTGACAGTGCCCGCCCTGGCGGGTGTAGCGTAGAGCCGTCATCGCGGACGGACGTTCGGCGTGACGGGGGACGCGTCGAGTCGTCAGGCCCGGAAAGGGGGTACAGCGCATGGAGTGGACCGCGCCCGATTTCGAGGAAGTAGAGACTTCGGCTGAAGTAACCGCGTACGTCGGT
>VBGG01000199.1 GCA_005883405.1 Chloroflexota bacterium | reverse complement strand
CTGGCGCAAAAGAGCGCTAGAGCCCCGCTAGCTCCAGGATCGCCCCGTACTGCACGTTAGTCAAAGCGACTACCGACAGCCGCCCCATCTTCACCAGCGGGCTGTCAGCAAACCGCGCGTCGGCCTTCATCTGATCCAGCCGCACCGGGTGTGGCAGACGGGTGCCAGCGCGGACATCAATCACGATCAGGTTCTCATCGTTCTTCTTTGGATCCGGATACGCCGTCCGCTCGACACTCGCCAGACCCACCGCCTGGCGTTCGTCGCCAGTGTGATAGATGACGCAGGTTTCGCCTTTGTGCGCCGCCCTCAAGTTCCGCAACGCCATCGGATTGCTCACGCCGTCCCACGGCTCGACCCCGCGCTGCACGAGGTCGTCAAAGCTGAACTCACCCGGCTCGGTCTTGAGGAGCCAGAACGTCACCTCGCTAGGGTAGTGCCCCTATACCTTTTCAGGCGTCCACGACGGCGGATCGCTGGCCGGGAACGACTCCTGAGACTCCTCGGTCACGCGGTCGCCCTCAGCCGTGTGGTCGCGACCACCAGCGTGCGTCTTCTGCGCGCCCACCTGCGCCGCAGACGTGGACGACGCGGTCGCCGCGACGGCGATGCGGCGCGCCTGCGCACCGTGGGCTTTCGGCAGCCGCAGCGTGAGTACACCGTGCTCGATGCGCGCCTCGGCGTTGTCGGAGCTGACCGGCGCCGGCAGCGTGATCGACCGCTGCATCGTGCCGTAGCGATGCTCGCGCATCAGCCAATTGTCGCCGCGGCGCTCCTCCTCGCCGCGCACCTCGGCGCGGATGCTGACGCGTTCACCCTGCACGGTGACCTCGACATCCTCGGCTTTGACCCCCGGCACCGACGCCCGCACTTCGAAAGCGTCGTCGTGCTCGATCACGTCCATCGGAATCGAGTCTGGCCGCATATTCGAAAGGATCTGGCCCGTGCTGCTGATGCTCTGCTGGAGCCAGCGATCCATGGCCTCTCTGAAGCTCATCATCTCGCGAAAGGGATCAAAGCGATCCATGGCCATAGGAAAGTGCTCCGATTTCATCGCCCGATGTGGGCTTTTTTGTCCAGCATTACTGTAACGCCGGCCCCGTTTTCTGGGCTTGCGCGCCCCTTCTCACAAGGAGTGTTACATTTCGAATTTAAAAGGAGAACGTATGGACCTCGACCTTGGTGTACGTCGCCCTTATAGCCGCCGAGGATTCCTGCTTGGCGCGTTGAGTGCGACGACCGCCGGCGTTCTTGCGGCTTGCTCCCAACCGTCTCAGCCAGCGGCAACCTCGGCCCCCGCCGCGCAGCCACCAGCTGCGCCGACCAAGCCTGCCGCGGCAGCCAGCCCCGCTGCATCACCCGCGGCCGCCGCGTCCCCGGCCGCTGCTGCTTCGCCCGCGGCATCGCCGGTAGCCAAGCCCGCCGCCAGCCCCGCCGCCGCGGCGTCTCCGTCACCGGCCGCGGCCGGTGGTCAGTTCAGCGCGAGTAACCCGCCGCCCGTCCAGAACCCCAACAAGTCGTTCGCCGGCGCGACCGTCATCTACTACGGGGATGGCGTCGGCATTGGCAACGACCTCGACAAGGCGACCGCGCAGCGCTTTGAGCAAGATACGGGTGTCAAGATTAACGTGATCCCGCGCCCGCAGAGCGCGACGGACACATTTGCCCAGTATCAGCGTTTCTTCCAGGGACAGTCGGCCGACCTCGACGTCTTGATGGTCGACGTGATCTGGCCAGGTGCGTTCGCCCCCAACCTGGTCGACCTGGGCCCGAAACTGGGCGATGCGACCAAGAACCACTACCCGGGCATCGTCGCCAACGACACGGTCGGCGGCAAGCTCGTCTCGATGCCGTTCTTTTCCGACTTCGGCACCCTCTATTACCGCAAGGATCTCCTGCAGAAATACAACATCAGCGCCCCACCCAAGACGTGGGACGAGCTCGAACAGCAGGCGACCACCATTATGAACGGCGAGAAAGGGAGCAATCCCAACTTCACCGGGTTCGTGTGGCAAGGCAACGCCTACGAGGGGCTCACCTGCGACGCCCTCGAGTGGCTGGCATCCAGCGGCGGCGGAAAAATCGTCGAAAACGGCAAGTGCACCATCAACAATCCGCAGGCCGTCGCCATTCTCACCAAAATGAAGGGCTGGATCGGGACGATCGCGCCGCGCGGAGTCACCACCTACCAGGAGGAAGATGCCCGCAACGCATTCCAGAGCGGCGGCTCGGCGTTCATGCGCAACTGGCCGTATGCCTACGCTCTCGGCCAGAAGGACGATTCGCCGGTCAAAGGCAAGTTCGACGTGGCGGCGTTGCCTGCGTCGTCGGGTCAGAAACCGGTCGGCACCATCGGTGGCTGGGCGCTCGCTGTCTCGAAGTACTCCAAGAACCAGGATGCCTCGATCGAGTTCATTCGCTACCTGACGAGCCCTGAGGTCCAGACCTACCGTGCGGTGGTCGGGAGTTTCGTGCCCACCATCCCCGCGGTGGCGTCCGATCCGAACGTCCAGCAGGCACAGCCGTTCCTGGCCAACCTGGCGGACGTCGAGCGCGTGGCGCGGCCCTCGTCGGAGACAGGCGAGAACTACAACCAGGTATCGACAGCGTTCTTCCAGGCGGTGAACAACATCGAAAACGGCCAGGATCCTGGATCGGTGCTGCCCCAGGCCCAGAACCAGATCCAGCGCCTGCTCGGCTGATTTTCCTCTTCGACTCCGGAGGCGCAGTGTAGTAGCCTGCGCCTCCACACTGGAGGGGACTCCACGATGAGCGTAGAAGCTCGCACCCAACTACGGACCGCACCCATCGTCGTGCCGACGGTGCACAGCGACCTCGTCCGCCGGCAGATTCGCCTGTCGTATTGGTTGTTGCTGCCGTCACTGCTTGTCGTCGGGCTGGTGGCTCTCGTTCCGCTGGTGCAGACCATCGTCCAGAGCTTCACCAACGCACGACTCGCCAGCGCTCGCCCGGTTCAGTTCATCGGCTTGAAGAACTACCTCGACCTGCTGACTGACGATGCCTTCCGCCACGCCATCTGGGTGACGGTCCTCTTCACTCTGCTAACCGTCACCTTCGAGTTCGTTCTTGGCATGGGCATCGCCCTGGTAGTCAATTCGAACTTCCGCGGCCGAGGTCCGATGCGGGCCGCCATGCTGGTGCCCTGGGCGATTCCGACGGTCGTCTCGACCCAGATCTGGCGATGGATGTACCACGACATCTATGGAGTCATCAACGACCTGCTGGTCGACAAGCTCCACTTCCTGCCGAGCAACGTGGCATGGATCGCCGATCCGGCCACGGCCATTCCAGCCGTCGCTGCAGTAGACATCTGGAAAACGACTCCGTTTGTGGCGCTGCTGTTGCTGGCGGGTTTGCAGCTCATTCCGGGCGACATCTACGAGGCCGCGAATGTCGACGGAGCCAATCCGGTCCAGGCGTTCTTACGCCTGACGCTACCCTTGTTGCGACCGGCCATCGTCGTCGCGCTGATCTTCCGAACGCTGGACGCGCTGCGCGTCTTCGATGCGTTTTACGTCATGTTCGGCAACCGCGCTGATACGCAGCCGATGGCGATCTACGCGCAGCAAAACATCGTCGCGTTTTCCGATCTGGGCTACGGCGGCGCGATAAGCGTGGCGATCTTCCTGATCATCGCCGTCTTCGTCATCACCTACGTGACTATCTTCAAGGTCGAGCAATCATGACCCGGCAGCAGAAGTACGTCGCCGGCCGCACGCTGTTTTATCTCATGCTGCTGGTGATCGCCGTCTACCTGGTGTTCCCCTTCTATTGGGCACTCCGCTCGTCGGTTACGCCTGACAACCAGCTATTTTCAACGCCGGTTCAGTACTGGCCGACCAATCCCACGACCGGAAACTACCAGCTGGTTCTGACCAACGGAAATTTTCTGCGCGCGCTGGCTAATTCCACAGTTGTCGCTGTGTCGGTGACGCTGCTGTCGCTGGCGATCGGCGTGCTCGGCTCCTATGCGCTCGGGCGGTTCCGCTTCCCTGGCCGGCTGCCGGTGATGTACCTGATCCTATCGATGACGATGTTCCCGGCGATCGCCGTGCTCGGAGCCCTGTTCGAGCGGATCAGTAGTTTCGGCCTGTACAACCAGCTGCCCGCGCTGATCATCACCTACTTGATCTTCACGCTGCCCTTTACAGTGTGGGTGCTGACCAGCTTCTTCCAAGAGATGCCGAAAGACCTGGAGGAAGCGGCATACGTCGACGGCTACTCGCCACTGCAGACGCTGTGCCTGGTCATGCTGCCGCTGGTTGCACCGGGGCTGGTAACCACCGGACTGCTGGCTTTCATCGGCGCCTGGAACGAGTCGCAACCACCACCGCGGGTGGCTTCGAGATCCCGTGGGGTCAGATCCAGGCCGCCACCGTGATCGTGACGATTCCGCTGATCGTCCTCACCCTGATCTTCCAGCGCCGCATCCTGGCAGGCCTCACCGCCGGCGCCGTCAAAGGCTGAGCACCGCTCTGATTGTGAGCACTCCATTGATCGTCCTCACACACCTGATCTGCCGGCGTCGCAGCGCGCCAGCGTTGAGCGCTGCCGCCGTCACGGGCTGAGCACCGCCTGCCGTGAGCACCTCATTCATCGTCCTCACACACCTGATCTGCCCGCGTCGCAGCGTGGCAGGGTTGAGCGCGGGCGTCGTCAAAGGCTGACAACCGCCTGCCGAGCAGCGTTCTCTTCCTGACCTGCCACGACCTCGGGCAGCATCTCGGCTGCTACGGGCAGGCGACGGTCACGTCGCCTGCCCTGGATGGCCTGGCCGCTAGCGGCGTTCGCTTCGCCACCAGCTTCTGTACCGCGCCGCAGTGCAGCCCGAGCCGCGCTTCGCTGCACACCGGCATGTATCCGCAGGCCACGGGCGTTCTGGGCCTCGCACACCCGCCGTTCGGCTGGCGGCTGGACCCCCGGGTCCCGCACACCGCCCAGTTGCTCGCCGCCGCCGGCTATAGCACGACGCTCGTCGGCATGCAGCACCTCATCGAGCACGGCTCCGCCCAGGAACTCGGCTACACCCGGGTCCTGCCGGTCGCACCCGCGTACGAGGAAGCGGAGGCAGCCGTGGGCCTGCTCCGCGAGCTCACCCGTCAGGACCGCCCCTTCTACCTGGAGGTCGGCTTCGAGGAGCCCCACCGCCCGTACGATTTCGGTGGCGCCCAGCCCGACGTCACTCGGGGCGTCGCGGTACCTGGCTATCTGCCGGATGCGCCGGAGTCGCGCCAGGATATGGCCGCCTTTCAGGGCGCGATCCGTCAGATGGACGCGGGCGTAGGTCGCATCCTGTCCGCACTCGACGAGCTGGGGGTTGCCGACACCACGTGCGTGATCTTCGCCACCGACCACGGCGCGGCGATGCCGCGCGCCAAGTGCACCCTGTACGACCCCGGCATCGAGGTCGCGCTGCTGTGGCGCTGGCCCTCCGCCGGACTGGGAGGCGGCCGAGTGGTATCCGAGATGGTAAGCAACGTGGACGTCACGCCGTCGCTCCTGGAAGGACTCGGGCTGCCGCTGCCACCTGCGATGCAAGGCCGCATCATCTGGCGACTGCTGACGGGTCGAGCCTACGCGCCGCGGTCGGAAATCTTCGCCGAAAAGACCTTCCACACCTACTACGAGCCGATGCGCGCCGTCCGAACCGCGCGCCACAAGCTGATCGTGAACTTCGAGGTCAGCACGCGCGTGGACGTCCCCAGCGATATCCGCGAGAGCCCGATCTACCCGCTGATGCTCGCCGACTTCGACGGCGTCCGCCCTCCGGTCGAGCTGTACGACCTGGAGGAAGACCCGTGGGAGCAGCGCAATCTGTCCGGCACCACCGAAGTCGCAGACGTGGAGGCCGACCTGCGCCACCGCCTGCTCGCCTGGATGGAGTCCACCAACGACCCGCTGCTCCGTGGCCCCGTCCCGTCGCCGTACTACGCGGACGCCCTTGCCGCACTGCACGCTTCATGAGGTCGCGCTCAAGCCACGTCTGCCTCGTTTCTGGCGTAATCGGAAAGAAGCACGCAGGCGAGACGCCAAAGAAGTCAGCCAGCTTCTGAATGTGCTTCGCCTGGAGTCCGCGCTTTCCAGCCAGCACCTCTGAACCGCCACGCCATCTGTTCAGCAGCGCGATGCGCGCACTGGCACGCTCGTTGCTGAATGCGTGATGTTGCGGTGGCTTGCTCTGGCCCTCCTGTTGCTGGCGACCGCCTGCCAGGGCCAGACCGGCGCCCCATCGCCCGCGGCAGCCGCCCCTTCGCCGAGCCCCAAGCCCGCAGCCGCACTGCCGTCGCCGAGCCCCGGGCTTCCCGTCCCCTCGCCTGGCGCCTCGCCGTCGCCCAGCCCGTCGCCAGCCTTCGCCGCGGCAGGCCCCAAAATCG
>VBGG01000198.1:1505-4329 GCA_005883405.1 Chloroflexota bacterium | reverse complement strand
GAGTTCCGCCCGGTTATTGACGGCCTCTAGCACTTTCCGCCCCAGCCGATGAAGCCACTTGACCACAATGGCCACTGGTCGGCCCCCAGTGCGTAGCCGCCGCGCTTCTGCGACCAACGCCACGTAGCCAGGCCGATCATCCCGCATGCCCGACAGCCGGTCGGAGTATTCTCCGGCGATGGCCCAGCCACGCGACGCGGCATAGCGCCGACAGTCCTCAAGCTGGGCGGCTTCGCTCATGCCCTCACGAGCTTGCTCCTGCGAACTGACCCGGTAGTAGATTAGGCAGCGATCGAGAGGTGCCGCCGTGATTCGTCTTTTGCTTCTTGCCATACTCGCAGTCTACTCTAGAAATGTGCTCTGTGGCCGCTTCAATCTCACAGACCCCAAAGAGGTGATCGAGCGCTTCGGGTTCCTGGACTGGTCTGAGAAGCGGATCGAGCCGCGCTTCAACATCGCGCCGAGTCAGGAGATCGTGACGATCGTCCAGCTGCCGCTGGAGAATCCGAGCGTCCAGACGGCGATCTGGGGATTGCGACCGTTCTGGCTGCAGGCGGGCAAGCCGCCGCCGATCAATGCTCGCGCGGAGACGCTCCACTCCAGCCCGATGTTCCGCGAGGCGGCGCGCTGTCTGATTCCAGCCACCGGTTTCTATGAGTGGCGGAACGGCCAACCTATGCACATCCGCCTCAAGTCCAGAGGCGTTTTTGCCTTAGCGGGCCTGTGGCTGCCAGCGCCAAATCGGGGCGGAATGCCGACGGCGGCGGTGGTCACGACGAAGCCTAACGAGCTCATGGCCGGCATCCATAACCGCATGCCGGCCATCCTCCGCCCAGACTCCGAGCCCGCCTGGCTCGACCCGTCCACCGCCGACCTTCGGCCGCTTCTGAGGCCGATCGAATCCGAGCTGATCGAGGCCTATCCCGTCGGTCCGCTCGTCAATTCGTGGGAGAATGAAGGCCCGCGGCTGATCGAACCGTCGCACACCGAGGCGCAGATCAAGCTGCCATTCTAGTCGTCAGCGTTGCCTGCCGAGCGTCGCGTCAAAGTGGCGCAGTCGAGCCCGGCGCGGCCAATATACCTGAAGCCGGAATGTTGCGATGACGTCTGCACCCCGACTCGAAACCCGCTCCGGTCATCCGACGCACCAAAGGCCAGCGGCGGCGATGAGCTACCACGCGCTGCCGCGTCGCGACCTGATCTTGACCGTGGCGGGGCTCATGCTGGGCCTGCTGCTGGCCGCGCTCGACCAGACCATCGTGGGCACGGCCATGCCGCGCATCGTCTCGGAGCTGCAGGGCTTCGAGCACTACGCCTGGGTGACCACCGCGTATTTGCTGAGCAGTACGGCGGTGGTGCCCATCTCGGGCAAGCTATCCGACCTGTACGGCCGCAAGATGTTCCTGCTCGGCGGCTCCGCGCTGTTCGTGTTGACGTCGGCGCTGTGCGGTCTGAGCCAGGATATGACCCAGCTTATCGTCTTCCGCGGCGCGCAGGGTCTGGCAGGCGGCGTACTCACCTCGACCGTCTTCACGGTCATCTCGCAGATCTTCCCGCCCGCCGAGCGCGGCCGCATCCAGGGCGTCTTCAGCGGCATCTTCGGCCTGGCGAGCATCGTCGGTCCGCTGCTGGGTGGCTATCTCACCGACAACCTGAGCTGGCGCTGGGTATTTTACGTCAACCTGCCGGTGGGCCTGGTCGCGCTGTGCGTGTTGTGGTTTTCGTTCCCGAACATCCGCCCCGGCGTGCGCGAGCGCCGCATCGACTACGCCGGCGCGCTCACTCTGGTGGCCGGCGTGGTGCCGTTGCTGTTGGCGCTGTCGTGGGGCGGCAACGACTATCCCTGGCTGTCGCCAGTCATCATCGGACTGTTCGTCCTCGCGGCCGTGATGCTGACGGTCTTCGGCCTGATCGAAAGCCGGGCGATCGAGCCGATCATTCCCTTGAGCCTGTTCCGCAATCGGATCGTGTCGGTGTCGGTGCTGGCGCTCTCGCTGATGGCGATCGGCATGTTCGGCACGATCCTGTTCATCCCGCTGTTCATCCAGGGTGTCATCGGCACCAGCGCAACCCAGAGCGGCACGGTGCTGGCGCCGATGATGATCGTGAACATCGTCTCCAGTGTCGTCGGCGGCCAGATGATCAGCCGCACCGGGCGCTACAAAGCGGTCGGCCTGTTCGGGCTGGCGATGATGGGAACCGGCATGTTCCTGCTCAGCGGCATGGGTCCCGATACGGACTACCTGACCGTGGTGCGCAACATGGTCATCGTCGGTCTGGGGATGGGCCCGGCCATGCCAGTCTTCACGCTGGCAGCCCAGAACGCGGTGAAGATGAGTCAGCTCGGGGTCGTCACGTCGCTGACCCAGTTCGCGGGCTCGATCGGCAGCACCATCGGGGTGGCCGTTTTTGGCAGCCTGCTGACGAATCGCTTCGCACCCGCGTTCCAGGCCGGGTTACCGCCGGACATCACGGCGACGGTACCGCCGGATCGCTTGTCCCAACTACAGAACCCGCAAGCCCTGCTGAATCCCCAGGCGGCCGAGGCAATCCGGCAGCAGTTCGCGACGCTCGGCCCACAAGGCGTGCAGGTCTACGAGGCGCTGCTCGGCGCGATCAGGAACGGCCTGGTCGTGGCGCTGCACGACGTTTTCCTGCTGGGCGCGGTGCTGACTGCGCTCGGCCTGGTGACGGTGTTGTTCCTGGAGGAGGTGCCGCTGCGCAAGAGCTACGGGCCGGCGCCTGCCGCGGCGCCCGAGGGCGCGGCGGAAGCGGCGGCGCAGGTAGGCGACGCCGCGGCTCCGTCGCTGCCGCCGCTGCGGCC
>VBGG01000198.1:0-1399 GCA_005883405.1 Chloroflexota bacterium | reverse complement strand
CCATACTTGATGCGGCGGCGGAGCTCGAAGAGCTGGGCTACGGCACCATCTGGTTCCCGGGCGGACGACACGAAGGCCTGGCCGATCACATCATGGCCCTGCTTGGGCGCACCCGGCGCGCCGTGGTGGCCACCGGCATCGTCAACATCTGGACGCATCCGGCGTCTGAAATCGCGGCCGAGCACCATGCCATTACCCAGGCACACCCGGGCAGGTTCCTGCTCGGCCTCGGCGTCAGCCATCAACGCATCGTCGAGGCCAGCGGCCTCGCCTATGTGCGCCCGCTCGAGAAGCTACGCAGCTACCTCGACGCGCTCGACACGGCGCCGATACCCGTGCCGATCGACGAGCGCATCCTGGCCGCGCTCGGGCCGCGCGCCCTGAAGTTGGCGGGCGAGCGCTCGTGCGGCACGCATCCGTACTTCGTGCCGCCGGCACACACGCGCATCGCGCGCCAGGCGCTCGGTCCCAACAAGGTCGTCGCGCCCGAACAGATGGTGTTGCTGGAGACCGATCCAGACCACGCCCGAGCCATCGCTCGACCTTCCATCGACCGCTACCTGCACTCGCCGAACTACACCAACAACCTGCTGCGTCTGGGCTTCTCCGAGCAGGACTTCGCCGATGGCGGCAGCGACCGATTGGTCGATGCCATCGTCGCGTGGGGCGACCCGCGCACGATCATGCAGCGGGTACGAGAGCACCACGCCGCGGGTGCCGACCACGTGTGCATTCAGGTGCTCTCCGAGACACCAGGCGACCTGGCCGTGGCGATGGACGGTTGGCGCCGGCTCGCCCCGGAATTCGCACGTTGAGCGCGAGCCTGTCCACCGCATCTCGCGGGCAAGCGCTCGTCGAGGCGGCACGCACGCTGGCGCCTGAAATCGAAGCCGCCGCCCAACGCATCGAGCAAGACCGCCAACTGCCGAACGAGGTGGTCGACGCGCTCTACGCGGCCGGCCTGTTCACGATGCTGCTGCCAGCCTCGTTCGGCGGAGCCGAGCTCGATCTACCGACGTTCGCGCGTGCCATCGAGGAGCTGGCTCGGGCGGATGGCAGCGTCGCCTGGTGCGTCGGCCAGGCCAATGGCTTGTGCAGCTACACAGCGTATGCTGATCCGCCGACCATCCGCGCGCTCTTCGCGAACGAGCGCACGATCTTCGCCAACGGACCGGGCGAAGGCAATCGGCCCGGGCGCGCCGTGGAGGCCGCCGACGGCTACCGCGTGACGGGCCGCTGGATGTTCGCGAGTGGCATCGGCCACGCCAGCTGGCTCCTGGCGGTTTGCCACGTGTATGCGCCGGATGGCAGTCCGCGGCTCGAAGCCGATGGCAGACACGCGCAACGCCTGATGCTTCTGCCGAAGAGTAGCGTGACGATCCACGACGTCTGGCAGGTG
>VBGG01000025.1:4275-34448 GCA_005883405.1 Chloroflexota bacterium | reverse complement strand
GTTTCGCGCTAGCGTTCGCGTGTGAGCGTGGCGACGGTTTCGATGTGGTAGGTCTGCGGGAACATGTCCAGCGGCTGGACATCACGCAGTACGTAGCCACCATCGACCAGGACCCGCAGGTCGCGGGCGAGCGTGGATGGGTCGCACGAAACGTACACAATGCGTAGCGGCCGCTGCCGCAGTAGCGCCCGAAGCACCTCGGGGTGGCACCCGACACGGGCCGGGTCGAGGACCACCCCGTCGGGCCGCTGTTCGAGCGTGGGCAGGACTTGCTCGGTCTTGCCCTGAATGAAGCGCGCGTTCGGCACGTCACGGCCGTTGTGGACCGCGTCGCGCACGGCGGTGCGAGCCTCCTCGACACCGACTACCTCGCGCACGAGGGGCGCCAGCAGCAGCGCAAACGTGCCGACTCCCGAGTAGGCGTCGACCACGACGTCAGCCGAGTCGGGTTGCAGGCGATCGAGCACGAGCAGCGCCAGCAGCTCGGCCATACTCACACCGTCGGCTGGCACCGGCAGCCGGGCCTGGCCGATCGCCGCCGGAAGCGGCCGAGGCTCGCGGCGGGTGTTGACCTGGAAGAACGACGGCGGCTGCAGACGAAAGCGGCACCCCAGCAGCTCTTCTTCCAGGAACGGCTGGCCCGACTCGACTTCCGGCACCTCGGGTAGCGCCGGCGCCACCATCAGCTGGCCAGTGTTGGCGCCCACGCGGATCGACACCTGGTGAATACGGCGTCCCAGATCCGCCAACCTGCCCTGCGCGATTTCGACGATCGAGTTGATCGTGGGATGAACGATCCGGCAGTCGTCGATGCGGAGCAAGCGGTGCGACGAGCGATAGGTGAAACACAGCTCGCCAAAGCGTCTGCCAACGGTGAAGCGCGCCTGGTTGCGATAGTGCCACGGCTCGAGCATGCCAATCGCTGGCCGCACCAGGTCATCGGCGTCCGCGAAGTGGCCGATGCGCCGCAGCTGGTCGGCCACGATGCGCTCTTTGAGGCGAAGCTGGAGGCCGTAGTCGGCGTGCTGCCAGCTACACCCGCCGCAACCCGCCGCGTAGTACGGGCACGGCGGCTCGACGCGATCGGCCGCCGCGCGCACCAGGACGTCCAGCTCCGCGCGGGCAAAATCGCGCCGCTCCTCCCGCAGCCGTACGACCGCTACCTCACCCGGCAAGGCCCGCGGCACGAACACCACGCGGCCATCGGGCAGATGGCCAAACGCTTCGCCGCCGAACGCGGCATCGGTGAGCTCGACCTCGACCGGCTCACCCGCGGCGGTCGGCGCGCTCAGCTTGCGCGCCGGCTCGCCTGACGCGCTTCTTCCTCCTCGATCAGCTGCCGGCGCAAGACCTTGCCCACCAGGCTCTTGGGCAGCTCGCGCCGAAACTCCACGTACTTGGGCACCTTGTAGCGAGCCATCCGGGCGTGACAATAGTCGAGGATCTCCTGCTCGGTGGCGGTCTCGCCGTCCAGTAGCACAAGGTACACCTTGACGGCCTCGCCCCACCGTGGATCCGGGACGCCGACGGCGACCGCCTCTCTGACTTTGGGGTGCTGGTACAGCGGCTCTTCGACGTCCCGCGGATACACGTTCATGCCGCCTGTGATGATCATGTCCTTTTTGCGATCGACGATGCTGAAGTAGCCGTCCGGCTCGACGCGGGCAAGGTCACCCGTGAACAGCCATCCGTCGCGCAGCACCTGCGCGGTTTCGTCGGGTCGATTCCAGTAGCCGCGCATCACCTGCGGACCGCGCACCGCCAGCTCACCCACCTCGCCGGGCGCCAACCGCCGCGTACCGGTCTCCTGATCGAAGATGGCGGCCTCGGTACTGGGCACCGGTACGCCGATCGTGCCGACGCGATGCTCCGCCGCGAACGGCACGCAGTGGGTAACCGGGCTCGCTTCGGTCAAGCCATAGCCCTCGATCAGCCTGGCGCCTGTCAGCTGCTCGAACCGCGCCTGCACTTCACGCGGCAGCGGCGCGGCGCCACTGATCGCGCCTTTGAGCGATCGCAAGTTGTAGCGGCTCAAGTGCGGCGCATGATTGATGGCCATGTACATGGTGGGCACGCCAGGAAACAGGTGCGGCCGTTCGCGCTGGATGGCCTTGAGCACGTCGTCGACGATGAAGCGCGGCTGCAGCACCATCGTTCCGCCGCCGCGGATGCTGAAGTTCATCACCGTGGTCATGGCGTAGATGTGGAAGAGCGGCAGCACGCCCATGACGATGTCCGGACCGCTCGGGTTGGCCAGGTTGACGAAACAGGCACGTACCTGAAGGGTGTTGGCCACCAGGTTGCGATGGGTGAGCATGGCGCCCTTGGCCACACCGGTCGTGCCGCCCGTGTACTGCAGCAGCGCGAGATCGTCGGCGTTGACCTCGACGTTCTGGTCGCTCGACCGCGCGCGTGATAACAGCCGCATCAGCCAGTAGGTCCGACCGTCGCCGGGCAGGCTGACGCGATGACCGTCGCGGCGCTCGCGGGTGAGCGAAAACAGCAGCCTCAGGCGCGTAGGGAAGAAGTCCTTGATGCTGGTGACGATGACCCGCTGCAACGCTGGCAGTCGCGGCCGCACCGCCTGAACCTTGCCGAAGAGCGACGAGAGGCAGACCACGACGCTGGCTCCAGCGTCGGCCAGCTGATGCTCCAGCTCGGACTCGACATAAAGCGGACTGGTTGGCACCATCACCGCGCCAGCCCGCAGCCCGCCGTAGTAGGCGACCACCATCTGTGGACAGTTCGGCAGCAGCAGCGCAACGCGGTCACCCTGCTGCACGCCGAGCGCGAGCAAGACGTTGGCGAAGCGGTTGGCCAGCACGTCGAGCTCGGCGTAGCTGAGCGACCGTCCGAAGAAGCGGATGGCCGTCCGACGCGGATAGCGTGTCGCGGCGGCCGACAACGCCGCGTGCAGTGGCTCGTCCGGAACGTCAATGTCGGCTGGTACGCCAGCGTCATACGCGGCTAGCCACGGTCGCTCCGCCATTGGAGCGTTCGAGTCGTTCATCGTCCCCGATCCGCCTTGAGATTGTAGGTAGGACATCCCGTCCCCACGAGGAATGTCCGCGGCTCGACGCAGGCGAACGTGGAGAGATCCTCGGTAGATACTAAACGGCGGCAACGGTCGCGAATCGGTCGAGACGCAGTAGTGACGGCCTATAATTCGCCAACTTTGCCCGTCACTCTGCCGGCCCCGGAAGCGACGCGCGAGCGGCCGGGCACTCGCGAGAAGCCGCGCGCCGTTTCGGTTCGCGAGCTTCGTTCGCTTGATTCTGAGTTCTTCCGCGCGCTGGCTCCAGACGATCTTCAGGCGCTCAGCAGCGCGATGTTTCAGCGCCGCTACCCCGCCGGCCAGATCGTGCTGCTCGAAGGCGCGGCGTCGTCGGTGCTGTACGTCGTGCAGGCGGGACGGCTCAAGCTGTTCAAGACCTCGTCGCGCGGCCGCGAACAGGTGCTGCGGCTGCTGCGCCCGGGCGACATGTTCAACGAGGTGGCGGTCTTCGACGAAGGCCCGAACTCGGCCAGCGCGCAGGCCATCGAGGACTGCACGCTGTACCTGCTACGGCGGCGCGACCTGCTGCGCTTCGTGGCCGAGCGACCGGGCATCGCGCTGGCCATCACGCGTACGTTTGCCCGCGCGCTGCGCGATGCCCTGGCGCTGGTCGAGGACCTCGCCTTTCGAGACGTGACCAGTCGGCTCGCCAGGATCCTGCTCGACGGTCAGAACGGAGGAACGCCGCGCGTGACCCAGGAGCTGCTGGCGGCCATGGCCGGCTCGCGCCGCGAGGTCGTCGGGCGAGCCCTCAAAACCATGAGCCAGGAAGGCGCCGTGAAGCTCGAGCGCGGGCGCATTCACGTACTCGACCGCAAGGTTCTCGAGCGCCTGGCCTGGATGTGACGCAAGTCACAGTCGACCTCGACGTGCGGCGTCATACTCCTGCGCAAGATGACGTACGTAATCGTCGAGCCGTGTATCGGCACCAAAAACGCCAGCTGTGTAGACGTCTGCCCCGTGTCGTGCATCTACGAGGCGGAGGACATGTACTACATCAACCCCGACGAATGCATTGAGTGCGGCGCGTGCGAGCCCGAGTGCCCGGTCAACGCGATCTTCCACGATAGCGCCGTGCCCGACGAGTGGAAGAGCTTTACCCAGAAGAACCGCGAGCTGTCGGGACTGGCCTAGCGGCAGCCGCCGGAAACGGCCGGCAGGATCCACACCTCCGCGCCGGCCCCGAGTGGGGTCTCGAGACCCCGTTTGGGGCCGGCTCGAATGCTTTCGCCGTCGACGAACACGTTGACGTGCTGGCGGATCTTGCCCTGCTCGTCGAGCGCGCGCTCGACTACGCCCGGGTGATCGGCGTGGAGCCGCTCGAAGACGCAGGCCAGCGTCGAAGCGTCGTCACACTCGACGTGCACCAGGCGCGCGCCGCCACAGTACTGGCGTAACGAGCCCGGGATGTGGACGAGCACCTGCATCAGCCGAGATTGGCCGCTCGCACCATGAGCACCGGCGGCAGGTGTTCGGCTACCAGCTCCCAGCTGTCGCCGTCGTCGCTTGACGCATACAGCTCGCCGCTGCGCGTGCCGAAGTAGAGCCCGGCGGGGTTCTGCTGGTCGGACGTAAACGCATCGCGCAGCACGGTGATGTAGGCGTCCTTCTGCGGCAGACCGGACGTCAGCGCTTCCCAGGACCCGCCGCCGTTTGAGGTGCGGTACACGCGACAGCGTGCTTCTGGGGTCCAGCGATTCATCGCATCCCCATTCGGGATGACGTAGGCCGTGCCCGCCTTGTGCGGGTGGGCAACCATCGGGAAGCCGAAGTCCGAGGGCACGCCATCGCCGATGTCGGTCCACGAGGCGCCGTTGTTGTCGGAGCGATACAGGCCGCCGTGGTTCTGCAGAAACAGCGTGTCCGGGTTGGCGGCGTCGCGGGCGACCTTGTGGACGCACTGGCCGTACTCGGGGTAGCGCTGGTCCTCGGGCATGAAGTCGGCGCGGATGCCGCTGTTCGAAGATCGCCACGAGGCCCCGCCGTCGTCAGAGCGATACACGCCACCCGTGGAAATGGCCACCGTCAGCTTCCGCGGGTCGCGCTCGTCGAGCAAGATCGTGTGCAGGCACAGACCGCCGCCGCCGGGTTGCCAGGTCGGGCGGTGCGGATGGTCCCACAGCCCGCGCACGACCTCGAAGGTCTGCCCGCCATCGTTGGAGCGGAACAGCGCCGCGGGCTCGACGCCGACGTACACCACGTCCGGCTCGTTGGCGCTTGCCGGCGCGATCTGCCAGGCCTGCTTGATGCTGGCATCGAACTCTGCCGGAAACTGGAGGTTGGGCGCCTCGGGCTCGACCCAGGTCTTGCCCAGATCGTCGCTGTAGACCACGCCCGTGCCCCAGAAGAAGCTGGTCTTGCCGGCCAGGATGCGGCGTTTACGCGGATCGAACGCAACCGAGGGCACCGAAGCGCCGTTGGCGATAGGGTTCTGGAGCTCGCCGCTGGGGTCGAGCGTAAACAGGCCTTTGGTGGTACCGATCAGCAGCAGGATGTCGGGCCGCACGGGCATGGGGGCCTCTCCCTCCGAATTATACGTGACCATTCGGTCACTTGATTCGAT
Source organism: Chloroflexota bacterium (assembly GCA_005883405.1). Classification (GTDB taxonomy): domain Bacteria; phylum Chloroflexota; class UBA6077; order UBA6077; family CF-72; genus CF-72. Next base: position 28,830 of record VBGG01000025.1, on the reverse strand, counting down.
GATGCTAGCTGGGCGACTCGCCGCGCGTCAACCCTCCTCAACCGTGTTGCACTGCACCCCTTCCATGATTGCTTCGCCTGCGCCGACGGCTCGCCCGCCAGCAGCGATTGCGCGTCGCACGGCAGGAAGCAACGCGATCTCAACCAGGCGGTCTCCTCGGCATCATTAGATTTGGAACCCCGAGTTTGTCATACTCGCATAGCCCCGTGGAACTCAGCCTCAGTCCAGTCCTGTTCGTCGGCGCCCTGGCCGCCGGCATGATTTCGTTCGCTTCCCCGTGTGTCCTGCCGCTGGTGCCGGCCTATCTCGGCTTCATCACCGGCCGTTCCGCCGAAGAGCTGCAGGAAGCTCGCGGCCGCACGCGCGTCGTGGTCATCACCCAGGGCGTCGCGTTCGTGTGCGGTCTGGCGGTCATCTTCGCCCTGCTCGGCGCGTCGGCCAGCCTCCTCGGCCAGACCCTGCTGCAGAATCAGGAACGGCTCTACCAGGTCGGCGGGATCGTGGTGGTGATCTTCGGGTTGCAGATGCTGGGCATCACGCGCATCCCGCTGCTCGCTCGAACGGCGCGTGTGGCCGACATCACGCCGAACGTGCAGCGCAGCCACGCGGGCGCGTTCCTGATGGGCCTGGCGTTCGGCGCAGGCTGGACGCCGTGTGTCGGACCGTTCCTGGCGAGCCTGCTCGGCCTCGCCTCGCAGCAGGAAACGGTCGGCGCCGGCGTGCTGCTGCTGCTGGTCTACGCGCTGGGTCTGGGTGTGCCCTTTCTGCTCGCCGGCGTGGCGGTCGACCGCTCGCTCAGCGTCATGCGCAGAGTGCGACCCCATATGCTTGCCATTGAGCGCTTCAGCGGCGCCCTGCTCATCGGCATGGGCATCTTGCTGTTCACCGAACAGCTCACGCGCATCACCGCGCTGCTGACCCGCGTCTTTGGCAATGGTCTCGCCCTCTAGTCAACAAGGCTTGTTGCGCACCCCGCTACACGCGGTGCATCAGCGCCTGAATGGGCGCATGATCGACTTCGCCGGCTGGGAGATGCCGGTGCAGTACCCGACGGGTATCTTGAGCGAGCATCAGGCGGTACGCACCACGTGCGGCCTGTTCGACCTGTCACACATGGGCCGCGTCTACCTGCGCGGCCGAGACGCGCTGGCGCTGGCGCAGGAGTGCTGCACGCGCGACCTCGGTCGGATTCGGCCAGGCGAGGCGGCGTACTCGGTGCTGTGCCAGGCGGACGGCGGCATCCGCGACGACGTGATCGGCTACCTCCTGGGTGCGCAGGAGCTCCTGTTCGTATTCAATGCCTCGAACCGTGAGGACGACCTGGCGTTCTTCCTGGAGCAGCGTGATCGCCTGGGCCTGGTGGTCGAGTTGGACGACCAGACGCTGAACACGGCCTTGATCGGCGTCCAGGGCCCGCGCGCCCAGACGATCTTGCAGCCGGCGTGCAGCGCTGACCTCGAGTCCCTGGCTGGCTATGCGTTTAGCAGGGCCGAAGTCTCGGGCGCGCCGGCGCTCGTGTCTCGCACCGGCTATACCGGCGAGGACGGCTTCGAGATCATGCTCGAGGCCGACGCGGCGGCCCACGTGTGGGGGAGCCTGATGGATGGGGCGTGCCCGTGCGGCCTGGGCGCGCGTGACACGCTGCGCACCGAAGCCGGTTTCGCGCTGTACGGCCACGACATCGACCGCGGCACCAACCCGTATGAGGCTCGCCTGGGCTGGGTCGTCAGCTTGGCAAAACCCAGCTTCGTCGGTCGTGAGGCTCTGGCGGCGAGCAAGGCGGCTGGCCCACGGCGGCGACTGGTGGGCATGCACGTCTCGCCGGGTGGAGTGCCGCGCCAGGGTTTTCCAGTGCGGCACGACGATCAGACTGTCGGCGAGGTCACCAGCGGCACGTTCTCGCCGACGCTCAGGCGCAACATCGCCATGGGCTATCTGCCCGTGAAGCTTGGCGAGCCCGGCCAGGCGCTGGAGGTCGAGATGCGGGGTAAGGCAGCGGCGGCCGAAGTGGTGCCGCTTCCGTTTGTCCCCCACCGATCGCGGCGGCGGGCCTAGGCCGTGGCCGCCGACATGCCACCGCGCACGTTGTTTAGGCACCGATGGCGGCTGCAGGCCTGGGCCGTGGCCGCCGACATGCCACCGCACACGTTGTTTACGCACCGATGGCGGCTGCAGGCCAAAATGTAGCCATGCCAACAGGCGGGGGATCGAATCCAGGCGACCGTCGGTACACCACCGAGCACGAGTGGATCAAGGCCGAGGGTGAGCACTATGTCGTGGGCATCACCGCGTTCGCCCAGGATCAGCTGGGTGACATCGTGTATGTCGAGCTGCCCAAGGTCGGCGACCAGGTCGAGGCAGGCCAGGCCTTCGGCGTGATCGAGTCGGTCAAGACCGCGTCCGACCTGTACGCGCCGGTTTCAGGCGAGGTGGTCGAAGTAAACGGCGAGCTGATCGACCAGCCGCAAAGCGTCAACGACGATCCGTACGACGCCGGCTGGATGATCAAGATCCGCGCCACCGACTCGACCGTTCTCGACAGCCTGCTGACCGCCGAGCAGTACTCCGAGCAAACTGGCGAGTAGTGCCGACGTTCACCCAGCTCACGCCCCAGGACCGTGAGCACATGCTCCGCACCATCGGCATCGAGCGCATCGACCAGCTGTTCGAGCACGTGCCGGCCGATGCGCGTTATCCCGTGCTGGACCTGCCGCCAGCGCTCTCTGAGCTCGAGGCCAGCCGCCACCTGGCCGAGCTGGCCGCCCAGAACGTGTCGGTCAAGGACTGGCCGTGCTTCATTGGCGGCGGCGCCTACAACCACTACGCGCCGTCGACGGTGGGCCACATCATGGGCCAGCCGCAGTTCTACACCGCGTATACGCCGTATCAGCCCGAGGTCAGCCAGGGCACCCTGCAGGCGTCGTTCGAGTTCCAATCGCTGGTGTGCGAGCTGCTCGGTCTGGGGGTGGCCAACGACTCGGTGTACGACGGCGCGTCGGCGGTCGGCGAGGCAGTGCTGATGGCCCAGCGTGTCACACGTCGCGAGCGGGTTGTCCTCGCCGGTAGCGTCCATCCCCACTGGCGAGCGGTGGTCCAGACGTACGTCGCCGCGCGGGAGGTAGACGTCGTCACCAGTCGCCTCACCATCCATGACACCGGTCTGCAGGAGCAGCGCCTGCTCGAGCTGGTGGACGACGATACGGCGGCCGTGGTCGTGCAGCAGCCGGACGTCTTCGGCCACGTTCGCGACCTGAATGGCCTGGCCGAGGCCATCCACGAACGCGGCGCGCTGCTGATCGTCGGTGTGGCCGACGCGACGTCGCTCGGACTGCTGAAGTCGCCTGGCGACTGGGGCGCGGACATCGCCACCGCGGAGGGCCAGTCACTTGGACTACCCCTCCAGTTTGGCGGCCCGTGGGCAGGTCTGATGGCCTGCAAGGCCGAGTACGTGCGCCAGCTGCCCGGTCGCATCTCGGGCCAGACGAGCGACCACGACGGCCGTCGCGGCTACGTGCTCACCCTGCAAGCACGCGAGCAGCACATCCGCCGCGAGAAGGCGACCTCCAACATCTGCACCAGCCAGACGCTGCTGGCCATCGGCGTCACGGCGTACCTCGCGCTGATGGGGCCAACCGGTCTGCGTGACGTCGCCCGCCAATCGCACGCGAAAGCCGCCTACGCTGCCGAACGCATCGCTGCACTGCCAGGCTTCAAGCTGCTCACGCCGCGCCCGTTCTACAACGAGTTCCTGGTCGACACCCCGCTGCCGACCGCCGAGCTGCGCCAGCGGCTGGTCGAACGCCAGATCCTGGCTGGCGTTCCGTTCTTCTACGATCAGGCAGGCTTCGAGCGCACCCTGCTCCTGGCCTTCACCGAGCAAAATACCCGCGCCGAGATCGACTTGCTGATCCAAGCCCTGGTCGAGGCCACCGCGTGACCACCGTGACCCCCGACACGTCGGTCCTCAGCCCGGGCGTCCAGCCCGAGCCGTTGCTCTCTGAGTTATCGCGGTCTGGCGCGCCTGGCCATCAGCTGCCAGCGCTTGACGTGCCCGAGGTCGACGACCTGGGCGGTCAGCTCCTCCGCCCTGCGCTGCGCTTGCCAGAGATCGGCGAGCTCGACGTCGTGCGTCACTTCACCCACCTGGCTCAGCGCAACTTCTCCATCGACTCTGTCTTCTACCCGCTGGGCTCGTGCACCATGAAGTACAACCCGCGCGTCAACGAGGACGTGGCCCGCCTTCCTGGTATCGCGCACGTCCACCCGCTCCAGCCGGACTCCACGGTCCAGGGCGCGCTGCGCATCATGTTCGAGCTTCAGCGGCTGCTGGCGGCCATCACGGGCTTCTCGGGTGCCACGCTGCAGCCCGCGGCGGGCGCCCAGGGCGAGCTGGCGGGCATGCTGATGATGCGCGCCTACCATCTGGAGCGCGGCGAGCACCAGCGTCGGAAGGTTCTGGTACCCGATTCAGCACACGGCACCAACCCGGCCACCGCCGCCATGGCCGGTTTTGTCAGTGTCTCGATCCCGTCGGACGCCGATGGAAACGTTGATCTGGCAAAGCTTGAAGCCGAGCTGGACGAGACTGTGGTCGGCCTGATGCTGACCAACCCGAATACCCTCGGGCTCTTTGAAACACGGCTGCGCGAAGTAACCGCCGCCGTCCACCGCGTCGGCGGTCTGGTGTACGGCGACGGCGCCAACCTGAACGCCATTCTGGGCGTGGTCAAACCGGCCGAGATGGGCTTCGATTGCCTGCACATCAACGTTCACAAGACCTTCTCCACGCCACACGGCTCGGGCGGCCCGGGCGCGGGCCCGGTAGTAGTCAACGATCTGCTCGAGCCGTTCCTGCCAGCGCCGCTGGTGGTGCAGGAGGCCGACGGAAGCTACCGACTCGACTTCGACCGGCCCAGGAGCATCGGCCGACTCAAGGGTTTTCAAGGGCACTTCGGCATCCTCGCCCGCGGCTACACCTACCTGCGCATGCACGGCGCGGAGGGCCTTCGCTCGCTGAGCGAGACCGCCGTGCTGAATGCCAACTACCTGCGGGTCCTCCTTCAGGAGGTCTTCGACCTGGCGTACGACCGCTCGTGCATGCACGAGTTCGTGCTCTCGGCGCGGCGGCAGAAGGCTACGTACGGTGTGCGTACCCTCGACATCGCCAAGCGGTTGCTCGACTTCGGCATCCATCCGCCGACGATCTACTTCCCGCTGATCGTCGACGAGGCCATCATGGTCGAGCCAACCGAGACCGAATCACGCGCCACGCTCGACCACTTCGCGGCGGTGATGCGCCAGATCGCGCGCGAGTGCCAGGACTCACCCGATGTGGTGCGGGAAGCGCCTCGTCACCAGGTGGTCGGCCGTCTCGACGAAGTGAGCGCCGCACGCAAGCCCGTCCTGCGCTGGCCCTGAGCGTAGCGCCCCAGGATTTCCTGTACACTCCCCCGCAACTGACCACTGCGTAGGGGAGACTGAGAGAGCATCGTGGCTCTGGACACCAAGCGGCCGCTCTTAGAGGTTCGCGACCTTCGCACGCAATTCTTCACGCAGGATGGGGTGGTCAAGGCCGTCAACGGCGTGTCGTTCACGCTGGCGGAAGGCAGGCAGGATCGTCTCGGGCGAGGTCTGGTTCGATGGGCGCAACCTGCTGAAGCTCAAAGAAGACGACATGCGCAAGGTGCGCGGCAACGACATCGCCATGATCTTCCAGGATCCGATGACGTCGCTCAACCCGGTGCTGACGATCGGGCGACAGATCAGCGAGGCGCTCGAGCTGCACAAGGGGATGGACCGCTCGGCGGCGCGCAAACGCACCATCGAGCTCCTCGAGCTGGTCGGCATCCCGGCCGCGCGAGCGCGCGTCGACGACTATCCGCACCAGTTCTCGGGTGGCATGCGGCAGCGTGTGATGATCGCCATGGCGCTCAGCTGCGAGCCGAAGCTGCTGCTGGCCGACGAGCCGACCACCGCCCTTGACGTAACCATCCAGGCGCAGATCCTGGACCTGATCAAGCGACTGCGCCAGGAGCTGGGTATGGCGATCATCATGATCACCCACGACCTGGGCGTCGTCGCGGGCATCGCCGACCGCATCAACGTGATGTACGCCGGCTACATCGTCGAGACCGCCACCGCCGACGAGATCTTTCACAACCCGCGCCACCCCTACACGCTCGGCCTGCTCAAATCCATCCCGCGCCTCGACGAGCCCCGCAAGGAGAAGCTGGTGCCGATCGAGGGGCTGCCGCCCGACCTGGTCGATCCCCCGCCGGGCTGTCCGTTCCAGCCGCGGTGCCCGTATGCCGTCGAGCGCTGCGTCCCTGAAAATCCCAGCCTCGAGCCAGTTGTCCCGGGTCACCGCATCGCGTGCTGGGTCGACGTGACCGGCGGTCGCGAGCCACACGCTGAGCCCGTTGCGCAGGGCGTTTGGCCCGTTCGGACATGAACATGTCGAACTCAGACTGGCCCAGGAGGAACGGCTGATGGCGACGAGCGCTAGCCCCATTCAGGTCCCGAAAGACGGCACCGCCGACGGCGAGCTGCTCCGCGTCGAGCATCTGAAGATGTACTTCCCGATCACCCAGGGCATCATCCTGCAGCGCCAGGTAGGCTGGGTGCGCGCGGTCGACGACATCTCGTTCTCCATCACGCGCGGCGAGACGCTCGGCCTGGTCGGCGAGTCGGGCTGTGGCAAGAGCACCACCGGACGGGCGATCCTGCAGCTGTACAAGCCTACCGGCGGGATGGTCAATTTCCTGGGCAAGAGCCTCACCCAGCTCAGCGGCGGTGACCTGCGCAAGATGCGCCGCGAGATGCAGATGATCTTCCAGGACCCCTACGCGAGCCTCAACCCGCGCATGACCGTGGGCAGCATCATCGGCGAGCCGCTCGAGATCCACAGCCTGGCGCGCGGGCGCGAGAAGCAGGAGCGGGTGCAGGAGCTGCTCAGGATCGTGGGGCTGAACCCGTACTTCGCCAACCGCTACCCGCACGAGTTTTCAGGTGGCCAGCGCCAGCGCATCGGCATCGCCCGCGCGCTGGCCGTGCAGCCGAGCTTCATCGTGTGCGACGAGCCGATCTCGGCGCTCGACGTCTCGATCCAGGCGCAGGTGATCAACCTGCTCGAAGAGCTGCAGGGCCAGTTCAATCTGACGTACCTGTTCATCGCCCACGATCTGTCGGTGGTGCGCCACATCAGCGACCGCGTGGCGGTGATGTACGTCGGCAAGATCGTCGAGCTCACCACGCGCGATCTGCTGTACGAGCGCCCGCTGCACCCGTACACCAAGGCGCTGCTCTCGGCAGTGCCCATCCCGGACCCGGCCATCGAACGCAAGCGCCAACGCATCATCCTGACCGGCGACGTGCCCAGCCCGGTGAACCCGCCCACGGGCTGCAGGTTCCATCCCCGCTGCCCATTCGCTCAGGAGCTGTGCCGCGAGAAGGAGCCCGAGCTACTCGAGGTCGAGCCGAACCACTTCGCCGCCTGCCACTTCTGGGACGAAATCCTGGCCCGCGGCCAGACTGGCGCCGTCACCGCGCCCGTGTCCGTCAACTGAGTCGCCACTCGCTGTGGGGCGCTAAAAACTCAGGTCGTCGTCCTCAGTCGACTCGACCTCCTCGAGCGCGTGCTCGGCGGCTTCACGGACGGTGTCATCGGGCGCCTCGGCGAGGTAGAGCAGGGCTTCCCGCGCCTCTTCGCCGCCGATGTGACCCAGGGCCTCGATGACCGCCAGGCGCACTTCGCGAACCGGATCGTCCACCAGTTCGACCAACGGCGACACGGCGCGTTCGTCCTCGATCTCGCCAAGCGCAAGCGCGGCCTCCGTGCGCAGCTGCGGGTCCTCGCTGCCCAGAACAGGCATCAGCCGATCGGTCCAGCGCGGGTCGGCGCTGCGGCCCATGCCGCGTACCGCGCCGAGTCTCAGCTCTGGATTGGTGAAACCCGCCGCGAGGTCCTCAGCGTTCTCCGTGTCGCTGAAGTAGCCCAGCGCCGCCAACGCCGAGGCTCGTACCCGCGGCGCCTGGCCCTCGTCTCGCACTACAGAGCGCAGCCGCGATCTCAGCCGCTCCGTCGACTCACGGTCGAGGTCTTCGAGCTCGCCCAGCAGCGTGAACCGCGCCAGATCCTCCGCCGCCGCCTGGCGCACGTCGAGCTCCGGATCAGCCTGCACCAGGTCGAGCAGCTTCAGCAGCAGCGCCGGGCTACTGTCCTCCAGAGCGGCCTGTACGCCGGCCAGACGCACCTCTGGGTCGTCGTCGTCGAGCGCGAGCCTGTTCAGCGCGCTAAAGTCCAGCCGCAAACGCTGCTCAGCGGCGCCGTGCAGCGCCCGAATCAGACGGGCGCGGGCGCCACCAGGTAGAGCCTGCCAGACCGCGCCAAAGCGATCGAGGTCTTCGCCCTCGAGCATCGACAGCGCATCGACCTCCGCCTGGGGCATCGCCGCCTGGTCGGCAACCGACTGCATGGCGCGAGCGAAATCGGCCTGTTCCTCTTCGGTCTGTCGCGGTGGCACTGGCTCAGTAGGCCTGCGCGAACAGCGCTCGAACGGGAGCCGGCCGGCCGTCGCAGATGCACACGCCAGGGCCTTCGGCTTCAGCGTCCTCAGGGATCACGCGGATGGTGGCGCGAGTCTCCTCCTTGATGCGCGCCTCACACTCGGCCGAGCCGCACCAGTAGGCGCGGATGAACCCGCGCTGCTCCTGCATGACCTCCTTGAAGCGCTCGTAGTCGTCGACCGTGTGGGTGTTCGCCTCGCGGAAGGAACGCGCACGCTCGAACAGACTGGTCTGGACCTCACCCAAAAGCTGGTGAGCGCGCTCGGCGACTGCCGTCAGGCCCACCTGCTCCTTGTCGCGTGTGTCACGGCGGACGAGCGTGACGTGGTCGGTGGCCAGGTCGCGCGGTCCTATTTCCACGCGCAACGGGACCCCCTTGAGCTCCCACTCGTTGAACTTCCAACCCGGCCGCTTGTCGCTCCAGTCCGCCTCGGCTCGCACGCCCGCCGCGGTCAGCTCTTTGATGACGCGGCTTACCGCGTCAGAAACGCGGCTCGTGTGCTCGTCCGAACGCGCCGGAATGGGGATCACCACTGTCTGGATCGGTGCGACCTTCGGCGGGAGGATCAACCCCGAGTCATCCCCGTGCGCCATCAGCATGCCGCCCAGGATGCGGGTGCTCATGCCCCAGCTCGTGGTCCACACCAGCTTGCGTTCGCCGTCCTGGTCGAGGAACGTGATATCGAAGGCGCGCGCGAAGTTCTGGCCAAGGAAGTGACTGGTGCCGCTCTGCAGCGCCTTGCCGTCTGGCATCAGCGCTTCGATGGCGTACGTGGCGTCCGCGCCAGCAAAGCGCTCGGCGGCTGTCTTTTCACCCCGCACCACCGGCAGCGCCAGGTCCGTCTCGGCGAAGTCGGCGTACACGCCGAGCATGCGCATCGTCTCTTCTTGCGCCTCTTCGGCCGTGCGATGCGCCGTGTGTCCCTCCTGCCACAGAAACTCGGTCGTGCGCAGGAAGAAAACGGTGCGCTTCTCCCAGCGCACCACGTTGGCCCACTGGTTGATGAGCATGGGCAGGTCGCGCCAGGACTGGATCCACTTCGAATAGAAGTGGCCGAAGATCGTCTCGCTGGTCGGACGGATCGCCAATCGCTCCTGGAGCTCCTCCCCGCCAGCATTGGTCACCCACGCGACCTCCGGGGCGAAGCCTTCTACGTGCTTGGCTTCACGTCTGAGGAAGCTCTCGGGCACGAACAACGGAAAGTACGCGTTCTTGTGGCCCGTCGCTTTGAAACGCTGGTCGAGCCCGGCCTGCATGTTTTCCCACAAGCTGAAGCCGTACGGCCGAATGACCATGGTGCCGCCGACTGGCTCGAAGTAGTCCGCCAGCTCGGATCGGCGGATGGCGGTGATGTACCAGCGCGAGAACGACTCGCCTGCGCTGGCGTCCTTGGGCGGTAACTGACCGCCGAACTCGACCTGTGGCGTAGCCATCGTGTGTGCAGGAATTATGGCCGATTAGACTTGCTTCAATGCTCTGTTGGATCGAAGTCGATCTCGACAGCATCGCCGCCAACGTCCATGCGTTGCAGGCCGCTGCCGCGCCCCGCCAGGGCGTGACCGCCGTAGTAAAGGCGCAGGCGTATGGCATGGGCGCCGCCGCCGTCGCCCAGGCGGCCGTAAGTGCCGGCGCCCGCGGCGCAGCCGTCGCCCGCATCGGCGAAGCGCGTCGGCTGCGGCAGGCGGGATTCCGCGAGCCGATCCTGCTCCTGGGTGCTCTGGATACGGAAGACTTCAGCGAAATCATCTCGTTGAAGTTGACCCCGACGCTCACCAATTGGGCCAGCGCGCTGGGTGTCGCCGATGCGGCGTCCGCGGCCGGCGAGATCGGCAACGTCCAGGTCAAAGTCGATACAGGCATGACCCGCTATGGCGCCCCACCCGATGAGGCGATGGCCATCGTTCGCGGCCTGCGCAATCTTCCCAGCCTGAACCTGGAGGGCTTCTACACCCACTTCGCCGCCGCCGACGACCCCGATCCGTTCTTCGCCCACCAGCAGCTGGCGCGTTTCCTGGCTATCTGTCAGCAGCTCGAGCTGGAGGGCTGCGCGCTCGGACTCAAGCACGCCGCCAACTCGGCCGGCGCACTGCGCGTGCCTGGCGCCGGTCTGGACACGATCCGCGCCGGCATCGCCCTCGCCGGCGCGTACGCCACCGGCTGGGTGCCGCGCGTCGGCTCGCTGCGCGGCGCGGTGTCGTTGAAGTCTCGCGTCGTTCGTTTCCATACGCCGGCGGTCGGCTCGTCGATCGGCTACGGGCGCACGTACAAGGTGTACCGCCCGATGCGCGTGGCGCTCGTCGCGTGTGGCTACGCCGACGGGCTGCCGCGCGCGTGCAGCAATCGCGGCCGTGTCCTGGTCCGAGGCCAGCGCGCCCCGCTGGTCGGTACGGTATCGATGGACATGGCCATGGCGGATGTGTCGCACCTGCCCGACGTCGAAGTGGGCGATGAGGTGGTCGTGCTCGGCCGTCAGGCAGACGACGAGATCACCCTCGACGAGTTCGCCGAATCCGCCGGGATCATTCCCCACGAGCTGCTGGTGCGGCTCGGCAGCCGCGCCCCACGTATCTATCTGCGCGGCGGCGAGCCCGTGTTGCGCGCCACGCTGGCCTGCGACGAAGTTGCCGACCTCGAGCCAGTCACGAGCTGAGCGGTGCGCATCGTCGATCTGATCGAGAAGAAGCGCGACGGCGGCACCCATTCGCGCGACGAGCTCGAGACGCTCGTCGGCGGCTACGTGCGCGGCGACGTCCCCGACTATCAGATGGCGGCCTGGCTGATGGCCGTCTGCTGGCGCGGCATGCCGCCTGACGAGGCGGCGATGCTGACGCGGGTGATGGCCGCCAGTGGCGAACAGCTCGACCTGTCCGTGATCGGCAAACCCGTGGCCGACAAGCACTCGACGGGCGGCGTCGGCGACAAGACTTCGCTGGTGGTCATGCCGCTCGTAGCCGCCTGTGGCGTGCCGGTGGGCAAGATGAGCGGCCGCAGCCTGGGCTTCACCGGCGGGACCGTGGACAAGCTGGAATCGTTCCCGGGCATACGCCTGGATCTGGATGCGGCAGCGTTCGTGAGCCAGCTACGCGACATCGGCCTGGTGATCACCGGCCAGTCCGCCGATCTGGCGCCGGCCGACGGCAAGCTCTACGCGCTGCGCGACGTCACGGCCACGGTTCCCAGCCTTCCGTTGATCGCCAGCAGCATCATGTCGAAGAAGCTCGCCGCTGGCGCCGACGTGATCGTGTTGGACGTCAAGACCGGCTCGGGCGCGTTCATGCGCGAGCGCGACTCGGCGCGGGCGCTGGCCCAGGCGATGATCGACATCGGCGAGGCCGCCGGCCGACGCGTGGCGGCCGTGGTGAGCGACATGTCCCAGCCGCTGGGTCGCGCCGTCGGCAACGCGCTGGAGATCGCCGAAGCCCTGGACACGCTCGAAGGGCACGGGCCGCCCGAATTCGCCGACTTTGCCCTCGAGCTCGCCACTATGATCGTCGAGCTCGCCTCCTCTGGTGGCGCCGGGCGCGTCGAGGTCGAGGAGGCCCTAGGCTCGGGCGCGGCGCTACAGGCATTCCGACGCATGATCGAAGCTCAGGGCGGCGACACGGCGGCGTTCGACGACCGTTCGCATTTACCGTCCGCGTCGCTTCGCAGGTCGATCGCTTCAGACGCCGACGGCTTCGTCGCCCGGCTGGACGCGCTGACCGTCGCCCACGCCAGCAGCATCCTGGGCGCCGGCCGCGAACGCAAAGGCGACCCGATCGACCTGGCGGTCGGCGTCGTGCTGCAGGCCAGAGTGGGCGATCGCGTTGCTGGCGGCCAGCCGCTGGCGGTGCTGCACGCCAACGATGAGGCCCGGCTAGACCAGGCCGAGCGCGTGCTGCGCGACGCGATCAGTCTGTCGCCGAGCGCCGTGGAGCCACGCCCGGTCATCCTGGAGCGGCTTCTAAGAAGTTCGGCCGACAAGCCGCGTTTCGGCACATGACGCAGTCGGCCGAGCTTCTCTGACAAATTTGCCCTGGGAAGGCGGCAGGCAGACTCACGGTTATCCTCGAGGTTATCGGCCGCCTTCACAGGGCAAGCTGAGCAGCTGCTGGCCGGGCGTTCGAAGTAGTCAGCCAGTCCGCGACTTCGACGCCTGCCCGCGACGCAGGCCCCTGCTTGACGGAGCAGCCCGGCAGCGAGCGCAGAAAGACCTGACCGTAAAAGCGGGTCACGATGCGCCGGTCGAGCACGACCACCGCGCCTCGATCGGTCCGCGAGCGGATCAGACGACCGAAGCCCTGCTTCAGCCGCAGCACCGCCTGCGGCACGGCGTACTCCGCGAACGGATCTTCAAACTGTTCAGCCCGCGCGGCGTACACGGGATCAGTCGGCACCGCGAACGGCAGGCGCGTGAGCATGACGCAGCTGAGCGCCTCCCCGACCACGTCGATGCCTTCCCAGAACGCGTTGGTGCCAAACAGCGCAACGCGTGAGCCGCGCCGAAAACTGTCGAGCAGGCGCGTGCGCGACGTCTCGTCGATGCCCTGGCCGAGCAGTTTGATGCCCTGCGCGGCGAGCGGCTCGCGCAACGCGTGATAGGTCGTCCTCAACTGCGCCCGACTGGTGAACAGCACGAGCGTGCGACCCTGCATCCGCGTCACCACGTCGACAACGGTGCGCTCCATGCGCGATTGGTAACCCGGCTGGGTGGGGTCGGGCAGGTCGTTGGGCACATACAACAGGGCCGCGCGCGCGTAGTCGAACGGCGAGCCGAGCGCGTGCGCGCACGCGTCGTCCAGGCCGAGCCGCCGCTTGACGTAATCGAACGAGCCGCCGATCGCCAGCGTCGCCGAGACGAGGATCGAGGCCTCGGGCGTCGCGAACAGCCGCTCACGCAGCAGGCTGGCGACCTCCAGCGGCGCGGCATTCAGCCAGGCGGCGCGAAAGCGGCTCCCGCCCGAAACCCAGTACACCGTGCCCTGCCCGGGTTGGTGAACGCACGCGTGCAACCGGCTGCGCACGTCACGCCAGTAGTCCTGGTGCCCGCCGAGCTCGGCTAGCAGATCGCGCGCCGCCTCAGACAGGCCCGGCAGCGCCTCCAGCTCAGCCGTCACCTCGACGATCGCGCGCTCCACCTCGTGCAGCTGCTCGGCCGCCTCGGCCCACACGTGCTCGAGCTCTTGCCAGCCTGAACCAGCCCTGACCGCGGCCGAAATGCGCAGGGCGGCATCGTCCCCGCCGCTGGCGAGGAGCTCGGGGTCCTCCAGGAGCCGCGCCAGGCGCTCGAAGAGGCGGCGAATCGCAGCGCCCATCTGCAGCGCGGCCCGTTCGCCATGCTCCAGCGTCGGGCCAAGCGCGGGCGTCAGGCTTGGACCGCTGGCACTGCCGATGAAACCGAGTGCTTCGGGCAGTGCGCCCGAGCCATGCACACCCGGCGTCCACAGCCGTTCCAGTCGACTGAGCAGCTCGCGCTCACCGAGCCGCCAGCCCAGCTGGTGCGTCGCCTCGTCCTCCAGATGGTGCGCTTCGTCCACGATCAGGACGTCGGCATCTGGCAACACGCGGCTGCGGCTGGCCATATCGGACAGCAGCAGCGCATGATTCGCGATCACCACGTGGCTCTCCTCAGCCGCCCGTCTTGCCCGCGCGAGAAAGCACACGCCGATGCGGTGGTACGTGCACCGCAGCGGGGTGCACGCCTCGGCCACCGCGCTCAGGCGCTGCCACGCCTCGTCCTCGGCCGCCGAGAGACGCAGCTCAGCCCGATCGCCCGTGGTCGTCCGCGGCAGCCAGAACAGCGTCTTGATCAGCAGCATGCGATCGGCCGCTGACAGGTCGCCCGCGTGGAGCAGCGTCTGCCAGCGGCGCAGGCACAGGTAGTTGCCACGCCCCTTGAGCACTGTGGCTCGCAGCGGCTGTTCGCCGTCCAGGCCGCTCTGTACCAGCGGCAGGTCGTGCTCGAACAGCTGGTCCTGGAGGTTCGTGGTGGCCGTCGAGACCACCACGCGCCGCCTGGCGCGCACCGCGTAGAGCGCGGCGGGCAGCAGGTAGGCCAGACCCTTGCCAGTGCCGGTGCCTGCTTCGAGCAGCAGCTGACCCCCTCCGCTGAGCGCATCCGCCACCAGCTGCGCCATCCGGACCTGCTCGTGGCGCGCTTCATAACCAGCTAGCGCGCGGGCGATATCAGCGTCGGGCGCCAGGCGGCGTGCCACTTCGGCAGGCTCGAGCGGTGGCGGCCGCGACGCTGCATCAGGGTCGACACGCTCTGCGTGGCGACGGCGCGCGGGCGCGCCGTTCGCGATCCAGCCGCCGATGGGTGTGCCCGCCGCGAGCGCGCCTGTTTCTAGCGGGGACAGCGCCCGGCGCTGCTGAAGCTGGTTGAACAGCGCGCGCAGCGGCCAGTCGAGGCCTGCCGCGAGCCGCGTTACATGCAGCAGCGTCTGGCTGTCGACACGGTCGAGCAGCACCAGCAGGAGCTCGAACAGCATGAGCGCGCGGCGTGCCTGGCGAACCAGGCCGGCCCCGTCGGCGACGATGCCGAAGAAACTGGTGACGCGCTCGAGCCCGCCGCCGGGGCAGGCTGGCACAAGCAGCGCCGCCAGCTCCAGCACATCCCACACCAGGGGCGCTCGCGCGTCGGCGCGCCCCAGCAGCTCAGCCGCCCGCCGCGGGGCGTCGGTGACGATCGGAGCGCCGTCTGCCAGCTCGCCGAGCTTGCGCACGGCCTGCGCCTCGCCGACCCGCCCTTCGAGCTGCCCAACGACCGTCTCGCCGCTGAATGCCAGCGCCGCGAACTGGCTCGCTCCGGACGTAGCCAGAATCTCGGCGCTGATCGTGATCACGGCTGCTAGCGCCAGTGTACCAGCAGTCGCACAGATGTTCTACATTTTTCGCGGGTGTGTTCGCGTTTCAGCCCTGGAAGGGAACGCGGCGGCTGAGCTGCCGCTCGAATGCGGCCAGCACCATGCCGCGCACGATCGGGTTCTGCAACAGTCTCACGCTCAGGCCGACGAGATCGGCGGCCTCGCCCAGCCCGCGTGCCTGGCGAGCCACCCGGGCAGGCGGCGAGGCGCGGCGACGCCCGGCTCGCGCCGCGAGCATGCCACCAACGGTGGCGCCCACCACCCCGGCCAGAATGGCGACCGCCACCCCTGGCCGTTCGCGGATCTCTTCCACGACCGTAACTATGAGCTCTTCGAGCTGGTCCACGATCAGCTGCAGCGTGCTCGATTCGACGTTGTAGTCCTGCATTCTGGCGGTCCCTTTACCTGGTGGCTTCCAGTATGACGCCTCAGCCGTCTCAGCGCGCGACCACCTGCAAACGCACGTTGCCCAGCGTCAGCACGTCGCCATGCGCCAGCGGTACCTCGCCGTTTACCTGCGCATCGTTGACCCGAGTGCCGTTGGTGCTGCCCAGGTCGCTGACCACCCAGGCGCGCCCGATGCGCCTGATGCGCGCGTGCTCCGAGGACACCGCCGGGTCGGCCAGCGTGACTTCGGCTTGCTGACGCCCGAGCGTCGCCCCGTCGCGGACCTCGATCGCTTGCCCGGCGCGCAGCGTTGTTCCGCCCGGCTCGACCACCACGAGCTGCAGCGCCACAGGCGTTGGCGCCACGCGCGGCACTGTACGCAGCCCGCGCGCGGCGGTGCGCATCACGACGAGCAGAAACAGGTAGAGCAGCGCTACCAGCGCAATGCGTAGCGCCAGGATCAACAGGTCAAGCAGGTCCACGTCGGTCGCCCATTCGCGCGGCGTCGCAGCTCATCTGTCGCTCATTCGCTGCGGACTCGCAGCTCGTGGTCGCCCAATCGCAACACCGCGCCGAGACCCAGGGCATGCGGTTGAGACGGGAATACCCGCTGTTCGTCAACCCACGTGCCGTTGGTGCTGTCGAGGTCGTACAGCAGCCACGTCGACTCAACCCAGCGGAGCTGGGCGTGGTAGCGCGACACACGCTGATTGGCGATGATCGCGTCGTTGTCGGCGGCTCGACCGAGTCGCACGATGCCGGCGGCAGGTTCGAGCGGCACCCGCTGCCCGAGCGAATCGACCAGCCACAGTCGATCAGCGACCGCGTGGGGCGCCGCGTGCGCGCCAGCCAGGTCAGCCAGGCGCAGGCGGCGCGTGCCTTCCAGTGCCGCGTCAACCTCGTTCCGCACCGCCGGCGCCAGGTCGACGAACCGAGCCTGCGCGCGCACGCTGCCTGGTCGCACGGCCTCGTCCTCGAGCAGCTCGATGCGCGGCTCAGCCACCAGCCGCAGGCCGCGTTCGCGGGCGTAGTCGACGAGATAGCGGCTCAGCTCGTGCGACAGCGTGCTGGTGTAGTCGCCAAAGCGTTCCATGTCTGCCGGCGCGACGCGCAGCTCGTAGCTGTTGGGCACTTCGGCGCCGCGCACGCCGATGATCTGGGCCTCCTCCATCGCCCGCGCCGCGGCCTTGGCCAGCTGTACTGGCTGAAGATGTGTTGGAAGTACCCGTCGCAGGCTGCCTTCAACGGCCTGCTCCACGAGTCGCTCGAAGCGCGCCAGCATCGGGCCACCGTCATTCTAGCTTCGGCTCTGGCCGCGCCCAGCGGCGTGCCAGGATGCGTACGATCTCGCGAGACTCTGCCTTGGCGGGCCCGCTGAGCGACGCATCGGCCAGCAGCTCGGCGACGCTCGCCAGGGTGTTGTCCCAGCCGCCCAGCTCGAGCAGCACCGCCGGCGCATGGCCAGCCAACGCGAGCAGCTGCTCGGTCTGGCGCGCATCCGAACGAAGCGCCGCCGCAATCGAGAGCACCACCGCGCGTCGCGGCAGAGGCGGCCGCTTGCCCGCACGTGCCTCTATGCGGTGAATGTAGGCGGGGTCGACCCCCGCGCCGCGGGCGAGCGCATTGAGCGACAACCCTGCCTGAAGCCGCAGCGCGCGTACCATGGCGCCGAAGGCGAGCGCGATCGCCTCAGCTTCCAGCTCTTCGACAGCGCGCTGGCCAGGCTGGTCCTTCAATGACTTCCAGTCAATACTACCAACCCCCGCAGCACCGGGGGCTGACATATTGACAATCAGTCAATATGTTGGGAGTTCGGCATATGCCGTGGGAGCGGTCCCAAAAGGCCCGAACGAACGCGGGCGGCATTGACGCCTCGCCAATACGCGCATAGCCTTGGAAGCGTGATCTGGCTGCCGGCCCTCCTCGCGCTCCTGCCGCCCTGGCTCGTCCTCGCTAGCCTGCTCGGAGTCATCAATGGCGCCGCCTGCTTCATGCTCGTCGGCCGCGACGTCTCGCGCCTGGCCTGGTACGCGCTGCTGGGTCTGCTCGCCGCCAGCCTTGGCCAGGTCGTAGCCGCGGCCGTCCAGGTTCCGCGGCCCCTCCAGATCGGCGATGTGAACGTCATGGTCACCAGCCTTGGCGCGTGCGGCGTTGTCCTGGCCGCCCGCGTCTGCCGTCTCTGAAACGTATACTCATTCTCCAGGTATGCCTGCCCGTCTTGAGCTGAAGGCCGAGCAACGCGCCGTGTTCGGCAAACACGTGCGGCGGTTGCGTCGCCAGGGGATTATCCCCGCCAACATTTACGGCCATGGCGACTCGCGCGCGATTCAGGCTCCCTCACGCGCGCTCGAGCATCTGCTCACGCATGGTGGCCGCACCGGCGTTGTCAGCATTGCTTTTGACGGTCGCTCCGAGACGGCACTCATGAAGCAGATTCAGCGCGATCCGCGCTCGGGGCAACTGCTGCACGTTGAGTTCCAGGCCGTCTCGATGGAGGAATCGGTCGTCAGCACCGTGCCCGTACGCTTCATCGGCGAATCGATCGCCGTCACCAAGATGGACGGCGTCATGACCCATCCGCGCAGCGACCTACACGTCGCCGCGCGTGCCGCGGACCTGCCCGACGTCATCGAGGTCGATGTGAGCGCCATCCGCGACCTCCACGGCGCGATCCACGTAAGCGATCTGCCGGTCGTTGCCAGGTACAAGGTGACGGATCCGCCAGAAGAGGTGCTCGCGATCGTGCTGCCGCCGAAGGTCGCCGAACACGAAGGCGAACCGGCTGGCGAACGGGAATCCACCTGATGCCGCACGCTACGGCTTCGGCCGTAGCGCGAACAGCACTGCCGAGCGCCACTAGAAGTTTGGCCGACAAGCCGCTCTTTGGCCCAAGTCGCAGTCGGCCGAACTTCTTGTGACAGACTGGTCTAGGGACGCGGCCGCCAAACGTGACGAGCACAATGGTTTTCGGCCGCGGCCAAGAAGTTTGGCCGACAAGCCGCTTTTCGGCACAAGACGCAGTCGGCCGAACTTCTGTGACAGACTGGCCCTAGGAAGGCGGCAGGCACACAATTTCCTAATCGAGGTTTTCGGCCGCCTTCCTAGGACTTGCGCGTGAGCGGACTCGAGCAGCTCCAGTACCTCAGCTGGCTGCTGTATCTATTCGTGTTCGCCGTGGTCCTGGCGCGGACCGTACGTCGCCCGACGCGGGCTCACATCGACATGACGCTGTTCTTCGGGGCTACCGCGATCGTCATCGTCGCGACCACGCTGACGGAAAAGTTCCATCTCGACGTGCCCAGTTGGGTCAACGAGGAGCTCATTCCAGCCGCGGCAGCGGCGCTCGGCTACCTGCTGCTGCGGCTTGTGAACGACTTCAGCCACGTGCCGCCGGTGCTGCTGCGCGCTGTCGAGCTGGGCATGTTGGCCTCGATCGCGGCGATTGTCTTCGCCCCAGGTTCGATTTCGGCTGGTGTGGCGCTCGCACTGGTGCTCTACCTGGTCGCGGTCATTGCCTACGACGCGTGGGCCTTTGCGCGTCACGCGAGCCGCTCACGCGGCGTGACACGGCGTCGCATGCAGGCCGCTGCCGCTGGTTCATGGTGTCTCGCGATGGCGCTGATCATCGCCGGCGTGGGCATCGTCGTGCCCAGCCTGGCACCGCCGCTCGAAGAAGTCGGCGCAGCCCTTGGCGTCGGCTCGGGCATTTGCTATTTCGTGAGTTTCGCACCGCCGACGTGGCTGCGGCGCGCCTGGCAGGAGCCAGAGGTGCGCGCATTCCTGGCGCGCGCTGCCAATCTGGCTCGCCTGCCAGACATGCGCGACGTGGTGGGTGATCTCGAGCGCGGCGCGGCCGACGCGCTTGGCGCTTCAGGCGCCAAGATCGCTCTGTGGGACCCCGACGCGGCTCAGCTGAAGATCTTTGCGGATGATGACGCGGTCGCCTTGCCGAGCCTGCCTCACTCGTTTCAGCAGCAGCGGCCGACGCTCGTCACGGGCTTCAAGCGGGCTGATGCTCCGAGCGCTGCCCTGGTCGAGCTTTACAACGCACGCGCCATTCTCGCGGCGCCCGTCACTGCCTACGGCAAACGCCTGGGCGTGCTCCTGGTGTACGCACCGCGCGCGCCGGTGTTCGCCAGCAGCGACCTGGAGCTGATCCAATTGCTGGGCGACCATGTTGCCATGACACTCGAGAACCGTTTGCTCGTCGACGAGGCCGCCCAGGTGCGCGCGCGTGAGGAAGCGACGCGTCTCAAGGAAGACTTCCTCTCATCGGCTGCGCACCACCTCAAGACGCCGTTGACGGGCATCGTCACCCAGGCCCAGATCATGCGCCGCCGTGCCCAGCGCGATCCGTCCGCCCCGCCTGACCCCGCGGGTCTGGAGCGGCTACTCGAGCAGAGTCAGCGGCTGAAGAGCCTGGTTCTGGAGCTGCTCGACGTTTCGCGCCTCGAGCACGGCAGCCTGATCGGCGAGCGTCAACAGGTTGAGTTGGCAGCTCTCGTGCGCTCAGTGATCCAGCGCGAGGCGGCTCTTTGGAAGCGGGTCAAACTTCGAGCGGACTCGTCGGTCGTGGCCGAGCTGGACGCGCCCCGTTTTGAACAGGCACTCATCAATCTGGTCGAAAATGCGCTGAAGTACAGCCAGCCACCGTTGCCCGTGATCGTCGAAGTATGGTGCGACGATGGCGAGGCGCGGCTCAGCGTGCGAGACGAGGGCATCGGCATACCCGCGCATGACCAGCCGCTTGTGTATCGCGCGCGGCATCATCGAGCAGCACGGGGGTAGGATCTGGGTGGAAAGCACGCCAGGTGTCGGCAGCACGTTTTTCGTCGCGCTGCCCGTCCTCGATGCCGTAGCGGAACCCGCCGACACCGCGTCGGAACAGGTGATCCAGTGAGTGAGGCCCCCATCCTCGTTGTCGACGACGATCCGACTATCCTGGCTACCGTCTCCGAGGCCCTCGACTTCGAGGGATTCCCGGTCATAACCGCCACCAACGGCGCCGAAGCGTTGGAGTTGGTCGACCGTAATTGGCCATCACTCGTACTGCTCGACATGCGCATGCCCGTGCTCGATGGCTGGGGCTTCATGCGGGCGGTTCGCGAGCGCGGCCTGAACTTGACGGTTGTCGTCATGACCGCCGCTGCCGACGCGCGACGCTGGGCACGCGAGATCGACGCCCAGGGCGTTCTGGCCAAACCGTTCGAGCTGGACGATCTCCTCGGGGCGGTCATGCGGCTCCGCGCGCCCCGACCGTGTCCTGAGAACTGATCCATCAGCTGTCCTGCGCCTTCGCGAGGCGACGCGCCTCGGCCAGGTCGTCGGGCGTGTTCACGTTGAAGAAGGCGAGGCCGCTCGGGTCATGCGCGTGCCACTCATCTTCGCCGACCTCGCGAACGCGCACGTCTCGAAAGTAGCTGATCATACGCTGCTCGCCGCGCGCCAGCGCCGCGCGGATCGCCGGCAGGACGGTCAGGCGCCGATAGACGGCGTGCATCGGCTCGAGAAGGTCGCTTGTGCGCGGAATGACCACGTCCGCTCCAGCACTTGTGCGTAGCGCCAGCAGGTAACGGAACAGGCTGCCGGAGACGAAGGGCATATCGCACGCGACCGCCAGGCACACGTCGCCCGTCGCCGCTTCCAGCCCTGTCGCGAGGGCCGGCAGCACGCCCGCGTGCGGCCCCGGATCGAGCACGAGGCGCACGTCGCCGACCTGCGCCAGATCCGCGTCGTTGGTGAGGAGCACGGCCTCATCGACCAGTGGACGGAGCGACTCGAGGATCCGAGACACGATCGTCCTGCCTCCCACATCGAGCAGCGCCTTGTTGACGCCGCCGAGGCGCGTGGCTCGCCCGCCGGCGAAGATCAGCGCCGTGTTCGGCAGGTGGGTTTCAGGCCGCGCGCGTCAGCCGCGTGCCGCACTGACCGCAGAACGGCTGGCCAGGCGGATTGACGGTGGCGCATGACGGGCACGTCATCTCGACCGCGCCCGGGCCGCTCACGCTCACCGGCGTCGCGAGCGCCGCGCCGCACGCGCTGCAGAACTTCTGACCTGCAGGGTTCGACGCTTCACACGCCGCGCACTTGACGTCGGGAACCGCGGGAAGGGTTGTCGGGGTCGCCGGCGCCTCGATGGCCGGCTGCTCGTCATGCACTGCGCTGCGGAACTCGCGAACGCTCTTGCCCATGGCGCCGCCGATCTGCGACAGGCGGCCCGCCCCGAAGATCACCACCACGATGATCAGGATGATGACGAGTTCCCAGGGACCTATCGGCACCACTCGCTACCTTTCCTATGCCGTGCGCAGGAGGATAGAAATTCCTGGCCAAACCGTCAAACTTCGGCGATCAACTCCACCTCGACCGCGAAGCCAGCCGGTAGCTCGTTCACCCCGACGGCGGTGCGCGCGTGTCGGCCGGCGTCGCCGAAGAGCTCGACGAACAGGTCGGATGCCCCGTTGGCCACGGCCGGTTGCTGGTTGAAGCCCGCGGCGCTGTTCACGAACGCCCCCACGCGCACCAGCTGCTTGACGGAATCGAGCGAGTCGACCACCGTGAGCAAGGCCGCCAGGCAGTTCAGCGCGCACACCCGCGCGGCTTCGCGCCCCTGCTCGACGTCCAGGCCATCACCCAACTTGCCCTTGATCTCACGCTCGGCCGTGCCCGAGACCTGGCCCGCCGTGTAGACCAGGTTGCCGACGCGGCGGGCAGGAACGTAGTTCGCCATCGGCGCGCGCGCTGGCGGCAGGCTGATGCCGAGCTCGCGCATGCGATCGTCAATTCGAGCCATACGAGGCTCCATCGTAGCTGGCTAGCTCGGGGGAAAGACGCCGCGCACCTGGATCCAGTCAGCTGTCAGCTCAGCGAGCGCCGAGCGCCGGCCATGATGCACGTAGAAGCCGAGAAAGCCGTCGAAGTGCCGATCGTCGACGATCTCAGAGCTCACCAGCCTGCCGTTGAGGATGAACGTCAGGCTCGGGCCTAGAAGTTCGGCCGACAAGCCGCTTTTCGGCACAAGACGCAGTCGGCCGAACTTCTGTGACAGATTGGCCCTAGGAAGGCGGCACGCACACAACTTCCTAATCGAGGTTGTCGGCCGCCTTCCTAGGGCGACCACCGAGAACATGTTCGGCTGGCCCAGTCCATACGCGAAGTGCAAGTCTGGATCGAGCGGGCCAGAGACGAGCGGCACGTCCTCGCCCTCGAACATGCTGATGAAGGCATAACCCGAGGGTGAGGTGGCAAAGGTGTAGTAGAGGTCCGACGACGGTGAGCGCACGAACAGGCCGTACAGGTCGTCGTCGGCGCCTTCGCTCATCGACAGTTGGGCCTGGACGATGACGTCGGCGAAGACCGTCTGGGCGGCGGCGACGCCTTGATTGCCGTCGGGCAGGCTCGAGACGACGCGCAGTTGTCCGTTCTGATAGCGCGCCGACGCCAGGAACAACCGCATGCGCGCGCTCTGGCTCGTGTGTCGCTCCAGTTCCTTCGTCCCGCTATGCCCTTGTGCGGCAGTCGCGGTGAGCGGTATCCATTGCCAGGTGCTCGCGACCAGCGCCCTGATCGCGTTCGTGGCGACCGCCGCGCCCGAGCGAGCAAAGACGTTCTACCGCGACGTGCTCGGTCTACCCCTGCGTAGCGACGAGGAGTATGCGCTGGTCTTCGACGCCAACGGCACGATGCTGCGCGTGGCCAAGGTCGAGGCGCTCACGCCGCTGGACCGCACCGTCGTTGGTTGGCAGGTTGAGGACATCGAGTCCGTCGCCCGCCAACTCGGCGAGCGAGGCGTCCAGTTCGAGCGCTACGGCTGGATGGACCAGGATGACCTGGGCATCTGGACGACCCAAGACGGCTCGCGCGTGGCCTGGTTCAGGGATCCCGAGGGTAATGTGCTGTCGCTGACCCAGTTCTCTGTCTAATGCGCCCCCGCCCGCCGGCCGATGCTTTGTTCGGACAACGCTCGGCCGATGCACATGAGATTGCGCCTGTGGGCGCCCCCGCGCGATCTGCCGGGCTCGCTCGAGAGCGAGTGGCGGCTCGTGGCGGTGAGATGGTCGGGCATCGTGCTGATGGCGCCCGCGCTGCAGCTCCTCAACCTGGAGACGCACCGCCTGGTGGCCGCCTATGGCGTGCTCGGCGGTGCGGCCGTGTACAACCTGTTCGTCCAGGCGGCGCTGTGGCGACGCCCGGGCCTGCTTACCAGCGGCTACCTGACCACGCTCGGCGATGGCCTGCTGAACGTGGCGATGATCAGTTTGGGAGGCGGGTTCGACACCCCCTTCTACTTCCTCCTGTATACGGTCACGATCGCGGCGGCCATGCGCTACGGGTACGGTCCGACGGCCGCGGGCTCCGCCATCTTTGTCGTATGTGACCTTCTCGAGCTGCGCCTGGCGGGCAAAGCACCGGACGGCCCGTTTCTGCTGCGTTCGGGGTTCCTGGCGCTAACAGGCATTCTGGCCAGCCACCTGCGGGAGCAGGCGTGGCGCGCGCAATCGGCGCTGCACGATCAACTGCGCCAGGCAGAGCACGAGGCGCTTCACGACCGTCTGACCGGGCTGCCCAATCGCTCGCTGCTGCTGAACCGAATTCAGCAAGCCATCGCGACGGCGAGCGAGACGGGCCGTGGCCTGGCGCTGCTGGTGGTCGATCTGGATCGCTTCAAGGAGGTCAACGACACGCTCGGGCACCACTATGGCGACATGCTGCTGCCGCAGGCCGGGGCACGCTTCGTCCAGGCGCTGCCGTCGCAAA
>VBGG01000025.1:0-4232 GCA_005883405.1 Chloroflexota bacterium | reverse complement strand
GCTTCACGGTCGACCAGCACGACCTGGACGTCGGTGCGAGCATCGGCATCGCCGTGTACCCGGCGCATGGCGAGGACGCGACCTCCCTGCTGCGCCACGCCGACGTGGCGATGTACGTCGCGAAGCGCTCGGGCGACGGCTATGCGGTCTATACCGCCGAGCTGGACCAGCACAGTCCGCAGCGCCTGGCCCTGCTCGGCGAGCTGCGGCAGGCGATCGACCGTAACGACCTGGTGCTGCACTACCAGCCGAAGGTGGCGCTCGACACCGGCCGGCTGGTGGGCGTCGAGGCGCTCGTGCGCTGGCGCCGAGCAGACGGCGTGCTGGTCGCGCCGGATCAGTTCATACCTCTGGCCGAGCAGACTGGTCTGATCCGCCCCCTGACGCGCCGGGTGCTCGATCAAGCGCTGCGGCAGACCTGGGCCTGGCGCCAGGCGGGGCTCGAGCTGACTGTCGCTGTCAATCTGTCGATGCGCGATCTGCACGACCCTGAGCTGCCGGCCGCGCTCGAGCACATGCTCCGCAAGTGGGAGGCCACCCCGGACTGTTTGCTGCTGGAGATCACCGAAAGCGGCCTGATGTCCGAGCCGACCCGGGCTCTCGAAACCGCCGTTCGCCTGGCGAGCACCGGCGTGCGGCTGGCCATCGACGACTTCGGCACCGGCTATTCGTCGCTGGCCTACCTGAAACGGCTCCCGGTTGCCGAGCTGAAGATCGACAAGTCCTTCGTGGGCACCATGGCCAGGGATGAGGGTGACGCCACGATCGTGCGCTCGACGATCGGCCTGGCGCACGACCTGGGCCTGAGCGTGGTCGCCGAAGGCGTCGAAGACCAGGCCACCTGGGACCTGCTCGGCCTCCTCGGCTGCGACGTGGCCCAGGGCTACTACCTCAGCCAACCCACGCCCGCCAGCGAGTTCGTCCAGTGGCTCGGCCCCCGCTCGCCACAGAATCGCTGGCTGCCCGCCGCCGCGTAATCCTCTCTTACCCGGCTCGTGCGTGGCGCTCGCACCGCTTGTCCACCGCCACCGCAAGCTGCCGTCCGTGCCGCTGCTCCCCCGCCGCCTACGCACAACCGCTGCGGCCGCTACGCGGTGGAGGAAGAGGCTCGGCAGTGTTCCAGGGCGTCAGGGAAGGATGTCGCTCACTGCGACGGGCCGATCCGGGAAGCTGAGCGGCGTGAGCGTCTCGCCCCGTCGAACGGTCTGCACGACCTGGTAACCGTCGCTCGCGGGATCACGGTACGCGAGCAGTCGATCGTGCTCGAGGTCGACCAGCCACACCTCGCGGATGCCAGCTTGCCGATAGCGGGGGAGCTTGACCTCGCGGTCGTACCGCGCGGACCGATCGGCCACCTCCACCAGAAGCAGCACATCAGCCGCGCCCGGCAGCCCCGACGCGTAGAAGTCGGCACGCGGCGCTAGCAACGCCACGTCCGGCTAGAAGTTCGGCCGACAAGCCGCTTTTCGGCACAAGACGCAGTCGGCCGCACTTCTGTGACAGACTGGCCCTAGGAAGGCGGCAGGCACACAACTTCCTAATCGAGGTTTTCGCCGCCTTCCTGGGGCTCATCGTACGGCGGTAACACCATGGAGTTTGTGGATCGAGACCAGAGCCACGTCTCGAAACCGCTCGCCGAGCAGGCGCTCGAGGCGCAGGACGCAGGCGACGTGGCGCCGGCCCATCGGGCTCATCTCCAGGACCTCGCCGTCGGTGAGCTCGACGCGGTCATCCTCGCCGAGGATGCCGCTCTCGCCTAACTGCTCGTACTCGACTGTCGTGAATCGTCGGCGCGTCAGTTGGACTGCCATCGCCTCACCCAGGCCCAGTCTAGAACCACCCCTGAGCCGCGGCCAGATCCTGCGCGCGGGCCTGGCCCTTGCGCCTACGGATGGCGTATGGCTATCGGCTGGTTCGCCGTCGCGATGCTGTTGATGCTCGTCGGTCTGCTTGGCGCGGTCGTACCTCTTCTGCCTGGCCTGCCGCTCGTCCTGGCGGGCGTGTACGTGTACGCTCTCGCCACCGGTTTGGGCGCCGGCATCGGTCCGGGCCACCTGGTCCTGTACACACTGATCGGCGGCGCCGCCATTCTCTTCGGTTCCCTGGCCAACCTGTTCGGCGCCCGCGCGGCTGGGGGTTCCCGCGCTGGAGCGCTCGGGGCCATGCTCGGTCTGCTCGTGGGCCTCGTCCTCGGCGGGCCCCTCGGGTTGCTGATCGGTCCGTTCCTCGGAGCAGTCGCGCTCGAGTTGCTGGCCGGCCAGGCCGCCGGGCGCGCGCTCCGCAGTGGACTGGGCGCGGCCGTTGGCCTGCTGGTCGGGCGCCTCGCCGAGTTGACGGTCTCCGTCGGAATGATCGCATCGTTCGTGTTCTCGGTCGTGACCGCTGCCGTACAGGGCAAACCGGGCTGAGAATGGCAAATAAGATCCCGCTCCGGTCGAGTTGAGCCAGGCCTGAGGTGGTGATGCGAGCAAGCGCGAGTGGGCTCAGGTACATGCCGCCGTCCGCGAACAGTGCGCGGGGCTCGAGGTTGTCCTTCGCTGACAGAATGATCCCGGCTTCGCGAGCGCGTTGGGGTTGGTCAAAGGCCTGGCCCTGGGTTACGAGCGGCCACCTGAGACCTCCTCGGCCTCCTCAGCAGCGACGAGGGCCCAGGGCTTACACCTCAGCCAACCCATGCCCGCCAGCAAGTTCGTGCAGTGGCTCGGCCCCCGTTCGCCCCAGAACCGCTGGCTCCCCCCAGGCCGCCTGGCCCGCGCTCTCGTCCCCGCTGGGGAATTACTGCCCGTCGGCTCCAGGCGCGCGATACTTCGGACCGTGATGGTCGTCTCGGGCTGGCGTGCGCTGATCTGGCTGCTGGCTGGAATGGTCGTGCTCGCCCTGCTGCTCACGTTCGTTGTGTGGTTGGCAGCGTTGGTGGGCGTCATCGCGGCCGTAGCCTGGTTGAATCTGCTGCTCCTGCCGCGCATTTCAACCCGGTTGCGGGTGCCGCACCTTGTGGTGGCGGTGGGGCTTTTGCCGCTGCTCGCCGCCAGCGGGCTGATGCTCGGCGGCCCCAGCGGGCTTGTCGCGGGTTCTTCAGCCTGGCTGATTGGGGTGGCGCTACCGCAAGCGCTGCTCCGCCGCCTGCGCGCCAGGCTAGGGCGCGCATCGGGGCGAGCACCGATCAATGGGCTGTGGCTCGTCCCACTGCGTGAGATGAGCCTTGGATTGCGACGCCCCGGATGACTACGCGACGGCAGGTCGCAATCGTCGTGCTGGTCCTGGTGCTTCTGCTCGGCGCGCCAACCCCGGGCCCGTTGGCCCATAGCCCAGGCAGTCGGATAAGGCTGCAGCGTTGGCGCGAGGCCCGACCGCATCCAACAGGCACCGCGAAGGTGCCAACGACGATGCGGAGCGCGGCCTGTAGCTCCGCTGTCAGAGCGTCAGCGCGGGTGATGGGGCGCAGTTCCAGGAACAGCATCGCGATCAGCACGTCATCCATTGGGTGCTCGTCGGCAAGTCCGAGTTTCCTCGGCCGCCCGGTGAACGCCACACCGCCCGGGGAGCAGGCGTAACGGTCATGAGATGCCATGACGGCGACGCTGCCCGCCGCGAGTCGAGCATGCAGTAGGTCGATGCGAACATGCGGGTGAAGTGCGCTTGATCGGCGAAGCCCGCCGCAAGGGCCATGTGGACAATGTGCTCCCCACGCCGCAGGCCGTCTCGCGCGAAATCAGGCCGCGCAGGAGTGAGTAGCGATACGGACTTGTCCCGTAGACCGCGCGGAAGTGTCGCGTCAGCGCATAGCGGTTCAGACCCGTCAGGGTTTCGAGCTCGGCTGAGCGCACCACGGTCTGCCGACTGTCCAGGAACTCGCGCGCCCGGGCCAGGGCCGGCAGGTCGAGCCGCCGCGGTCTGCCGCGTATTGTCAAGACCACGCGTGGGGGGCGAGCGGATTTTGTACTGATTAGCCAACAGTTAGGAGCTTCCGTAGGAAAAACTCCTACCTGAGTACTACTTTCTCCGTACTTAAAGATAATCAGAAAGCCTTAAAGATTGTTCCGCGCTCACACTGACCGCGTTGATCCTGATAAAGACCCTGTCTCGATGTGCCAAAACTAGGGTTTTCCGTGGTGTCGTCGCGCAATTCATCCGTCTATCGTGGAATGGGAGACGCCGCTGATACCCGGCGGTGAGTGAGGAAAGACCACTGCTCGTAGGCGTTGTGTCTCTCGAATAACCCAGGAGACACA
>VBGG01000196.1 GCA_005883405.1 Chloroflexota bacterium | reverse complement strand
CGTCAGCGGACATCGCCACGCCCCAGGCGGGCCCAGTGTGGCCCTGCAGGGTCGCCAGCAACCGTCCGCTGTCCCTTGCCCACACCCGGACCGCCCCATCCAAGCCCGCGCTGGCCAGCAGCCGCCCATCCGTGGCTAGTGGGTCACTTGACCGGAATGTCGCCATTGTTCCGTGAATCGGAGTCGACGGCGAATTGGTCTACGCGTACATGCTCCGGATCCGCCGAGTGGATGGCGTCGGAGATAGGCGCGTCGCCGACGAAGTTGACGTTTGCCGCCCCATTCGAATGGGGTCGGGTCGGCGTTCCATGCGCGGGCGGTCGCCTCAAGCCATTCGATTAACTCCGCCGAGTTGGCTGGGGTCTGCCCCGCTAACGCACGCCCGGCCACAATGCGCTGGATGGACTCGGTCATGTTCAACCACGATCCGCTCAGCGGTGTGTACAGCGGCATAATCCCGTGTTTGAACAACCACACCACAAAGCACGCCGTCAGGTGTCCAGCCAGGTTGTCCATCACCAGGAGCATCCGCAGTGGTGGCAGCTCGTCGCATAAGGTTGGTTTGACAGTCAGGCCAGCCTGCCAGCGCTCCCATGCCGCTCGGTTCTCGTCCTCCGGCAACAGAACGATTGGAGTAGGTAGAGCATCAAGGATGGCCAACAACTCCGCCTCCAGCCAAGCGTGCAGGATCACGTTTGGACAACTCGTGACGCCCTTGACCCGCACCTGGCCGGAGGCTGGGTGGAAGAGCGTCAGCATTTTGGCGATGCCATGACGAACGTGTTCATGTGGGTAACGAGCAGGCCGGCCGATGGGCTGCCAGTGCACGCCTGGCTGGGGGATCGCCTGGTAAGGGCCAGCTTCGTCCATGCCCCACACCGCCAAACCCATGCGTTCCCCCTCGGTGTAAGCCTGCTCGATCAGCCTTTTTTCGCGCTGGCGTCCGGATCCTGGACTTTGACCTCGCCACGCTTGCGCTTGCGGATAGCCAGCCCGGTGTCGCACCAGGTCCGGTCACGCTGCCAGGTGATGCCGGCATCGTGCAGCACCGCCCAGATGGTGTACGTGCTGACCTTGGGCAGGCCATCCGGCGCGCGCCGCAGGGCACGCTGCAAGGTGTTCAATGACCAGGTCGCCGTGCCGTCCCGCTCGCGATCCGGCCGACGCCGAAACTCCGCCAGAATCCGATCTCGTTCCCCTGCGCCATATTGGGTGGGTGGACGTCCACCGGCCTGCCGTTCCACTGCTGCCAGACCGACCTGGTTGAAGCGCGCGACCCACTGGGCGATCGAATCTCCCACCGCTCGTCCCACCAACTGCGCGGCTTCCGTATATGAACTGCCGTCGCTGACCGCAAGCAGCGCACGCGCTCTTGCCACCGATAAGGCCGGTGCGCTGTGGCTGCGCGCCAACTGCTCGAGCGCGCGACGCTCGGACGCGGACAACGAACGAAGCGGATTTTTCTGGCGCACGACTGCCCTCCTGGGGCATCAAAGCCGTGACCGCGGGCAGGGCCGTGTAACCGCACCCCTTCCGTGACCCATCGCGCACCATCAGCGCCGAGCAGCCGATCTCGCGGCCCGATGTTCAACGAGCGACTAGCCGTGGGGCCTCAAGCGGAAGGCCATCTGCTTCTGTGCGTTGGTCAAGCGTCCCGTCATCAACGTCCTTCCTGAATGGGCCCAGCCCAATTTCTCAGGCTGTTGCGCTGACCGCTTGAAGCCGCCTTTTTTCAGCGTCATGTGCTGACGACATTTCCCTCGCTCTATGGGGTACGGTTAGCAGCCGATGCCTCGCCGTCCAGGAGCGCCGTCGAACACTCACCGCCCCCCGCTTGAGCCGTGTTCCAAGTGCCACACCGGTGACGCTCGGCAGATGATCGGAGGCGAGGGTCCGTTCTGCCACAGCTGTGCCGACGAGCTGATCGCCGCGGCGACCGGCTGGCCGCGGCTGGAAGGCCCGCCACCCCCAGATACGTTCCGCGGACCTGACGGCATCGAACACCGAATGGTCTACAGCGTTCTGCGCACGCCGGGTGGGATCGAGGTGCTGGCAGAGGAGGATGGCTGGGCTGTCGACGAGGGCTATCGCCTGGCGCTGCTGGGCACGCATGACGCCGATGTCCGCTCGATGTTTGATCAATTGCGCAGGAGGCTTCGGGATGCAATCAGCCAGCAGTATCTCGATCGCTCCGCGCATCGCGAGGGACGGATCATGGGTGGTATGGACGTCGAAGGCCGGCTCGTCTGGCGGGACGACGGGCCGGGCTACGACGTTGTGGTCGACGGGCGGCGACTGACCTGGGAGGAGTTTGGCGCCGCATTGGAACCATTCGAGGGCTGGACATTCCGTCTGTCGATGCTGGAGATTGACACCGCCCAATAGACGGCAGCGTCACGAACGTGGGGAGAGGTGCAAAGCCCGTTGCCGACCCGCGACGCCTCGATCATGGTTGATGCAAGATACCTCGAGCTGGCGCACAC
>VBGG01000197.1 GCA_005883405.1 Chloroflexota bacterium | reverse complement strand
CGCGGGTATTGCGCGAAACTCAATAGCAGTACATGACTGAGCTGGCGAAACTGATCCCGCAACGCGAATACATCATGTTCGGTGGTAAAGGCGGGCTTGGTAAGACTACTTTCTCGGCTGCAACGGGGTATTGGCTCGCGCAGCAGGGCAAGAAGGTACTCGTATTCTCGGTCGATCCGCAGGCGAGTTTGTCGGATATCTTTCAGCAGGATATCTTCGGCAAAGGGCCCGTCAAGATTATGGATAACCTTTGGGCCCAGGAGATCGACGCGGATAGTCACATCAAGGAATATCAGAACGAGATTCGCCAGAAGATCCTCGATCTGTATGGCTTATCGGAAGTGCCGGAGGAAATCGAAAACTACATTCAGGCGGCAAGCGCCGAGCCTGCCATGGAAGAGTCGGCGATCTTCGACGCGGTCGTCGACATCGTGGTTAGCGGCTCGTACGACTACTACATCTACGACCTGGTGCCACTCGGCCATGCCCTCTACTACCTGTCGATGGCCAAGGTGTATGACGAGTGGATCAACAAGATCACCAAACTCCGCCAGGAGATGAGCGAGTACGAACAGGTGGCCAACGTCATGAAGCGCCAGAAGGCCACCGAAGAAGACCAGATCCTGAACGAGCTGCAATACATCAAGGGCCGCATCAACGCGTCGTCGCGCATCCTTACGGATCGCCAGAAGACGGCATTCTTCTTCGTGCTGGTGCCTGAGGAGATGATTCTGCTCGACACACGCAAGGCCGCGGAATTGTTCGCACGCTTCGACGTACCGATCGCGGGCTATGTCGTGAACCGTGTCTTACCACCTGAGCTGGGGCAGCAGAACATCCCCGAGTACCTGAAGCACCGCATCGACATGCAGAAGCGCTATCTCTCGCAGATCGATACGACCTTCGGCAGCCAGGTGCTGGCGCAAGTGCCCGAACTGGAGCGAGACGTCACAGGCTTGCCAGCCATCGAGCGACTGGCGAGGATCATGTACTCGTGACCGCCGACACGGGCGTCACCGAGGCGATGAATGCCTTCATGGGCGCCCATCCGCGCATGAAGTACGTGTTCTTCGGTGGCAAAGGTGGCGTTGGCAAGACGGTCATGGCTGGCGCCACGTCGGTCTGGGAGGCCGAGAACGGCAAACGCACGCTCCTGGCGTCAACCAATCCCGTGCATAGCCTGTCAAGCCTGCTCGACCAGGACGTCTTTGGTAAGCACACCCCGGTCAGAGGTGTGCCAAACCTCCAGGCGTTCGAGATCGACACCAAAGAGACCATCGAACGCTCGAAACGCGAGATCCGCGACAAGATCCAGTGGTTCTTGAAGTTCGCCGAGATCAGCACGCGTGCCGACGAATTCGTCGAATCCGCCACGATGAATCCGGCCTTCGAAGAATCAGCAATGTTCGAGAACATGATCGACCTCATGTTCAAAGATGAGTACGACCTGTACGTGTTTGACACCGCGCCGACGGCGAATGCGCGCAGACTGCTGGGCATGAGCAAGGTGTATTCGCTGTGGGTGAACAAGATGATGAAGAGCCGTGAAGAAGCGCAGAGCCTGCGGCAGATGCTGTCGTTCACCAAGAAGAAAGAAGCGGACCCGCTGATGGACTATCTGGTCGACTTCCGTCAGCGGATGGAGCACGCGCGGCTACTGCTGACCGATGTGGACAAGACCGCGTTCTTCTTCGTCACGCTGCCTGAGGCGCTGCCGATCGCCGTGATCACGCGCTTTATCAACTGGTTCCACGAGTTCGGCATTCCGGTCGGCGGCGTGCTGGTCAACATGCGCATCGACGCGTCCGTTGTCGGCGAGCAAAGCGCCGAGTTCGTGCGCAATCGGCTCGCCATGCAGGACGAGCACATGCAAACGATCTGGGATCGCTTCGACGGCCAGGTGCGCGCGATCGCGCCGCTGTTTGAAACCGAGGTGCGCGGCGTGGACATGCTGCGTCGCATCGCCGCCAACGTCTTCGCCTGACGAGCTAGTTGACACCCGTGTGGCGGGTGGAGTAGCACGGTCGTACAACACGCCGCGGGGGTGGATGTATGGACGCCGGGCAACGGGGCCTTTCGCGCCGCCAGTTCTTGGCCAGACAAGCGTGGGCCGTGGGGCTTGCAATTGCCGCGTGTGCGCCGCCGCCAACGTCTCCTCACCCCGCAACGAGCGCTGGCGCGCAGCCGACCAGTCCGCCCGCCGGTGGCGCACCCGCGCCGGCGCCCACGACGGCGCCTGCTGTCGCGGCTACACCAGCCGCGCCGGCCGCTGCGACGTCCGGTGTCTTCAACGTCTGGTTCTCCGCGAACTGGAACGACATCACCGATAAGGCCGTCGGCGACACCTTCGCCGAATGGGGCAAGCAGCACGGCCTCAAGGTCGAGTGGCAATCCATCCCGGGCTCGCCGCAGCAGTTGGCCAAGGAGTCGGCCGCGCTGGCCGCCGGGCAGCCGCCGGAGCTGAACAACGCCAACCGCACGTACTGGTTCAGTCAGGGCGAAATGGCTGACCTCAAGGAGCTGGTCGACAAGTTCAAAGACCTGGCCGGCGGCATGTACGAGATCGGCATCAGCTCGAACAAGGTCGCCAGCGGCGCGGTGATCGGCGCACCGTACGCCATCGACGTCTGGCCTGCGCACTGGCGCATGGACCTGATCGGCCCGGCAACCGGCGGGCGCTTCTTTGACACGTACGAAGAGCTGATTCAGCTCGGGCCCAAAGTCCAGCAGCCACCGCGCACCTACACCTACGCCATGGCGCTCGGCCATGAAGGCGATCACATGAATAACATCGCCACGGCGCTCTGGGCTTACGGCGGGCGCGTGGCGACCGAGCAGGGGGTGCCGGACATCCAGAACGCGGCTAACAAGCCGGGCATCGAAACGATCGTCAACATGTGGAAGGCGAAGCTCATCCCGCCAGATACATTCGCCCAGACGGTCACCTCATGGAACAACGAGACGTACCAGAAGGGTCGCGGTCTGATCGCGGCGAACCCGGCCACGATCATGGGGTGGCTGCTGGTGAACGACACCGAGCTGGGCGACAAGACCGGACTGTCATTGCCGCCCAAGGGCAGCGCGGGCGCGTTCGCAGAGGGCGCCTCGATCGCCTTCAACTATTACAAGAAGGCGCCGTTGGCCAGCCAGGCGCCGTCAGCGCTCGAGTTCTTCATGCAGCCTGAGAACCTGGAGCGCATCTCGAAGTCGGTCGAGGGACGTTTCGTGCCGGTGTACCGCGACCACGCGAAGACCGAGTTCTGGCAGACCAGCAAGTTCGCCGAGATGAAGAAGATCGCCGAGTTCGGCCGTATTCGCGAATGGCCATCCGCGCCAGTCGCGTGGCTGGCGGACGTCCAGGACGCGCGCTACGTGCTGTCAGACATGATGCAGAAGATCATCAACGACAATATGCAGATCGAGGAAGCGCAGGCCTGGGCTCAGACGCAGATGATGGACTCGTACAACAAGCTGACGAAAGCCTGAGGCATGGCGGATACGCTCGCCGCCCCGCTCAAAGCTACGCCCGGCAGGCGCTCGAGCACCCTGCGCCGCGTGCTGGGGCCCGAGTGGCAGCTCGGCTGGCTGCTGGTGGCGCCGGTCTTCATCATCGTGACGGCGCTGCTGATCTATCCGTTCATCGACGCGATACTGCTCAGCTTTCAGGAACGCTTCATCGGTAAGACCGGCACGTGGGTCGGCCTGGCCAACTACTCGGCGCTCTTTTCGGCGGACTCGCCCTGGCTGAAGGCGATGTTCACGACGCTGCTCGTCACGGGTGGCGCGATTGCTACCAAGTTCGTGATCGGCATCGCGATGGCGTGCGTCCTGAATCAGGATCTACCCGCGAAGAACCTCTTCCGAGGAGTGATGTTCCTGCCCTGGGCCGTCCCCGCCGTGGTGTCGGCCTACGTCTGGCGCTTCATGTTCGACACCACCGGG
>VBGG01000201.1 GCA_005883405.1 Chloroflexota bacterium | reverse complement strand
GCCGAACGACAGCACATATTGGGCGTGCTCAACGTCGAAATCGGGCAGCGTGTCCTGGCCAAACACGCGCCTGACGGCCTCGCGGAGTGGAGCTTCGGCCAGCAAGTCCAACTGTTGCCACTCGGCACCGTACGCCCGAGCGAAGTTTCCCGCGAGGAGCGCCCGCGTACCTCTCAGCGGCCCAGTCAGCAACACCACCTGATTGGCATGACCCGCCTGCTGCAGGTCGCGCAAACGAGCGGACAGCGTGTCCAGAGCATCGCTCCAGGCGAGCGGCGCGAAACCCCCGGCGCCGCGGCCGCTCACTGCCTGCATTGGACCTGTCAGGCGGTCGGGATGGTACTGCTCCTGGACCACCGCCTGGCCGCGAGCGCACAGCTTGCCACGGTTGACCGGGTGGTCTGGGTTACCCTCGGCTTTCTTGGCGCGGCCCTCGACGACCCGCACGAGCATGCCGCAGCCACCGGCGCACTGGCGGCAGGCTGTGGCGTAGAAATTCTCGAAGGCGGTCAGCGTGTCTTCTGCCACGCGCAGCCGGCTCTGGGCCTGCATTTTTTCCGTGGGCGGCGCGCAGCCTGTGAACGCGACCGCGCCGACCGCGGCGGCGGCAGTGGCGGTGAGAAACTGGCGCCGACTCAGTTCGGGCACACCGCGCGGTCCTCCGTCATCAGTAATGGCAGGTGGCACATTCGGTTGGTGCGTTGGACTGGCGATGACACGTCACGCAGTCGCTCATGTTGAGTGGGCGCACCTGGACGACCTGGGTCATGGCGCCCACGTTGCCGTGGCAGGTCGAGCACTGGATGCCAGCCTGGATGTGCGCGGTGTGTACGAAGTGGACGTGATCTGGCAGACGATGCACGCGCTCCCAATTGACCGCCTGCTGCGTGGTCCACGCCGAGCGGACCTTGTCGGCCTCGGGATTTCCGCGTCCGGCAACCTCGTGGCAAAACATGCACTGCTCCACATCCGGATAGCCGGCTGTCGCGGCGACAGCCGCGGTGCGATGGCAGAAGCCACATTCGAGTCCGACCGCCTGGACATGGATGTTGTGGGGGAAAGCGATCGGCTGTTGCGCTGGGGGCCTGGGTTGATTCGCCAGCAGCACCGGTGCGCCAACCGTGATCGCCAGCACCAGGCCCGCGAGGAGTCCGGCCGGCACAAAGACCAGCGGAAGGCGGCGGAAGTCGAACTCCATCTCAGATCACAAAGCGCGGGAAAAACTGCTGGAGGACGCCGACGATCAGCGAGAGCGCTCGCACCAGCGCGTACAACATCGGCACCAGGCACATGGCGGATAGCGGGTAGAAGATCCATCGGAACAGCCCCGCCTGTGGTGGCACGTCGCGTGTTCCAATCAGCGAGGGCACGATCGCGTGACCGCACAAGAAGGCCAGCGCCGCGGTGACCACCAGTCCGACGAACAAGGACAGGCTTACGATTGCTCTCGAGAGCTCGTCCCACAGGCCTGGAGTCAGCAGCGTGGGGTCCACACCATTCACCCCTTCATGGGAGCGGATTGCGCGGCTGGCTATACAGGAAGGCGGTGACGTCCTGCGCCTCCTGCTGTGTCAAGCCGAGTCGAGGCATCGCGGTGCCCGGCTTGAGCGAGGGCGGGTCCATGATCCAGCGGGTCATGTTGTCAGGCGAGTTCGGGATCGATTCGCCAGCAAGGGTCGGGCGCAGCGCCACGTTGTTGAGCGGGGGGCCAATGACGCCGCTGGCCCCCTGGATGCCGGGTACCGTGTGGCAGCCGCCACAACCTCTGGCGACCACCAGGGCGCGACCGTTCTCGGCGTTGCCGGGCACGCCTGCCGCGGGTGTCAGAATCGCGCTCGACGCGTCTGACCCGCCGGCTCGTGCTGTTGGGATTGAAACAGACGGCGACGCACCATCGCGTCGGGCGACCCCGGCAAGAGTCGTGCCTTGGCCGGCCTCACGCCGCGGAACTGTGACGCGAGCTCACGGCCGCACTACAGTCAGGACGTGTCAGCGCACTGCGCAGCGTCGCGCGTGGTGGGCAGAATGGCGGGCGTGACGGCGATTCGGGTGCGAGACTACTCTCCCGCAATGGATGCGGCGTGGGCCGTGGGGCTGCTCGACGAGATGTTCGGCGGGCGATTGCAGGCGCGGCGGGGGCAGCTGATCGACGCACTCGGCGTGCCGGGGCTGGTGGCAGTTGACGATGCGGACCATCGGCTCGGAATGCTGATGTACCAGCGCGTGGCCAGTGAGTGTGAGCTGGTGGCGATCGCCGCAAGCCGCGGGCGGCACGGCGTGGGAACCGCGCTGCTCGAGGCACTGCAGGCGCGCCTGGCCGATGGCGATCGGATCTGGCTGGTGACGACCAACGACAATCTCGACGCCTTGCGCTTCTACCAGCGCCGCGGATTCAGCTTGTGCGCGCTGCGCGCGGGCGCCGTCGACGATTCGCGGCGCAGGCTCAAGCCGTCCATTTCGCTCACCGGCGCATACGGCATCCCGCTACGCGATGAGCTCGAGCTCGAGCTGCATACGAGCCGTAAGCTGTAGCTCGTGACCTCTGCCGAGCGACCGATTCGCTTTGGCGTGTTCGTGCCGCAGGGCTGGCGGATGGATCTCACCGAGATCGCCGATCCGGCCGAGCAGTACGAGGCAATGGCTCGGGTTGCCCAGACGGCCGAGAGCGCCGGCTTCGATTCGGTGTGGCTGTACGACCACTTCCACACCATTCCCGAACCCACGCTGGAGAGCACGTTCGAGTGCTGGTCAACCACCGCCGCCCTGGCACGTGACACCCGCCGCGTGAAGATCGGCCAGATGGTGACGTGTTTTGGCTACCGCTATCCGTCGGTCCTGGCCAAGATGGCGTCGACCGTCGACGCACTCAGCCATGGACGGCTGATCGTCGGCCTTGGCGCCGGCTGGTACGCCGACGAGTGGCACGCCTACGGCCTGCGGTTCCCCGAGACGCGCGAGCGCATGGCCATGTTTCGCGAAGCGTGCGAGGTCATCCATCACATGTGGAGCGAAGACCAGCCAACGTTCGAGGGTCGCTACTACCGCCTGAATCGGCCGATCAACAGACCTCGCGCGATCCAATCGCCGCATCCGCCGCTGTGGATCGGGGGCGGAGGCGAGCAGGTCACCCTGCGGCTGGTGGCGCGTTGGGGTGATGCCTGCAACATCGGCGGTACGCCTGAGCAGATCAGACACAAACTCGACGTGCTGCGGCAGCACTGCGCCGATCTCGGGCGTGACTTCCAGTCGATCGTGCGCTCGACGGCAGTGGAGGAGGTCTACCTGGTCGCGCGCGAAAGCGAAGTCGGCCCGACGCGCGACCGCGTCACTCGAGGCATGCCCGCGGCACTGGCGACAGGGCTGATGATCGGCACGCCAGCCGCGATCGCCGCCCATCTGCAGGATCGCGTGGACGCCGGCGTGGACTACTTCGTCGTCTATCTACGGCGGGCCGCCTACGAGCCAGACCAGGTTGAATGGTTCGGACGCGAGGTCGTGCCGCTGGTCCACCCGTCCTGACACTATGATGTGGTAGTGCCCCCAACTCTACAGAGGAGGTGCTCAGCAAGGTGACCTACACCATCACCCAGCCGTGTATCGACACCAAGGACAAGTCGTGTGTGGACGTCTGCCCCGTCTCCTGCATCTACTTCGAAACAGATGATCTGGATCGGAAGCTGTACATCCACCCGGACGAGTGCATCGAGTGTGGCGCGTGCGAACCGGAGTGCCCGGTAAACGCGATCTTCCACGAGAGCGCGGTTCCAGATGAATGGAAGGAGTTCAACGATCTGGACGCGCGCTGGTGTCGCGGCGACGAAAACGAGAAGAACGCGGTGCGCGCCCGAATCAATGAGATACAGCCGCCGGCAACCGCGACCGCCTGACACCCTAGTCTCGCCGCACGGTGTCGAGTGAGCGTCTGCTCCGGCTGCCCATCGCCAGCCGTGCACTCGGCGTCACCCGCACCGTGCTGGTGTACCTGCCCGAGGCGTATGAACGATCCGACCAGGCGTTTCCGTCCATCTACCTGCTGCGCGGAGACGAGCGCGAATGGGCCAATCCACGCCAGGATAACCACCGCGAGGGGCGCTCCGCGCTCGTAGTCGCCGACGACCTCGTCCGTGCGGGGCGCATGCGGCGCAACGAGGAGCCGTGGCACAGCAACTATCTGCGCTCACGCTACTTGCTGCGACTGCTCGAGGCGCGCGGACACAGGAACGGCTTCGGCCAGCTCGTTCTGCGCGGCAGCCGCCTCACCTGGTTCTGGGCGGACGAACACCTGGCACGCAGCCAGCCACGCCACGAGGCGCTCATCAGCGAGGCATGAAGCGCGAGTACCACCAGTGCGAGCCCCAGTCGGTCGGCTAAGAGCTCACTCGAGCGGGCGAGGCATCACCACCAGCTGGCCGGTCATGTACGGCTGGTGCTCGGCGACCGTGCACACGAACGTGAACGCGCCGACGCGGCTGGCCACGAACGAAACCCCATTCGCCTGTCCGCCATCGATGATCACGTTCACACCCAGATCCGGCAGGGTGAACGAGTGCGGGTCATTCGTCGGATTGACGACCGTCACGTGCACCCGATCGCCTTTCAGGACCGATAGTTGACTGGGGTTGAACCCGTAGACCTCCTTGCCGTCGAGGACGCCGCCCGGGGCAAAGTCCTGTTGCAAGAAGCCGAAAATGCCCGTTTGCTCGTGGACCAGCAAGGGTACCGCTGCGACCGTGAAGTTCCGGTTTTGCGGTGCAGTGGTGCCGTCGTTGGCCGCGGCCGCACCGCTCAGCGCGGGCAGAAGCAGTGCTGTCAGAAGCAGTCCAAGTATTCCGGCCGCCAGGGCGTGTCGTCGCGTCAGTCTCATGCCGTGACCTCGCATCGTGTCCTCCATTGGCACGATAGAGAGCGGCGCGTCGTCAACGCCCCACGGAAAGCCGTGGTCTTGTCCTTGTTACATTCTCAGTTTTGAAACGGTTTCTCAGTGAGCTTGAGAAGCCGTGCGCGGCTCGGCAGACGCCGGCGGGCGACGCGGGACAAATGCACCCGACGATTCGCGGATCACCAGCTTGCCGTCGAGCACCACGCGTTGCGGCGCGGGCGGGCTCGAGGCACTCAACGCATCGACGAGCATCTCGGCTGCGCGACGTCCGAGCTCATACGTCGGCTGCGCGATGGTGGTCAGGTGCGGGCGGAACGCATCAGACCACGGAAATGGGAAGTCGTCGAAACCCACCACGGCGACGTCCTCGGGGACGGAGAGGCCGTGGCTTGTGATGGCATGCAGCGCCCCGATGCTCATCAGGTTGTTACCCGAAAAGAGGGCGGTCGGCGGCGAATCGAGGTCGAGGAGCGTTGAAGTCGCCGCGGCGCCTCCCTCGCTGGTCGATTCACCCGAGATCACCAGCTCGGCATCCAGCTCCAGGCCGGCCTCGCATAGCGCGCGGTGATAGCCGGCGACGCGCTCGATGGTGGTGGAAATCGAAGCGCGGCCACTGAGCATGCCGATGCGCCGGTGGCCGCGATCGATCAGGTGGCGGACCGCGCCGTAGGCCGCGCCCTCGTTGTCGAGCAACACCGCCGGTAACGCCAGGTCCGGCAGGTCGCGATCGACCAATATGATCGGATAGCCGGCGTGCACCAGGCGGCCGACTTGCTCATCGGCGGCGCCTGCCGACGCCAGCAGCACGCCATCCACCTGTCTGCTCTGCAAGGTTTTGAGGCAGGCGCTCTCCTTGACCAGGTTTTCATCGCTGTTGCACAGGACGACGGTGTAGCCGTTCTCCTGGGCCACGTCTTCGACGCCGCGGGCAACAGAGGCAAAGAACGGGTTCCTGATGTCCGAAACGATCAGCCCGATCGCGTTGGAGCGTTTGAGCGAGAGCATGCGCGCCGCGGCGTTGGGGTGGTACTCCAGCTCCCGCATCGCCGTGACCACCCGTTCACACAGCTCGTCGGAGACGAACCGAGTGCGGTTCAGCACGTGCGACACCGTGCTGGAGGACACCCCGGCGCGGCGCGCCACATCGCGAACGGTTACCACGTCAGTTTGGGGCGACTCTTGTCTTTACTTCACCGCGCCCAGCGAGAGGCCGCGGACCAGTTGGCGCTGAGCAACCCAACCGGCGATCACAACTGGCAGCATGGCCATCGTCCCGGCGGCTGCCAGCTTGGCCCAGAACAGGCCCTCCGAGGTGACGAAACCGATCATGAACATCGGCACGGTGGCGGCTTTGGTGGCCGTCAGACTCACCGCGAAGAAGAACTCGTTCCAGGCAAAGATCGCGCCGATGAACATCGTCGCTGTCAACCCGGGTGTGACCATCGGCAGGATGATGCGCGTGATCAGTGTCATGACGTTCGCCCCATCCACCTCCGCCGCTTGAATCACGTCGGGTGGGATCTCCTCGAAGAACGAGCGCAGCATCCAGATAGCTATGGGCAGGTTCATCGCGGTGTACATGATCAAGAGCGCCGCGATGTTGTCCAACAGCTGCAGGTTGTTGATGATGATGTAGATGGGCACGATGATGCCGACCGGCGGCAGGAACTTGGTCGAGATGAAGAAGAACAGCGTGTCCTGCCAGCCTTCGACCATCCTGAACGCGAGCGCATAAGCGCATGGCACTGCCAAGATGAGCACGACGATCGACGAGCTGATGACTGCCACGAGCGACCGCCCAAAGAACGGCCCGAATCCGCGGTCCAGGATCGTCTGGTACTGCTCGAATGTCGGCGCGAAAGTGAATGGCGGCATATCGGTCGGTGCCAGATTGATGCCGGGCAACGGAATGAACGTTGGCGGCAGCACCACCGCGGCGGCTTCGGTTTTCAGGCTGGTCGCCACCAGGTAGAGAACGGGAAAGAAGCCGATCAGGGCGATGACCCAGGCCGCCACGGCGATGCCTATGGGGGCCCGCTCGATGCCGGGTCCGGCCGAGCGAGCAACCGCGCGAATGGCCATGGCTTATGCCTCCTCGGACAGACGCGACAGGATGCGCAACAGGTACCGGGTAGCGATGATGGTCAGGATCACGACCATGACGCCGACCGCGGAGGCCTCGCCCACATCCTTTTTGGCGAAGGCGACCTGGTAGATCAGGAACGGCAGGTTGGTGGAGGATGTCCCCGGTCCGCCCTGCGTCGTCATGTAGATGCTGTCGAACTCCTGGACGATGTAGACCGAACCGAGCAAGGAACCCAGTTGGATGAACCGGCTCAAGTGCGGCAGCACGATAAAGCGGAACTCCTGGATGCCCGAGATGCCATCCATGCGGGCGGCCTCGCGAATCTCATCGCTGAGCGACTGCATGCCGGCCAGCAGGATGAGCATCATAAACGGAGCCCAACGCCAGACGACGATGCCAGCGATAGCTACCAGCGGGAACTGGGCCAGCCAGTCCACCGCCGGCAGGCCGACCAACTGCATGAGATAGTCGACCACGCCGAACACCGGGTTTAGCATCATGTTCTTCCAGGTCAGCGCGCTGACGACTGGCATGATCAAGAAAGGCGTAATGAACATGGTGCGGACGACGCCCCGGCCCGGATAGCGGTGGTTGACGAGCTCGGCGAACAACATCCCAAACACCAGGGCCGCGACGACCGAGCCGACCGTCAGTATCAGCGTGTTGATCAACGCGGGGAAGAAAACGGGGTCGGCGGTGATGACGAACAGGTAGTTATCCAGTCCGGCGAACTGGACGTTGTCCGGCCGTAGCAGATTCCAGCGCAGCAGGCTGTACCAGACCGTGACCACGAAGGGCAGTTGGGTCACGATAATGGCGTAAATCACAGCCGGCGCGATCAGTGTCTTACCGGTCGACCAGTTGCTGAGTGCTCCCACGAAGGGGAGGGCCGGCACCCTCCGCCTCGCCAGCGTCATTGTGGCCATATGACCACCTTACTTTTGATAGCCGCCCTGCTTGGCGACCTGGTTGGCGTAGTCGTTGGCCTTTTTGATCGCGTCGTCAGCGCTCTGTTGGCCAGCAATGGCTGCAGCGAACTCCTGACTCACACGCGTGCCGAGATCCTGGAATTCGGGGATCTGCACGAACTGGACGCCCGTGTACGGCACCGGTTTGACCGTGGGATGCGCCGGATCAGCGTTCTGGATCGAGTCGAGCGTGACGGCGGCGAAGCCCTTGGCGTAGTCCTTGTAGCCCGCTTGATCGTAGGTCGACTTCCGAGCGCCACTGGGCACCGCGCCCCAGCCGGACTTCTGGGCCACCAGATTGACGTAGTCCTTGGACGTGGCCCACTTGATGAACTCGTAGGCGGCGGGCTTGTTCT
Organism: Chloroflexota bacterium; assembly: GCA_005883405.1. Taxonomy (GTDB): domain Bacteria; phylum Chloroflexota; class UBA6077; order UBA6077; family CF-72; genus CF-72. Next base: position 4,559 of record VBGG01000201.1, on the reverse strand, counting down.
TCGAGTTGGATTCCATCGCGAACGCCCAGGCCCATAGCCATCCGCTGTACGGCTTCTCCTTCGTAGGCGCATAGGCCATCCCCATGTTCGCCGCGCTGGGGTTCTGCTTGGGATCGAACACCAGGTCGGCGCCCGACGTGGCGTCGTACCACATGCCGACTTTGCCCTGGACCATGAGCGTTTCGCATTCGGTGAAGCCTGCCTGCGTAGAGCCGGGTTCACCCGCGGTCTTGAGCGTATTGACGTAGAAGTTGATTGCCGCGGCCGATTCGGGCGAATCCAGCTGGGCCTTCCAGCTCTCGTCGAACCAGCGGCCGCCGTAGGTGTTGATCACGGTGTCGAGTGGTGCGAGCTGCTCACCCCAGCCGGGCAGGCCGCGCAAGCAGATACCGAACTGATTTGGTGGGCTGTGCAGCTTTTGGGCAAAGCCGGCGACCTGATCCCACGTCGGCTTGTCGGGCATCTCGAGCCCGGCCTTCTGGAACATGTCCTTGCGGTACATGAGCGCCGAGCTCTCGCCATAGAACGGTGCCGCGTAGAGCTTGCCGTCGGACTCCAGGCCTGCCCGAATGCTGGGGATCAGGTCGTTGGAGTCGTAGTTGGCGTCCTGCTGGAGTGTCGTTCCGACTTCATCGATCCACTTGTTTTTCGCCCACAGCGGTACCTCGTACATACCGATGGTGACCAGGTCGAACTGGCCTGCGTTAGTGGAGATGTCGGTGGTGACCTTGTCGCGGATCTGGTTTTCGGGCAGCACGAGCAGGTTCAACGTGATGCCCGGGTGCGACGACTCGAAATCTCCCTTGAGCTGCTCGAGCGTCTTCATCTGCGGGTTGCCGACCATGGCCACGCTGACCGCGCCGCTCGCGCCACTGGCGGCTGGTTTGGCGGCCGGTGCCGTGGTAGGTGCCGCGCCGGCGGGTGCGGTGGTGGGTGCCGCCGCGGGTTTAGCCGCCGCTGGCGCGCTCGTCGCCGGCGGCGCGGCCGCGGGTGCACACGCGGCCGCAAGCAGGCCTAAAGCGGCCGTGAGCGAGGCCGCGGACAGGCGCCAGTGGCCCGTCCCCGTCAGGGCGAGTCGAAAAGCATTCATCCCCTGCTCCTTCCCTCAAGTCCCAATGCCCTATCTATCGATACGGTTGCGCAACCGTATCGACACGAGCCTACGCTCGGCCGGACGGCGCGTCAAGCCCCCGTGTCAGGCGCTTTCGGCGAAGCTGCCGGCGAGCCGCGGGTACAGCCCCGTGTAGATCCGGTACGCCGCGTCAAGCGCGGACCGCGGCTCCGCCTGAGGCTGCTGGACCGGCTGCTCGGACCAGCGAATGCCCACGTCCGGACTGGCGTACAGGCCGACGCCCAGGCCGCCGAGCACCGCCGCCCCGCGCGCGGCACCGGTTGAGGCGGTGGTCGTCTGCACGCTAACATCCAGCACGTCGGCCATGATCTGACGCCATATCGGGCTTTGCAGACCGCCGCCCGCGCCCCGCGCGACGTCGGTGTCGGCGCCGACCCCCTGCATCAGCTCGAGACCCTGCCGAAGGCTGAAGGCGACGCCCTCCAGCACGGAGCGCACCAGGTGCTCGAGCCGATGGCCGAGGTGCAGCCCGAAGAACACGCCGCGTGCCAGCGGGTCCACGTGGGGCGTGCGCTCTCCGCTCAGGTAGGGCAAGAAGACGAGCCCCTCGCAACCGGGCGGCGCCTCGGCGGCCCGCTCCAGCAGCCAGGTGTACGCGGCGTCACCCGAGACTGGCAGGAGTGGCTGGAGCAGGTCGCGCAGCCAGCGCAGTGAGCCGCCGGCGCTGAGGGTCACTGCCATGAGGTGCCAGCGGTCCGGCAGCGCGTGACAGAAGACGTGCAAGCGACCATCCACGTGGTGCTGCTCTGGAAAGCGGTCGAGCGGAGCGAACAGCACCCCCGAGGTTCCGATCGACACTGTCAGGACACCCGGATCGACCGCGTCGACGCCCACGGCGGCGGCGGCGTTGTCCCCGCCTCCGGCCACGACGGGTGTGCCGGCGATCAGCCCGGTTTGGGTAGCCGCGGCCGGACTGATGGAGCCGGTGCGCGCGTTGCCTTCGAGCGCGGGTGGTAGCAGCCCGGGCTCGATCTCCAGGGCGCGGACCACCTCGTCGGACCAGCGCCGCTGGCGGACATCGAACAGCAATGTGCCCGACGCGTCCGACACATCGGTCGCCACGACGTCGGCCAGCCGGAAGCGAATGAAATCCTTCGGCAGGAGTAGACGGCGCGCCCGACGATACGCGTCGGGCCAGTTGCGCTCGACCCACAGCAGCTTGGGGGCGGTGAAACCGGGCAGGGCGATGTTGGCGGTGCGTGCCAGCAGCTCGGCCGCGCCGACACGCTCGGTGATCGTCTGGCATTCTGCCGCGGTGCGCTGGTCGGACCACAGAATCGCTGGGGCGAGGACGGCGCCTGCCTCGTCGAGGAGCACCAGGCTGTGCATCTGGCCCGTCAGGCCGACCGCGGCGATCTGGCCGGCCGCGTGCCCGCGTGCCCACAGCGCGCCGAGCGCCTCACGCGTTGCAGTCCACCAGTCCTCCGGGTCCTGCTCGGTCCAGCCGGGCCGTGGCGTGCGCAGCGGGTAGCTTGCGCTGGCCTCATCGACGGTACCGCCGGCGGCATCCAGCAGCACGGCTTTGAGCCCGCTGGTGCCGACGTCGATACCCAGGACCGTCGTCGTCGGGCTCATGCCCCCTGCAGCGCCGACCTGACCATCGCCCGCGCCCCGCGGTTGTCCAGCTGGCGGAGGGTCTCGGCGAGCTCCGCGACCCACTTCTCGTTGTTGCCCAGGTCGCCGAACACGCGCCGCAGCCCCAGCACCGGTCGCGGGTCATCCTTGCTTGCCTGGGCGAGCGGACGCAGCTCGTCGGCGTTTCTGTCGTTGAGTGCGATCGGCTGACCCTGCTCGTCGATCGCACGCAGGTAGCGGATGAAGGCCGCCACGACCAGCGTCAGCAACCGGTGGGGTCGGCCCTGCGCCAGAGCTTCTGCCAGGGAGGGCAGGACGAACTTCGGCATCCGATCCGAGCCATCGGTGGCCAGGCGGGCGAGCGTGTCTTTGATCTTGGGATTGGCGAAGCGTTCGAGCAGCGTGCGTTTGTAGTCGGTCAGGTCGATGCCCGGCACGGGCGGCAGTAGGTCCGTGACCTCGTCGTCCATGAAGCGCGCAATGAAGGTCCGGAGTTCGGCGTCCCCCATCACCTCGTCGGCGTAGCGGTAGCCGGCCAGAATGCCCAGGTAGGCCATGGCCTGGTGGCTCGCGTTCAGCAGGCGCAGCTTCATCGTCTCGTAGGGGTGAACATCGGGCACGATCTGCACGCCGACCTCCTCCAGCGGAGGCCGGCCGTTGCTGAAGCGGTCCTCGATGACCCACTGCTTGAACGACTCCGTCATCACCGGCCACGCGTCGGCGATGCCGAACGTCTCGGTCACCATTGCCCGATCGGCGTCGGTGGTCTGCGGTGTGATGCGATCCACCATCCCGTTGGGAAAGGTCACGTTGGCTTCCATCCAGTTCGCCAGAGCGTCGTCGCGCAGGCGCGCGAAGGAGAGGAACGCGGTGCGGGCCACCTTGCCGTTGCCCTGCAGGTTGTCACACGACAGGACGGTGAACGGCGCGATGCCCGCGGCGCGCCGGCGGGCCAGCGCGCTGCACACGTAACCGAAGACGGTCTGTGGCGCTGCTTCTGCTCCGATGTCGGCGCGTACCGACGGGTTTTCAGCGTCGAAGACGCCGGTTTTGTCATCGACGTTGTAGCCACCCTCGGTGATGGTGAGGCTGACGATGCGCGTCGACGGGTCCGCCATCAGCTCGAGTACCCGGTCAGGAGATTGCAGGGCGAAGGCGAAGTCCGTCAGCGAGCCGACTACGCGGGCCACGTCGCCGGCGGCGCTGCGCTCGACCACCGTGTACAGGCAATCCTGGGGGATGAGCGCGTCGGCCATGCGACGGTCGAATGGCAGCAGGCCGACGCCCCGCTCGCCCCAGTCTAGCGTGATGCCGCGCTGAGCGAGATCGTCCAGGTACATGGCCTGGTGGGCGCGGTGAAACCCGCCGACCCCGAGGTGTACGATCGACGGTCGCAGCTTGGTGCGATCGTATGTGGGCACGGGCACACGTCCACCGACGGCGGAGAGGGTAGCCTGGCTGAGTGCCAGCGGGGCGGTTTGCGTCGACCCTGTGCGTTCCATGTTGCCCTCCCGAGTGCCAGGCGGCGACACCCGCCGAGCTCGGATGATCAGGCCATGGTAGTTCAGTACCCTGCAGGCCGTGGGCGCGCTGCGTCAGAACGAGGTGCTGCGGCAGCGGCTGGGCAACCAGCAGCTGGTGGCTCCGCGCTGGACGGAGCCGGCGGATGTCGTTGGCTGGCTGGGCGCGGTGCAGTCGCAGGACTACGCGGGCGCGACGTGGGCCCTCGGCCAGCGGCTGCCAGGCGCCAGCCACGCGTCGATCGACCGAGCCTTCGATGCGGGCAGCATCCTCCGAACGCACGTGCTGCGGCCGACCTGGCACTTCGTGGCGCCGGCGGACATCCGCTGGC
>VBGG01000194.1 GCA_005883405.1 Chloroflexota bacterium | reverse complement strand
CGCCTACGACGAAACGGGCGGATATGGTCACCCGGATCACCTCAAGTCTCACCTGGTCGCCGTGGCTGCCTTCGAGGCCGCTGGCGAGGTGCGCCCCGCCAAGCTCTACTTCGTGCGCTTCCCACTCGGCTGGGCGCGCGAGTTCGTACGCGCGCTGCGCGCGGCGGGCATCGACGCACCGCGCGCAGCACCGGCGGGTACAGATGTCGGGCTCGAGGACGCCGAGATCGGCGTTCCCGATCACCTGGTCACGACGGCGATCGACGTTCGCAGGTACGTGCCGACCAAGCTCGCCGCGCTGGCCTGCCACGCCTCTCAGATGCCACCCGAGCACTTCCTCCGCCGAA
>VBGG01000193.1 GCA_005883405.1 Chloroflexota bacterium | reverse complement strand
CATGACAACCGCACAGGCGCTGGAGCGACCCCTGGAGCAGTAGAGTCCTGATGCCTCTGGACATCGAAGCAACGGTCGTCGAGCTGGCGTGGATGCTCTTCGGGGGCGCCATCCTGGCCATGCTGGCATGGCGGCTGGGGGTGCCATACGCCGCGGCGCTCGTCCTCGGCGGGCTGGCGGTCGAGGAGTCTCACCTCATCGCCCTGCCCCAGCTCGATCCGCGCGTCCTGCTGCTCGTCTTCCTGCCCCCGCTACTGTTCGATGCCGCCTTTCGACTCGATGAACGAGAGCTGCGCGTCGTCGCCCGCCAGGTGCTCATGCTGGCTGTGCCCGGCACGGTCGCCACGGCGGCCATCGTGGGAATCGTGCTGGTGCTGGTGCTTCACCTGCCCGTCGCCGAGGCCCTGCTGTTCGGCAGCATCGTCTCCGCGACCGACCCGGTGGCGGTCGTCGGCGTCTTTCGCAACGTGAATGCGCCCAGTCGCCTGGAAGTGATCGTCGAGGGCGAAAGCCTCATCAATGACGGCGTGGCGATCACGCTCTACACGGTGACGATTGGCCTGGCGACGGCTGGCACCGTCGATGTGTCAGGTGCGCTGGGCCTGTTCGCCCGGCAGGTGATCGGCGGCGTGCTCGTCGGCGCCGTACTGGATATGGCAGCTATCTGGCCGCCCAATCGCTCGACATGTCGGGCGCGTTGGCGTGTGTCGCCGCGGGCCTCATCCACGGCAGCTATGGTCGTGAGGTCGGCATGGCCGAGCGCACGCGGCGGCTGCTCGACGATCTGTGGGAGTACTTCGGCTTCGTCGTCAACGCGCTGGTGTTTCTTCTGGTCGGCTTCACGGCCAATCTGGCGAGCCTGGTCGCCGCGGCTGGGCAGGTGCTGGTCAGCATCGCCGTCGTGTTCGCGTCGCGCGTGATCGTGGTCTCGGGGGCGCCGCTGCTGCTGATCGTGTTCAGGCGGCGCGTGCGGCTCTTGCGCCGGCTGCAGCCGGTCACCTCACGCGCTGAGCGCGCCGTGCTGATCTGGGGTGGATTGCGCGGGGCGCTGACCATCACGCTGGCGCTGGCGCTACCACCCGAGTTTCCCGAACGCCAGCTGATGATCGCGATGGCGTTCGGGGTCGTCCTCTTCAGCCTGCTGGTCCAGGGGGTCACCCTGTCGCTGCTCGTCCGGCGCACCGGCCTCGCCGCGGTCAAATAGCTGGCGGTCGACCCTTTGTAGGGGGTACATTGAGGCAAGCTCATCTCACCGTCGACTGAGTATTCCCGCATGGTTGCTCGCGCGAGACCTCTATGCATCCCGCTCGTGTGCCTTTTCGCCTTCGCCACGGCATGCACCATTTCGAGCACATCGGCTCCAGCGCCAACCGATACCGCGGTGCCAGCGGCAGCCCCCAGGCCGCCCAGCACCGCGCCAGCTGCGCCGACGAGTGCCAGGCCGGCCGTGGCACCCGTTTCTGGTGAGATCGTCGTCTTTGCCGCCTCGTCGCTCACCGACGCCTTCCAGGACATGGCGACCGCTTTCCAACAGGCCAACCCCAACGCCAGGCTGACGTTCAATTTCGGCGCCTCCAGTCAACTTGCCACGCAGCTCGGACAGGGAGCCAGAGCAGACGTCTTTGCCAGCGCCGATCAGGCCCAGATGGACAATGCGAACAAAGCCGACGTGCTCGCCGGGCCTGACCGCGCGTTCGCACGCAACCGTCTGGTGCTGATCACGCCCGGCGAGAACCGGCGGCACATCACTGGAATACATGACCTCGCCAATGAAGGCGTGAAGTTCGTGACCGCGCAGCCGAGCGTGCCGATCGGCCAGTACACCGCTCAGCTGCTCGACAAGGCGTCGGCTGATCCCGGTTATGGCGCGGACTTCAAATCGAGAGTCCAGGCGAACACGGTCTCGCAGGAAGACAACGTCCGCCAGGTGGTTTCCAAGGTGCAGCTCGGAGAAGCCGATGCGGCCGTGGTCTACAGCACGGATGCCACGCCCCAGGTGCGCGATCAGCTGCAGATCATCGAGATCCCTGATGCGCTGCAAACGCTCGCGACGTACCCCATTGCCGTGGCAAATGGGTCGAACTCGGCGGGCGGCGAGGCGTTTGTGTCCTATGTATTGAGTTCGCAGGGTCAGGCCACGCTGGCGAAATGGGGTTTTCTGGCACCTTCCTGAACTAATTG
>VBGG01000192.1 GCA_005883405.1 Chloroflexota bacterium | reverse complement strand
CCGGCTGTACGACATCGACCTCCTGATCAACCGCACGCTGGTCTATGCCGGACTGACCGCGTGCGTGGTGGGCATCTACATCCTCATCGTTGGCTACCTGGGCTCGCTCTCGCCAAGCGGTGGCAACAGTGCGCTCTCCCTGCTGGCCACCGGCATCATCGCCATTCTGTTCCAACCACTCCGCGAGCGCTTGCAGCGCGGGATCAATCGACTCCTGTACGGACAACGCGACGAGCCCTACGCCGTGCTGTCAAAGCTCGGGCAGCGGCTCGAAGCAACGCTGGCGCCAGAGGCAGTCCTATCGACGATCGTTCAAACGGTTCGCGAAGCGCTGAAGTTGTCCTATACGGCGATTGCGCTCCAGCGGTCCGAAAAGTTGGCTATCGCCGCTGAGGTTGGCACGGCTGCGTCCGATCCGCTGCGGCTGCCACTGATGTACCAGAGGGAGCCGGTTGGCGAGCTGCTGCTAGGCAGCCGTGCGGCGGGCGAAGCGTTCAGCGCCGCGGACCGCCGCCTGCTCGATGACCTCGCCCGACAAGCGGGGGTGGCCGTACACGCGGTGCGTTTGACTGGTGATCTGCAGCAGTCCCGCATGCGGCTGGTGTCGGCACGCGAGGAGGAGCGGCGGCGACTGAGGCGAGACCTGCACGACGGACTCGGGCCGGAGTTGGCCAGCATGACCCTTCAGACCGAGGCGGCGCGCGAGTACTTGACCTCCGATCCCACCAGGTCCGATGCCTTGCTCGCGGACCTCACCGCGCAGTTACAGGCCGCTACGGCCGAGATCCGCCGGCTGGTCTATGAACTCCGTCCGCCAGCGCTAGACGACCTCGGTCTTGCGGCGGCGCTGCGCACGCTGGCCGCTCGCTACGACCATGAGGCTCCGGATGCACTGAGGGTTGACGTGGAGGCGTGGGCGTTTCCGCGTTCGTTGCCGGCCGCCGCGGAAGTGGCGGCTTATCGCATTTGTCAGGAAGCGCTGACGAACGTCGTGCGCCACGCGAGGGCTCGGCACTGCACGCTTCGGCTGGTGCTGACGAACGAAAACGGGAGAAGTGCAGCGCTCTCAGTGGAGATACGTGACGATGGATGTGGATTGCCCGTCGATCGGCGGGCAGGTGTTGGATTGGCCTCGATGCGCGAGCGAGCCGCCGAGTTGGGTGGGACTTGCTCGATCGAGTCGGTACCGACCGGCGGCACACGCGTCACTGCCATGTTGCCGCTACCGGTGCTTACGCCTTCGGCTTCGGCGGTGGAGAGCGAGCCGTCGCCTGAGTTGACGGTCGGGTCTACGGCGTGATGGACCCAATCCGAGTGCTGATCGCGGAAGACAATCCGAGGTTCCGCGATGGTCTGGCTGCTCTGCTGAGTTCCACGAGCTTCTTCGAGGTGGCCGGGGAGGTGGGAACCGGTGACGAGGCGGTCGCCCGCGCTCGGGCTGTCCAACCAGATGTCGTCCTGATGGACATCCGCATGCCTGGACTCGACGGCATCGAGGCGACGCGGCGAATCGTTCAGGACAGCCCACACATTGCCGTCTTGGCATTGACCATGCTGGAGGACGACGACTCGGTGTTCGCAGCCATGCGGGCAGGGGCTCGCGGCTACCTGCTCAAAGGCGCTCTGAAAGCCGAGATCCTGCGTGCAATCCAGGATGTGGCCAGTGGCGAGGCGATCTTTGGACCTGCGATCGCGCGGCGGCTGATGCAGTACTTCGCCGCCGCGCGACCGCCTGGACTGGCCGAGGCTTTCCCGGACCTCACCGAACGCGAGGGCGAGATCCTGGTCCTGATTGCTCAAGGGCGTACGAACCCCGAGATTGCTGAGCGCTTGGGCCTGAGCCTCAAGACGGTGCGCAACTACGTCTCGAACATCTTCAGCAAACTGCAGGTGGCCTCTCGAGCCCAGGCGGTGGTTCGCGCTCGAGAGGCGGGGCTGAATTAGCAGCCCGCATCCAATGGGACTCGCGTTGGGGAGTGACTCGTGGAGCACACCACGTTCCTTCCTCGCAGCACGTCAGACCAGGACACTGGAGAGCGGCGCGCGCCTGACGGCAGCGCATCTTCGTTGGTTGCCGACGCGGCGTCGCAGCTATTGCATTGGGACCGGTTGGCCCTGGCAAGCGGTGCCGTCTTTGTGGTGGTGATCCTCGCCCTGGTGCCGCTCGCTCCAATGCCGCCCGGAGCAGATGCGTCGCCAGTCCAGATCAGCGACTGGTACCAGCGCCATCGCTCTGCAGTTCTGATGCAGGCCAGCCTGCGTGGACTGGCCGGTTTGCTACAGCTGATCTTCATGGCAGGCATCGCCAGCGTCGTGGCGCGGACGCAGGGGCGCACCGGGGTGCTGACTCTGCTCGCGTTCGGCGGCGCTCTCCGTGGCACGCTGATAGTACTTCTGTCGAACGCGGTCATTGCCACGACCAGTCTCGTCGTGGACTCGGGCACCGAAGCAGGTGTGGTTCGAAGCTGGGCGCTGGGGTACGCCGCCGCGTCGCTGGCGTTGCTGCAGGTTCGAGCCGTACCTGCGTGGCTGGGAGGGCTCGGCCTGGTCGCGGCCACGCTGCTGCTCATTCACGCCGCCACGGGCCCAAGCGTGGTTGCTTCGAACCCAGTCCCATTGATGGTCGGCCTTCTTGGATTCGCGCTCTCCCTGGTGTGGCTCCTGGCGACAAGCGGCGTATTCATGTGGCGTTCACGAGCGCAGCGGCCAAGTTCACGGGGCAACCTGGGAGGTGTTTACTGAACGCTGTCGTTCAGGGTCGCCTCATGCCTACGGCTGCGTTGCGCTGGACCCGATCACTCTGGGGCGCCGAAGCGGTGGCCGGACCTGCGCGTCTCACGTGGCTGCTCGCGGTCGGGCCGGCGCTGTTTGCCCTGCTGGCGCTCATGCTCGGTTTTGTGAGGGGGTTGGGCCTCGAGGGCGCGTTCGCCGAGTTCCTGGTCTCAACCGTGGTGGCCGCAGTTGCCACTGGCGCGGTTGGCGCAGTGATCCTGTCGCGCCAGCCCATGAATCGCGTAGGTTGGCTCTTCTGCGCATTCGGGATGGGCGCGGGTCTGACCGCGGCCGCCGGCCAGTACGCCCGATCTGCGTTGGTCGTGGATGGCAATGCCCTGGCTGTCGTAGCGGTGGTGGCCTGGGTCAACCGCTGGCTGTGGTTGGTGGGCATGGTTCTGCCCGCGGCCATTATGCTGGTGTTGTTTCCCACCGGGCAGGCACTTTCGCAGCGCTGGCGGGTGTTCGCGTGGCTGGAGTCGGTGGGGATCATGCTGGTCGCTATAACCAGCGCTTTCACTCCCACCGCGCTGCCGAACCTCCCCGAGATCGCCAACCTGTTCGGCTTGGAGAGCGCTGGGCCAGCCTTTGATGTAATCCTCGCACTGAGCCCGGTGATCCTCGTTGGCAGTGTCTGCAGCGGGGTGGCATCGCTGGCGGTCCGGTATCGCCGAGCGCGCGGAGACGAACGCCAGGCGCTCAAGTGGTTTGCCTATGCCGCTGCGCTCATGGTTGCGGCGGTAAGCGTGCGGCCGTTGCTCGAGCTGTTCGGCATCGCATTGTCGGACACTGCGATTCTGGTGACCAGGATCGTGGAAGCAGCCGCGATGGCATGTTTGCCGGTGGGGGCGGCCATCGCAATCTTGCGCTATCGGTTATGGG
>VBGG01000195.1 GCA_005883405.1 Chloroflexota bacterium | reverse complement strand
AACCAAGCAGTTCGACGACGTCGTCTTCGGCCTTCAACCGGGTCAATTGAGCGACGTGTTCGAGGACACCGACGGTTGGCATATCGTCCAGGCGCTCGAGCGCGATCCTGCTCGCGAGCTGCCTGCCGATCAGTTGACGTCAGGTCGCCAGAAGGCCTTCGACGACTGGCTGTCGGCGCATCGCAGCCAGGACGTCAAGCTCCAGTTCAGCCCGTCCGACAAGGACTGGATCCTGTCCCGTATCGGTCTTCGTCCCTAGCGCGGTGGCTTGTCCCTAGCGCAGGTGGACGAGCGCCATCCCCAGGATCTGGCTGATCAGGCACAGCACGATCAGCACTGCAAGAAACGCGGCCAGCCGACTGGGCCGTGACGGAATCGGCTCGTGCCTGGGCACGCGGGGTACGGTGGCGACACGCGGCTTGTCGGCACCCTCCAGGACACGTAGCTGGACAAGCTCCTCGCGCTCGAGGGTGCGGTCGCGCGGATCGCTGCACGACCGCGAGAGCACATACGGCAACAACTCGTCGCCATCGGCTAGCAGCGCGCTCAAGCGCGCCTGACGCACCTTCACCGCGAGCGGTTGACGCTGCGCGGCCAGGAGCGTGGCGCGCAACGCTGCGAGCTCTTCGTTCTCCATGAGGATCAGCAACTTTCAGTGTAGGCAATGGCTTCGGGACGTTCCAAGAGGCCGGCTACACTGATCGGGGTGACGCCCGAAGAACGCACCCAACGTCTGGAGGCGAGCGTGCAGCGCCTCCTCCAGGAGATCGAGCGACTTCCCGCCGACGTGCTCTATCGCGAGCCTCGCCCCGGTGAGTGGCCAGTGATGAGCACGCTCGCGCATGTCTCGGAGCTGCTGCCGTACTGGGCGCATCAGGCCGAGCGCATCGCTCGCAGCCCGGGCGTTGCCTTCGGGCGGACCCACGATGATCCCGAGCGCGTCGGCGCCATCGACCAGCATGGCCACGACTCGATCGGCGCCATCGTTCCCCGCATCCGCGCCAGCCTGGCCGACTGCCTCGGCACGCTGCGGTCGCTGCCCCCCGAAGCCTGGGCCACGAACGGCCAGCACCCCAGCCGCGGCGCGATGAGCGTGGAGCAGGTGGTCGACCGATTCCTGGTGGACCACATCGAAGAGCACGCCGCGCAGATCAGCGCAACGTTATCGGCGGTCTCGCCCGCACCACCCGCCCGCTAATCGTCCCACGTGCCGTAGGTGCGCCGGAAGTACATCAGCGGCCTCGTGCCGGGCGCAGGTGGATGCCCGTCGACCACTTCGCCCACAAACACCAGGTGATCCCCCGCCTCGATCTCCTGGTTGATGAGGCACTCCGCATGGGCGATCGTGTCCGTGTGCAGCCAGGGCATGCCGTTGCTCGCCGGCCGCCATGACACGCCCTGAAACTTGTCGGGCTCTTTGGAGGCAAACACGTTGGCCAGGTCGCCCCGCCCAGCCGACAGATAGTTCACAACGAACTTGCGCGAGTGCCGTAAGCCCGGCAGCGTGTTGCTGTTCTTGTCGACGCACACGAGCAGCAGCGGTGGCTCGGCGGACACGCTACACAGCGCATTGGTGGTGAGCCCCCGCGGCTGATTGCGGTCGTCCATTGTCGTAACGACGGCCACACCGGTTGGAAACGCACCCATAATGGCGAAGAACGTGGCACGATCCATCAGGCGTTCTCACAGCCTCCCCGACAAGTCGCTCAACGGTAGCACGTCGCTTGTGACGCTCACGGTCGCGAGTGGCGATGCCCTACAGTGCTGAGTTGGAGATGCTCTCGGGCACCAACGCTGGCGCACGCGCACGCGCCGAGCAGCTGGTCGGCGACATCCTCGAGCCGCGCGAGCGACTCGAGTTCGAGCACCTGTTGCAGTGGCTGCGGCTGAGCTTTCTGCTCACGCCCATCTTGATTCTGTTGGCCTTCGGGTTGCCCGCGGTGCCGTATGCGATCGGCATCGCGATCGCCATAGCCCTCTCGTTCACGTGGATCGGCTTGTTGATGCGCTATCGCCCGAGGCTGCTGCTGGACATCCAGCTGTGGCTTCGGATCCTGGACTGCGGGCTGGTGTACCTGGTCCTGGTCTACTACCACGGCTTCCTTCACGACTCGTACTACGACACCGTGTACCTGTTGTTCGTGGTCGCTGCTGCCGCTACCCATGGGCGGCGCGGTGCATGGACCCTCTCTGGCGTGGCCGGTCTGGCCGTGCTCGCCTTTCTGATGCACAAGGCCGCGGCGGTGGTGTCGCGGCGCGAGAGGGCTTTGCACGCCGCGATCAGCGAACGCAACGCCGCGCTCGAGCGCACGGCCGGCGAGCTCGCCGAGTCGGTCCGCCTGCGTGACGCGATGCTGACTGGCGTCACGCACGATCTGCGTGCGCCCGTGACGGTGGTGAAAGTCCAGGCGCAGGTGCTGCGCCGCCGTGCTGATCCCCAGATACTGGTGGGGATCGATCGCATCGAACGCGCGGCGACGCGCATGGCTCGCTGGATCGACGAGCTCCTGGAGGTCTCGACCCTTCGCGGTCCAGAAGACCTGCTGCTCAATCTCGAGCACACCGATCTGGTAAAGCTGGCGTACGACGCCCTCGACGAGCATCGGCAGAACGAAGGCCGCCACGATCTGATGTTCCAGGCCGAACCACGGCGGGTGCGTCAAGGTCGAGGTGAGCGTCGACGATGGCTGGGCGACGATCGCTGTGCGCGATCAAGGCATCGGCATTCCGGCGGCTGACCTGCCGCACGTGTTCGAGCCGTTCAGGCGTGGAGAAAACGTCGTCGGCCGCATCAGCGGCACCGGCATTGGCCTTGCCAGCGCTCAGCGCATCGTGCAGGGCCACGGCGGCACGCTGTCGGTGGAGAGCGAGCCCGACAAGGGCAGCACGTTCACCATCCGCCTGCCGCTCACGCCATCGCCCGACTGAGCCGCGAGTTGGCTACAGGCTGAGATTCAAGGACACGGTGTGCGACAGCGTCGAGATCAAGTCGCTTACGGTCGTGCCGAAGACCAACAAGCCCGCGATCGCCACGACCGCGACCAGGGCGAGCAGAAGTCCGAATTCGACGAGCCCCTGCGCGGGCTCACTGCGTACTGGCACCGGCTCCATGTGTGTGCTTCCTCCTGGTAGAACGCAGCCATCCGCGTCCAGGACCCGGCCTCCGGGACGAAAAAAAGCGCCCGCGCCGCTCTTGATCAAGCAGCGCGGGCGCTAGGTGTGGTTTCTCGGTTCGGGTTAGACCGAGCCGCCCAGTTTGCTGAGCAGGCTGCTCACGGCTGGTCCGAAGATGATGAGACCGGCGATAGCCAGAACGGCGACAAGTGCGATGATCAGGCCATATTCGACCAGGCCCTGGGCCCGGTCCCGTGCTTGAATAAACATCTGATAGCCTCTCCTCAGAAAGCTGCTCATTGTCAGGCCCCGATCCACTCCGTCGGGCCTATGAAGAGCATCGGCCTGGCGCCGCGGGTCCCCACCCCCCGAGTGGGGGAGCCCAGCCATGACTAAGGTCCCGACCGGGCGCACACTATCGCCGCCGTCTGATGCCGGGGAGGGGATTCGAACCCCTATGCCCTTGTGGGGCCGCGGATTTTAAGTCCGCCGCGTCTCTCCAGTTTCGCCACCCCGGCAGTGCGCCCGAAGTATACGGGCGGGCATCAGTCCTCATGTTTTCCTTCGGTCAGTTGCGCCCGTTGCGTTGGAGTGCCTGTCACAATTGCACGCCAACGTGGCTTCGCAGTCCTCCAGCAGCCAGCGGACGCCCTACGTCGCGCTCGGTCTGGCTGCATAGGATAGTGCTGGGCTCTCGGATTGAGCAGTGCGCCAACGTCGCTGGCTACTGCTCGGGCTGTTTGCTCTCGGGCTGATCCCACGGCTCGCGCTTGTCGCCGCTCGCGCAGAAGATCTGCAGCCCTGGGAGTACGAGACGCTGGCCCAGAGCATCGCGGCGGGAAACGGGTACGTGATCAGCCGCTTCGGCCACCTTGTTCTGGCCTTCGGCGACGGCAACCTGTACTCGTTTCTGGCTGGTGCGTTGTACGCCGTCTTCGGCCATACGCCAGTGCTCCTGGCCATGGTCCAGGCTGTGCTGGCGGCCTTCGTGGCGCCGGTGATCTTCGCGGTTGGCGAGCGCCCGTTTGGCGCCTGGACCGCGGCGCTGGGCGCGGTGCTCGCGGCGCTCCATCCGGGCCTGCTCGCCTACTCGCTGAAGCTCCACCCGTTGGGATTGGACGTGTTGCTACTCGCGTTGCTGGTGCTCTGGACAACCCGTGGTCGCTGGACGCGCGGCGGCGGCTTTCTGACAGGCGTGACGCTCGGCTTGAACCTGATGACGCGGCCGACCTTCTTTCTGGCCGGCTTGGCCGCGCTGAGCGTGCGCTGGTTCGCACGCCGCGCCAGCTCGCGGCAGATGATCGCGGTGATCGCGCTCGGCCTGGCAGTCGGCGCACCCTGGGTCACCCGCAATTGGCTGTTCCTGGGTCGTCCACTGCTGATCTCGACCAGCTTCGAGGACGTCTGGAAGGGCAACAACCCGATGTCCAGCGGATCGAGCTGGCTGGCGCCGGGTCAAGACGTCTTCGGCGCCGCGCCCATCGATCTGCGCAATCGCATCTGGCACGCCGATGAGCTGCAGGCCAACGACGTCTTCGCGCAGGAAACGTTGAGTTTCATCGAGCAGCGGCCCGAGCAGTTCGCGAGCCTGTTCGCTCGCAAGTTCGTGTACTTCTGGTGGCTGCCTCAGCCAGCCGGGCTGCTCTACCCGCCAAGCTGGTTGGCGACCTATCAGGTGTACGCCAGCGTCGTCTATGCGTTCGCCGCGGTCGGCATCGTCGGCATCTTGAGGGGCGGCAGCGCTGAGGAGCGCAACCTGCTGTCGACGCTGGCCGCGGTCGGCGTCAGCCTTGCGGTGATACACGCGCTGGCCTACGTCGAGGGACGCCACCGCTGGGGCCTTGAGCCGCTCTTGCTCCTTCTGACGGCGCGCGGCATGGTCGCTGTGCTCGGATTGCTGGTGGGCAGTCAGTCGCGATTATTGCGTCGCCAGAGCGAGCGATAGCTGAGAACCAGCAGCACGACGAAGAGCGCTGAGTACAGCAGGCTCAGCGCCAGGTCAACTTCGCCGATCGCAGGCATTCGCGCACCGCCAAGGATAGCCCAGTTACACGGGCCAACCGTCGTCCCGAGCGATGAGCCGCAGGGCCGCCCATTCGTCCTCTTCTTCGCCCGCGGGGACAGGCTGGCCGCTGGGCAGCAGCGCACCCGCCGGGCACGGCACGCCGATTGGCGATGGCGGCACGGCGACGGCGGGC
This sequence comes from Chloroflexota bacterium, assembly GCA_005883405.1. Lineage (GTDB taxonomy): Bacteria > Chloroflexota > UBA6077 > UBA6077 > CF-72 > CF-72. The sequence continues at coordinate 27,040 of VBGG01000195.1, read as the reverse complement.
GCCGCGAGATTGGGGCGGCTGAAGTCGAGTACCTCCGCCAGGTTATTGGCGCTGGCGTCGCGCACTGTGAGCGGCGCCAGACCCCAGCGCCACTCGATCATCTTCAGCACGGATGTGTGGTCGTAAACGCCTCTGGCGACGGCCGAGCGGGGCGCCCAGGGCGCGATTGCCAGACAGGGAACGCGGAAGCCGCGCAGCCCATCCGCATTGCCTGCGACCTGATCGGCGGCCGGAATCGGCGTTTGCGAGGGCGGCACGTGGTCGAAAAAGCCGCCCCATTCGTCGTAGTTGATGACCAGCACCGTGCTCGACCAGTTCGGACTCGAAGTAATCGCGGCGTAGACCTGGTTGAGGAATGTCTCACCACTGCGGATGTCTGCGCGCGGGTGGTCGTCGCTCGACGTGCCGGAGTCCTCATCCGTGAAGCGCGGATCGACGAAGGACACGTGCGGCAGAGTTCCAGCGGCGCAGTCCGCCAGGAAGGCAGCAAACGGCCGGCTGATCGGCAGATACGTGGGCCCCCAGAGGGCGAGGAACGGCACATCGTTGAAGTAGTAGCGGCCGCTCAGCCCGTGGGCGGCGAGCCGGTCCCAGATAGTGGGGAGCGTTGTGCGGGTGGTGGCGTTGGTCAGCCGATCGGTCTGCGCCGCGTGCTGGTACAGGCGATTTGGGAAAGTTGGTGCCATGATGGCCGCGAAGTAGCGATCGCAGACTGTCCACGTTGGGGCGGCGGTGCCGAGAAAACTCAGGTCGTCGTCGGTGTAGTACCCGATAGCCTGAACATCATTGGCGCCCGCGCGCAGCCAGCCGTCACAGCGGGTGCTGTTGTACTCAACGCGGCCACCCTGGTACGAGTGGTCAGGATCGGGATGGGCGCAGCCCTGGAAGTCCGGGGCCAGACGATGGGTCGCGTGCGGGACGCCGTTATTGTCGACGTATGTCAGGCCGGCCTGCGTTCCGTCCGCGCCCGGCAACCAGCCCAGCAGGTGGTCGAACGAGCGGTTCTCCATCATCACCAGCACCACGTGCTGGATGCCAGACGCGGCTGGATTCGGCAGCGGACTCTGGATGACTTGAGCCAGCGCCCTGCCCAGATCGGCGGCAGCAACGCTCCCGGCCAGCGCTACGGCCCCAGTCACGAGACGGCGGCGCGAAATCCGCATGCCCGCGGGCGCATTGGGGCGGCAAGATGCGTGCCCGGGTGTGTAAGGTTGCAACCCGTCGCTCCCAAGTGGAGGCACACACGTGAGCAGCCATGCTCAGCCATTCATGCCTGGCCTGGAGCTCAGTCAGCTCTTCTACACGGAAGCCGTCGCACCTATCCTGGGCTCGCGCTTTGCGGGACTGATCCACAGCGCCGGACTGCTGGGCACCGGTTCAGAAGTGCTTGGCTTCGACACGCCACGCTCCACCGACCACTGGTGGGGACCGCGTGTCACGCTCTTCCTCCGCGGCGAGGAGTTCACGTCCGAGCTGGCCGATCAGATTCGAGACGCCATGGCGGCGGAGCTTCCCTTCGAGGTGCACGGGTTTCCAACGCATATGCGCGATGTGGATCGTGCCACCGGCTCGGTGTTTATGGAGCGCACCAATCAGCGGCCGATCAATCACCTCGTCGAGGTCACCAGCGCTCCACGGTTCTTCGCGGGCTACCTGGGAGTGGATCCGCTCGCGGCGCCGCTTGCCCCGGCCGACTGGCTGCCGATTTCTGAGCAGCATCTGCGTACAGTCGCCTCCGGCGGCGTCTGGCACGACGGCACTGGCGACCTCGAACGCGCGCGCGGCATTCTGCGCTGGTACCCGCACGATGTGTGGCTGTATCTGCTGGCTGCTCAGTGGCGGCGTATCGAGCAGGAGGAGGCGTTCCCCGGCCGCTGCGCCGAGGTCGGCGACGAGCTCGGCTCGAGGGTCGTGGCTGGGCGGCTCGTGCGCGAGGTGATGCACCTGGCGTTTCTGCTTGAGCGCGAGTACCTGCCATACAGCAAGTGGCTGGGTACCGCCTTCGCTCGGCTGCGGTGTGCGCCAGTCCTGCAGCCGACGCTGCTGGCTGCATTGGCTGCCACCGACTGGTCAACCCGCGAGCCGCATCTCAGCGCCGTCTATGAAACGGCAGCCCGCATGCACAATGCGCTGGGCCTGACCGAGCCGCTGCCGGACCGTGTCTCGCCCTTCTACGGCCGTCCATTCCAGGTGATCCACGGCGACCGCTTTGCCGCGGCACTGCACGCGGCGATCCAGGATGAGAGCGTCAAGCGGCTGCCGCGGTGGTTGGGCAACACGACCCAGTGGGCGGACTCCACTGACGTGCTCAGCAATGCTCAGTGGGTGCCGCGCTTGCGCGCCTTGTCGATCCAGAAGCCGCCGCGAACGCCGCGATAGTCGAATCTGCCTAGTCGAGTTGACTCAGCGCGGTCAGCTTGCGCTGCTGCAGTTGCTCGAGGTCAATGCCGAGCCGGTCGAGAATGCCAGCCGCCACTACCTGTCCTTCACGCGCCAGACCGAGCAGGATGTGCTCAGTGCCAACGCGACCGTGACCCAGCCGCCGAACTTCATCGACCGCGAGCGCCAGTGCACGCCTGGCACGAGGCACCCATTCGAGCTCCTGAGACACCGGGGTTTGGCCGCGCCCGATGTGGCGTTCGACGGTTTTGCGGACCTCGTCGAGTTGAACGCCGCGATCGTGAAGGTATCGCGCGGCTGCTCCTTCTCCGTCCGCGAGCAATCCAAGCAGCAGGTGTTCGGTGCCGACGTAACTATGGCCCCATCGATGCGCCTCCTCCGTCGCCAGCTTCGCGATAGTGCGAGACTCGTTCACGGCGATGCGCTGGAGTTGCTCATACAGATACTGCGGCACCTCGAGGCGACGTCGAAATTTGCTTGACGGCATCATTTACCCCCGTATTTCTGGTGGTACATGCGCGGGCGTTTTGTCGCAAGTCAGCGGACCGTCACCTGGATTTCCACGTCGCGCCCAGCACGCGCAGCCAATTCTCGTGGGCGAGCTTTTTCAGGGAAGGTTCGTCATAGCCGGCGGCGCGCAACGCGGTGATGACGCGCGGCAGCCCAGCAACGTCACCTACTTCGACGGGAATACGAGCGCCATCCATATCGGCGCCGAAGCCGACATGTTCCACACCCATGCGATCGATCAGATACTGGAAATGCTCGACAATACGCGCGATCGGCGCGTCCGTGTCGGCGTGGCCGTCGGCCCGCAGAAAGCCGACATAAAAGTTCACACCGACGATACCGTCGGACTCCTTGATCGCGTCGAGCTGACGATCGGTGAGATTGCGGGGTGACGGCGTCAACGCGTGGGCGTTGGAGTGCGTCGCTACCAGCGGTGCGCTCGTGAGCCGCGCAACGTCCCAGAAGCCCTTCTCGTTGATGTGCGAAACATCGACGACGATGCCTAGCGAATTGCAGGCGCGCACCAGCGCCTTACCGGCGTCGGTCAGCCCGGGCCCAGTGTCTGGCGAGTGTGGAAACAGGTATGGCACGCCCTCGCCGAAATCGTTGGGCCGACTCCACACCGGGCCGAGCGAGCGCATGCCGGCGGCGTAGAACACCTCAAGCGCATCGAGCCGAGGATCGATGGCCTCGGCGCCTTCGAAGTGAATAACCGCGGCGATCGCTCCATCCGTCAGAGCTGCGTTCAGTTCGTCGATCGACCGAGCTACGCGCAAGTCCCCGTTTCCCTCGCGTTGGAGTCGGAACAGGAACCCCAGCTGCGCGAGCGATGTACGTTGCGCGTAGCCGAGCTCCAGCGGCCGCGGGAACTTGATCGACACGTCATCGACCTTGCCGAGCACTGGCCCAGCCGGTGGTGCCGCCTGCGGGTCAGCGGCGACATAGATCGAGAACAGGCCGCCGGCAAAGCTGCCTTCCCTGGCGCGCGGCAGGTCGATGTGGCCGTCGTCGCTGCGCGTGAAGAAGTCACGAACAGCTTGGCGTTCGCCGTTTGCGATGCTGGCGCGCTCGGCATCGAGCAACTTTGAGATCACGTCGTTGTGGCCGTCAAAGATCTTCAGCTGACTATCCATCCGGATGAGGCTAAGCCTGGCGAGCTGGACCGACACCGTCGATTCGCTCATGGGCCGGCAGCAGCTGCAGCGCCGTGGCGATGCTGTTACTCGTATAGAAGGGCCAGGATCGGGTCAAGGATGCTGCGGCCCTTGTTCGCGCGCGGTGCGGCGATCGCCGATGGGATCGTGTGAAGAACCGGCAGTCCTGCGCCTGCGCCGACCGGATTCTGAACCGGTGATCGCCTGGCAGGGTGTTGAGGCCGGGCATGTGCGGCGAAGTACGCGTGAAATCGCCGGCTAAGGTGACCATTAAGGTGGACCACCGGCGCGCGCTTCAACGCGCTCGCAGCCAGGTCGACCTCCAGCCGCCAGAGTGTCGTGCCCAGCCGACCACGTGGCTCAGTCCACTGTCGACTTGCTGGTGCAGTCATTCCCAGCGAGGGAGACTGAAGGACAACGGCTGAGGAGTCCTGGTTGCCGACTTCGAACCATGCTTACAAGCGCGGTGCGCAATTCGGTCGCCGACGACCGACTGGGCAGACGGAGTGGCCGTTGTGTGCACCCTGGGTGCCTCCCGGCCGACTGTGCGGGCGCCGACTATCTGATGGAGACCACATCTGGGTCCGATCAGTGGGAGTCCGTAAGGTGACCGTTAAGGTGACCACGCCGCTTTTCGGTACGTGAAGAGCGCCCGGACGGCTCGTTTCAAGTTCAGAATCGGGGAGGCGACGACCGGATTCGAACCGGTGATCGCGGTTTTGCAGACCGCTGCCTTGCCACTTGGCTACGTCGCCTGGGGGGACTGCGGCATTTTAACGGTACGGGGCGGGTTCGTGGCGCGATGGCGATGAGACGTGTATAGTCGCGCACGTGTCTGATCGTGCGACGCGCTACGGGATGATTCTGCTCGATGGCGGACCGAGTATTGTGCGATCGCGCGGCGAGCCGATCGTGTTCCGTTCGCCTGAAGAGACGGTCGAGTACGCCCGCATTCATGGCATTCAGCGCTGGATGGTTTACGGCGACCGCGAGGGCTGGTGGCCGATCTATACGCAGGCCGGCCCGGTCAATCCGCCGCCGCCGCCCAAAGAACGCGTCGACATCTCGCTGCACTAGCGCCTGAAGGGCTCGACGACTTCGGTCACGTAGCCCCCGGCGCGCATGGCTTCGAGCAGGGCTTCGCCGTGGGCACGGTCGCGCACTTCTAGCGTCAGCTCCAGGTCGACGAGGTTCACCGAGCGCGCGGAGCCGATACGGTGATGGACCACCTCGAAGATGTTGGCGCCCAGGTCGGCGATGATCGTCGACAAGCGCACGAGCGCACCCGGGCGGTCGTTCAGCTCGGTGCGCAGACGCAGGTGTCGACCGGCCGCGCCAAGACCGAACTGCAGCAGGCGATCCATCAGGTTCGGGTCGACGTTGCCACCGCTGATGATCGCGCAGCTCCTTCGGCCGCCGGCCGCCACCGCGCCCGACAGCAGCGCCGCGAGCGCCACCGCGCCAGCGGGCTCGGCAACCGTCTTGGCGCGCTCCATCAACAACACCACCGTTTCGGCGATCGCCTCGTCTGACACGGTGACCACGTCGTCGACGAGACGGCGGATGACGGGCAGCGTGCGCTCGCCCGGGGCGCGGGTCAGGAGGCCGTCGGCGATCGTCTCGGGCGACGACAGCGGACCTCGAAAGCGATCATGGAACGCCAGGTGCGTGGCATTGGCGCCGCTTGCCTGGACACCGAACACGCGCAGGTCAGGCCTGAGTGCTCTGGCAGCCACCGCCATCCCGGCGATCAGGCCGCCGCCGCCGATGGGTACCACGAGCGTATCCACGTCGGGCGCTGCCTCGAGCACCTCGATGGCCACGGTGCCCTGGCCGGCCATCACCAGCGGATCGTCGAACGGGTGCACGTACGTGAGGCCTTCGAGCTCCGCCACGCGCAGCGCCTCGGCGTGCGCCTCGTCGAAGACTTCGCCGGAGAGAATCACCCGCGCGCCGTAGCCGCGGGTCGCCGAGACCTTCGCCAGCGGCGCCTGGCAGGGCATGACGATCGTCGCTCGAACGTCCGCAAGCGCGGCGGCCACGGCCACGCCCTGGCCGTGGTTGCCCGCCGAGGCAGCGATCACGCCTCGTTCACGCGCCTCCGCCGGCAGCGTGAGGATGCGGTTCAGTGCGCCGCGGATCTTGTAGGAACCGGTGCGCTGCAGGTTCTCGTACTTGAGCCAGACGCGGCCGCCGCACAGCGCCGAGAACGTGCGCGATTCCCAGCAGGGCGTGACGTGGACGCGACCAGCCAGGCGGGCCGCCGCCTGCTGTACGTCGTGAAGGCTGAGGTCAGACGTGGGCCGTTGGAGCTTCGGTCTGTCGCAGGCCGTAATGACGATCGTTCTGCACCAGCCGCTCGACCATCTCCTGCGGCAGCAATAACCATTGGCAGCCGCCGCCTGGACACCATTCAGCCAGCTGTTCGCGCACTTGCTCGAGCGTCATCGGCTGGTTCGCGTTGGCGAGGAAGATGCGAAAGATGGCCTCGAGCGTGGGCATGTCGCGGTGGATGTAGTTCTTCGCTCGACCGCAGTGCTCACGGATGCATTTGAGCGGATCGCTGCCGTAGGTGGTCTTCTGCACCTCGAAGCGCATGCGACCCGTAGACTTGTCAAAAACGGGCGCACGCTCCTCGACTTCCTGGCCGACCTTGGCACGGCAGGTGTCGCACATACGCGCGCGGACCACGTCATCGAAGGACAGGCTGTTCTCTTCGAACCACGATGGATCGGCGTGGTAATAACGGGCTTCTTCAGGGGCGTTGCTGGCGACGCTACTATCCGCCAGGCTCCGCGAGCTATCGATCACAGTGCGTATTCCTTTGATTAGGCTGAAAGGCTTTCTAGCCCGCGGTGGCCTGGGCGAGCACCTCGTCCGAGATGTGCACGTTGGTGTATACGCGTGTCACGTCGTCGAGGTCTTCCAGACGTTCGACAAGACGCATGACGGCGGTGGTTTGATCTGCAGGAAGCTCGATCTGCGTCTTGGGCACCATGGCAACGTCGGTGTTGGTGATTTTGGCGCCGTCGGCCTCGAGCGCGCGGCGGACCTCGTCAACGCGGCTGGGGTCGGTCAAGACCTCGACGTCGCGGCCATCGACGCTGAAGTCGTCCGCGCCAGCGTCGATCGCTTTGAGCGCCAGTTCTTCGGGGTCGGCTTTGTCGCGCGGCTGGGCCACGATGATGCCACGGGACTCGAAGTTCCACGCCACCGAGCCAGATTCGCCCAGCGAGCCGCCGCCGCGGGTGAGCGTGGCGCGGACTTCGGCGACGGTGCGGTTGCGGTTGTCCGTGGTGGCCTCGATCAGCAGTGCGGCGCCGCCCGCGCCGTAGGCCTCGTAGACGACCTCCTCCAGTGCAGCACCTTCGCCACCGCCGACGCCACGCTGAATCGCGCGCTGGATGGTGTCCATCGGCATGTTCGCTTCGCGGGCGCGGTCGATGGCCATGCGCAGGCGGGGGTTTCCATCCGGATCGGCGCCGCCCTCGCGGGCCGCGACCGAGATTTCGCGGCCGAACTTGGTGAACAATTGGCCGCGTTTGACGTCATTCGCGCCTTTGGCGCGCTTGATCTGGGCCCACTTGCTATGACCGAGGTGTCCAAGTCTAGCATTGATTCCGTGCGAGGTTCCGCGTTCCGCGTTACGCGTTGCGCGTTGAGTGATGGCGGAGAACGCGGGTCAGCCGACAACGAGCCGGCGCAAAAAATCGCCTCCCTGTCAGCAAGCTCGTCGCTAGCTGGGCGAAGCCCCAACGCGCAACGCGTAACGCGCAACGCGTAACTGGTCTCAGTAGGCGATGGCGGGGGCCTTGGGACGCGGCGCCATGATCTGGACGAGGATCAGGCCGGCGATGAAGCCGCCGATGTGCGCCCAGACGGCCACGCCACCAGACGTATCGGTGTTGACGCCCAGCGTCATGATGCCCGAGACGAACTGAGTGAAGAACCAGAAGACGATCAAGAATGCGGCGGCGATGCGTGGCACCAGGACTATCGGGCCGATGAACAGCAGCGTGCGAACCTCAGCGTGGGGATACAGCCGCAGGTACGCGGCCAGCACACCGGCGATAGCGCCGGAGGCGCCGAGGCTGGGCGTCGAGGAGCCCGCATTGACCACGATGTGGGTTGCGCCCGCGGCCAGGCCGCATACCGACGTTATCGCCGAAGATGAACAGGTACAGCATGTTCGACGCGATGTGCAGCAGGCCGCCGTGCAAAAACATGCTCGTGAAGAGCGTGATCCACGGCATCTTGAACGGCGGCGGTGGGCCGACGATGATGCCGCGGGTGAACTCGACCGGGACCACCCCGGCCGACATGAAAAGCTGATCCAGTGAGTTCGTGTCGCCAACACCGAGCTCGAAGATGAAGACCAGGATGTTCACTACCAGGATGGTGAGCATCACCCACGGGAACGTGCGGCGTGGGCCTGGATAGTCCTTGATGGGGATCATGGCGGAGCGAGACGCGCGATTGAGCCGAGCCATCGCTCGACGTCGTGACGTGCCCCGGCGCCGACAAGCGGAAAATCCCCGGAGGGGACCCAGCGTGCCATGCCAGCGGCCGCACGCACTCCAGAGGCGCAGCGGGGGATGCCGCGGCGGTGGCGTACGGCGGCGGCAACGGACGGAGGGCGCCTGGAGTAGTCCGCGGGGATCGGGTTCATACTCAGGACCCTTCGTATACTAGTAGGTCTTGGGGTGTCGCCCCGTGAGGAGTCCCACTGCACATGAAAGAGTACGCACCTGCGCAGCTACGCAACGTCGGTTTGTTCTCGCATGGTGGCGCGGGCAAGACGACACTCGTCGAGGCGTTGCTGTTTCGCGCGGGGGCCATCACGCGCACGGGCTCGGTCGAGGACGGCAATACCACCACTGACTTCGATCCCGAAGAGCTCAAGCGGCAGATGTCGGTCAGCCTGGCCGTGGCGCCGCTCGAGTGGCAGGGCCACAAGATCAATCTCCTCGACACGCCCGGCTATGCTGATTTCTATGGTGAAGTCGCGGAGGCTACGCGAGTTGCCGACAGCGCGTTGATCCTGGTAGATGGCGTGGCCGGTCCGCAGGTCGGCACCGACGCGGTGTGGAAGCGAACGGGGCATCTGCCGCGCCTGCTCGTGATCAACAAGATGGACCGCGAGAATGCCGATTATCGCGCTGCCCTGGATGCGCTGCGTGAGCGGTATGGAAAGAGCATCGTCCCGCTGGTCTTTCCTATCGGCAGAGCGGACAGCCTCAGCGGTGTGGTCGATCTGCTCGAACGCAAAGCCTACATGGCGGGTAGTCAGTCCGCACAGGATGCGCCCGCGACAGAGCAGGCAACCATCGATCAATTGCGCGAAATGCTGGTCGAAAGCGCTTGCGAGCTCGACGACGACCTGATCAACAAATACCTCGAAGGCGAAGAGATTACGTCCGAGGAGCTGTCAAAGGCGCTACGCCAGGGAGTACGTGAACAAAAGCTGTTTCCCGTACTGGCAACGGCGGGCAGCAAATCGATCGGCCTCGAGCCGCTGCTGAACGAGATCGTGCGGCTGCTGCCATCCCCGGTAGACGGGGCCGCGACACTGGCGAATGGCTCGCCGCTGCAAGCGAATGACAAGCTCGCGGGACTCATCTTCAAGACGGTGTCGGATCCGAACATCGGTCGCCTGAGCTATGTCCGGGTCTATTCCGGAACGCTCGGCGCCGACAGCCACGTGTGGAACGTCCAGAAGAGCAAGGACGAGCGGATCGGTCAGGTCTTTCACGTGCGCGGCAAGACGCAGGAGGCGACGCAGCGACTGGTCACCGGTGACATCGGCGTTATTCCCAAGCTGGCGGAGTCGGTGACTGGCGACACGCTGTCTACCAGGGACGGCGGAGTCGAGCTGGCTGGCATCGACTACCCGGCGGCAGCCTACTTCGCATCGGTGCATCCGAAGTCGCGGAGCGATGTTGACAAGCTCAGCACGGCGATGACGCGGTTGCTGGAGGAGGACCCGAGCCTGCGAATGCACCGCGAGACCTCGACGAACGAGGTCATCTTGTCGGGCCTGGGCGATTCACATCTCGATGTCGCGACGCAGCGGCTGCAGCGCAAGTTCGGCGTCAACGTGACGCTCGACGTGCCCAAGGTGGCCTACCGCGAGACGGTTACCACCAAGGCGGCGGCTGAGGGGCGTCACGTGCGCCAGTCTGGCGGGCACGGGCAGTACGGAGTGGTCAACCTGGAGGTCGAGCCGACGGCGCGCGGCGAAGGCTTCGAGTTTGTAGACAAGATTGTTGGAGGTGTGGTGCCAAAGCAGTTCATACCGGCCGTTGAGAAGGGTGTGCGGGAAACCATGGACCAGGGCGTCATTGCTGGGTACCCGGTAGTAGACGTGCGGTGCGCACTCGTCTTCGGCAAGTACCACCCGGTGGATTCCTCGGAGGCCGCGTTCAAGACCGCGGGGTCGGTGGGGTTCAAGGCGGCGTTCACGCAGGCCAATCCAGTGTTGCTCGAACCGGTCATGCACGTCGAGGTGACCGTGCCCAGCGAGTTCGCCGGGGACATCATGGGTGATCTCAATACGCGGCGCGCGCACATCCACGGCATGACGCCCGATGGGCCGAATACCTCGATCGAGGCAAGCGTGCCCCAGAGCGAGATGCTTCGGTACGCCACCGATCTGCGGTCGATGACGCAAGGGCGGGGGACGTACACGATGCGCGTGTCGCACTATGACCCCGTGCCGGCGCACCTGCAGCAGAAGATCATCGAGGAGCACAAGAAGGAGTCCAACGGCGAGCATTGACGCTGCGTCGGATTAGCCGACGCGGCGGAGGAAGGTCAGGGTGGCGGGGCCGTTGCCGCGGGGAGCGGGGCGCTCCAGGCTGATGCGGCCGGGCGTGGGTTGGACGGTGACGGGCAGCTCGGACGTGGCGCCGTCCTGGCGTAGCTCGGCGTCGTACTCCAGGCCGGGGCGCGGCAGGGCCCGGTCGGGATCGACAACGAGCTCATCGCCTTCGATTTCACCGCTCACGCTGTAGTTCCTCCCGAGGAGGTCGGCCGCGCCGCGGACAGCGCCGGCGGCGAGCAGGGTGCGAATCGCCGTGCTGCTGACAACCTGCCCCTCGAGCATGTAGGGCGGCACGACATGCAGGCCCCAACCGAGTTTGCTGCCGATCTCGGCCAGCACGGCGATCGTGCCCTTGCGGCCCCGACCCAGGGCAAAATCCGCCCCAACCCACAATTCGGCCATCGGCTGGCGCTCGACGATCAGGCGCACGAACTCCTCCGGCTCCAGGCGGGCCAGCTCGATCGTGAACGGACAAACCCAGACGTTATCGATCCCGCACTCCTGCATCAGTAGCCGGCGCTCGTCCGCGGTCGATAGATAGGTCAGCTTGCGCTCGGGGTAGAGCACCTGCTCAGGGTGGGGATCGAACGTGACCGCGAAGCTGCGCAGGCCAAGCGAGCGGGCGCGGTCCACCACCTGGCTGACCAGCTCGTGATGGCCGAGGTGGACCCCATCGAACATGCCGATGGTGACAATCGCGGGCTTCATAGCAGGAGGCGCGGTCGGAGCTGCGTACCGTCCGCTGAGGCGAGGCACACGAGCAGACCATCTGGATCGTAGACCCAGACCGACTCGGCGCGCAGGCCTGCCCCCGACGCGGCCTGGCCGTTGGCGAGTCTGGCGGCCTGGAGCGCATCGGCGGAGTAGCGCGGCGCATCAAGGATCGCGCAGCTCGCGGGTAGCAGAAAGGGCTCGATGCCGCGTTCAGCGAGCTGGTCGAGAGTTACGGCATCGTCGAGAAGGAACGGGCCGACGCGCGTGCGGACGAGCGAGCCCAGATAGCCGACGGTACCCAGCTCGGCGGCGATGTCGCGCGCGAGCGCGCGCACGTAGGTGCCTTTGGAGCACGTCACGTCGACGGTGAGCTCGCCAGATGTCCAGCCGACCAGCGCCATGTCATACACCGTGACGGGGCGAGGAGCGAGGTCGGCGTCACCGCCGCCGCGAGCGACCGCGTAGGCGCGGCGGCCGGCCACCTTCAGGGCGGAGTAGCGGGGCGGGGTCTGGAGGATCTCGCCCTCAAAGCGGGCGAGCGTCTCACTCAAATGCCGAACGGACAGCGGTGGGACCGCCACTGACGAGATCACCGCGCCTTCGGCGTCGCCGGTCTCAGTGGCGACCCCGAGGCAAACCACGGCCCTGTACGTCTTCTGGCCTGCCTGGATGAAGTCCGCCAGCCGCGTGGCGCGGCCCAGCAGGACGGGTAGCACGCCTTCGGCCAAAGGATCCAGGGTGCCGGCGTGGCCGACACGCTTCTGGCCCGCCAGTCGACGCACCCTGGCGACCACGTCATGTGAGGTCCAGCCCTTCGGCTTATTGACGTTCAGGATGCCCGTCAGATCAGGGCTCCTGATGCCCACGCTCCTCTTCGATGGTGCGCATCAGGCGCATGATGCGGTCGCCGCGCGCCAGCGAGCGGTCGACCACGAACTCGAGATACGGCGTGTGGCGCAGGTCCAGGCGCTCCTTGAGGTTGTGGTGCAGGAACCCCGAGGCACGTTTCAGGTGCGCCTCGGCTGCCTTGATCTCCTCCTCGTCGCCATAGACGCTGAAGTAGACCTTGGCCGATCGTAGATCGCTCGAGGTCTCCACGTCGGTGATCGAGATCAGCGCGCTGTGAAGCGTCGCGTCTTTGACCTCGCGCGTCAGGAGATCGGCGATCTCCTGGCGCAGGAGGTGGTTGATGCGTTCAATCCGACGGGAGGGCATTGCAACGCCGTGGAGCTCAGATCCGCTCGCTGGAGAACATCTCCATGCGGTCGCCCTCGGTCAGGTCGTCCCAACCGTCAAGCGTGATGCCGCACTCGAAGCCTTCGCGCACTTCGTTCACGTCGTCCTTGAAGCGCCTGAGCGAGGCGATGCCGCCTTCCCAGAGCTGCTGGCCAGCGCGCTGCAGGCGCACACGATCGCGGCGATGCACGACTCCGTCGATCACCATGCAGCCGGCGACCATCTTGCGTCCGGCCTTGATCACCTGCCGCACTTCCGCGTGGCCGTGGACGACCTCCTGATAGCGCGGTTCGAGCATGCCCGTGAGCATCTGCTCGACGTCTTCAACCAGCGTGTAGATGACGTTGTAGTCACGGATCGCCACGCCCTGGAGCTCTGCCGCGCGGCGCGCGTCAGCTTCTGTCTTGACGTTGAAGGCGATGACCATGGCCTTCGAGGCGACCGCCAGGTTCACGTCGTTGATATTCACGTTGCCCAGGCCAGAGTGGATGACTTTGGCGCGCGTCTCCGTCTGATCGCCGAGCTTTTCGAGCGAGTTGGTGATCGGCTCGATACTGCCCTGGACGTCGGCTTTGACGATCAGGTTCAGCTCCTTGATCGCCCCCGAGCGGATACGCGCGAAGACGGCCTCGAGCGTCAGCTCGCCCTCGCCGTCGCGCTGGCCAGCGCCAAGAGCGGCTTCGATCATCGTTCGTGCCGTGCGCTCGTCGGTGACCGCGGTGAAGTGATCGCCAGCCGCTGGTACACCGCCGAGGCCCAGCACTTCGACCGGAAACGAAGGCGGCGCGTCCTTGACGCGTCGACCACGATCGTCGAAAAGGGCCTTGACGCGACCCTGAATCGAGCCAGCGACGACCAGATCGCCGACGTGGAGGGTGCCACGCTGGACGAGGAACGTGGCCACCGCACCACGGCTCTTATCCATTCTGGCTTCGACCACCGCACCCGAGGCGGGGCGGTTCGGGTTCGCTTTTGGCTCGACTTCGGCCTCCGCTACCAGTTGGATGGTCTCGAGCAGTGTCGTGATGCCAGCCTGGGTGCGTGCCGAGACGGGGATCGCCTCGATGCTGCCGCCGTATTCGGTCACGACGACGCCGAGGTCCGCCAGCTCCTGCTTGACACGGTCCGGGTTTGCCGACGCCAGGTCGATCTTGTTGATGGCGATGATGATCGGGACGTGCGCCGCGCGGGCGTGGTCGATGGCTTCGCGCGTCTGGGGCATGACGCCATCGTCCGCTGCGACGACGATCACGGCGATATCGGTCACCTGCGCGCCGCGGGCACGCATCGCGGTGAAAGCCTCGTGGCCGGGCGTGTCGAGGAACGTAATCGGACTGCCGTTGACCTCGACCTGGTAGGCGCCGATGTGCTGGGTGATGCCGCCCGCCTCACCCGCCGCGACGCGCGTGTTGCGGATCACATCCAGCAGACTGGTCTTGCCGTGGTCGACGTGGCCCATGATGGTGACCACCGGCGGCCTTGGTTGGAGGAGGCTCGGGTCCTCTGCTTCCTCGGCAGGGGCGCTGGGTGCAGCCGGCTCCGCCGCGCCATCAGCGATGGGCGGCGCGACCGCGGTCGCAGTCGCTGTTGGGGCGGGCGCGGGCGCGGGCGCGGCTGCCACGCGTTGCTCGCGAACCTCGAAGCCGAGATCCGTGGCCACCACGGCAGCCGTGTCATAGTCCAGTGCCTGGTTGATGGTTGCGACCGTGCCGTTGGTGAACAGGGTCTTGATGACCTGGGTGACGGGCACGCCAAGAATGCCCGCCAGGTCAGAGACGCTAACGACGGACGGCAGCTCGATCGGGCCAATCTCGGCGGCGCGGGTCGCGGTCGCACTGGCCGCCTCGGCAGCGCGGCGTTCGAAGGCTTCGAGCTGACCGCGCCGCCCGCCGCGGGTCTGGCCCGGGCGGTTCGCTGGGCGTGAGCGTTGTTGTGGTCTTGGCATCTTATGGAAGCTCCTAGGGGCGGTTTATTCGGCTCCTGGGGTAGTCCGGCCGCCCCTAGGAGCCATTTGTTGGAAAGAGTACGGCCTGCGGCCGACTCAGGGTTGCAGCCCGAGGCGCTGCGCGAATGCACTCAAATTCTGGAGGTCGTCCTCCGGAATAGTTTCGATCTTCAATGCGCGTGGTAGCACGCCGCGCGTGAGTCCAGCCTGCCAGCACTCCGGCGACTCACACAGGTAGGCGCCGCGACCCGATCGCTTGCCAGTCGGATCGATGATAACCGTCCCGTCCGGCCCGCGGACGATGCGCACGAGCTGTCGCTTGGCGCTCGTCTGGCGGCACGCGACGCAGGTTCGTTGGGGGACGTGCCGCGGCCGGCTCCCCCGCGGCGGGGGCGCCATCCCGCCTACTCTTTCCGGGCCCCGACCGGCTCTGTCTGCTCGGCTGCTGCGGCGGCGGCGGCGGCGGTAGCGGCGGTGGCGACGTCGCTCTTAATGTCGATGCGCCAGCCGGTCAACTTGGCCGCCAGCCGCGCGTTTTGACCCTCTTTGCCAATGGCCAGCGACAACTGGCGCTCGGGCACGACGACCTTGGCCGTGCGCGTGGCCTCGTCGATGGTGACGTGGCTCACCTGAGCCGGGCTCAGTGCGTTGGCCACGTACTGGGCCGGATCCTCGTTCCACTCGACCACGTCGATCTTCTCGCCGTTGAGCTCGTTGACAATGTTCTGGATGCGCACGCCGCGTACGCCGACGCACGACCCGACCGGGTCGATGCCCTCCTGGCGAGCCGCGACGGCGACCTTGGAGCGGAAACCGGCCTCGCGGGCGATCGCCTTGATCTCCACGGCGCCCGAGAAGATCTCCGGGACCTCTTGCTCGAACAACCGACGCAGCATCAGCCGGTGCGCGCGCGAGACAACCACCTGCGGCCCGCGCGGCGTATCGCGGACTTCCGCGACGTACACGCGCAGACGTTGGCCCTGGTAGTAGCGCTCGGTTGGCACCTGCTCGGTACGCGGCATAACGGCTTCGGCGCGATCGATCTCGATGATTACCGTGCCTGCCTCGATGCGCTGGATGACACCGTGGACGATCTCGCCCTCGCGCTCGGCGAACTGGTTGAAGACCAACCGCCGCTCAGCATCGCGCAGCTTCTGCATCACCACCTGCTTGGCGGTCTGGGCGGCGATGCGGCCGAACTGGGGCGGCGTGACATCCTCGTAGATCTGATCGCCGGGCTGGGCGTTGGGGAACAGCACCTGCCCTTCAGGACTCTTCAGCGTGCGAGCCTGCTCGAGGATGATCAGGTTCGAGTCGTCCTCGACGTCGTCAGGGATGTCCTCGACGACGGTCAGCCAGTGGTAGACGTGCGGCTCGCCCGAATCGGAATCGATTTCGGCAGTGATGAGACGGCTGTCTTCCTCGTGCTGTTTGTAGGCCGAGACGAGGGCTTGCTGGATAGCCTCCATGACCATCTCGCGTGGCACGCCTTTCTCCGCAGCGAGTTGGGTGATGGCAGTCACGAATTCACTTTTCATGTCTGGCATGCCCTCCGCTCTACTTCGAAATTCGTCTCCGCCGCGCGCTCGCTACAACAAAAGAAGTGGGGGCTACCCACTTCTTAGCGTAGCGTCCGACGACGGCTCCGTCTGGCCGTGCCACGGACAAGTATATCACAGCCCGGAGGGCGGTTTTTCGAGTTTGTTTACAGAGTCGCGGGGTCCTGCCACTTGCCTTTGCGGCGGATCAGGTCGACCAGGCGCGCGTCGGCCTCGGCTTCGGGAACGCCCTTTTCGACCACCTCTTTGCCGACGTACAGGTTGACATGACCAGGCGAGCCGCCCACGTAGCCGAAGTCAGCGTCGGCCATCTCGCCGGGGCCATTGACCACGCAACCCATGATCGCGATCTTGACGCCTTTGAGGTGATTGGTCCGCGAGGCGATGCGCTCGGTCGTGCTCTGCAGGTCGAACAGCGTGCGGCCGCAGGATGGGCACGAAACGAACTCGGTTTTGGTGATACGAACGCCAGCGGCTTGCAGAATGCCGAAGAGCAGCCGCGATCGGTCGTCGTCGGGCAGAGGCGCGGTCAGGCCGACCGAATCGCCCAGACCGTCGCACAGCAGCGAACCAAGGACCGTCGACGCGCGAAGGAGCACTTCCAGCTCGTCGCCATCGACCGCGATCTGCAGGTGCAGCGGCCGATCGCCCGCCGCATTCGCCAGCGCGCGGTAGGCGCGGACTGCGTCGTACCACGGGACTGGCTCGGCCAGCGTCGCGAGGCCTGCCTGGTCGGGTGTGCCAGTGAACGCCTCTTCGGGAGGATCAAGCAGCGCTACCGTCTCGCCGCCGCCGACGGTGAGGCCGGCGAGGTCAACGGCCGCTGCCATGCGGCGCGCGTAGGAGTACGGGTCGAGACGTTCGTCGCCATCAGAGAGCGATCGCGCAAAGCGAAGCCCGTCGTTGTAGGGAGCGACCAGACGCTGCGCGACGGGCACCTCGGCCTCGGGCTCCTCCGTGAGCGATACGCGGACCGTGTCGCCCAGGCCGTCGTCCAGCAGTGCGCCGATGCCCACCGCGGATTTGATGCGACCATCCTCGCCCAGCCCAGCCTCGGTGACACCGAGATGCAGCGGGTAGGGATCGATGCCTTCCTCGTCCATGCGCGCGACCAGCAGCCGGTAGGCCTGAATCATCACCTTGGGGTTGGATGCCTTCATCGAAAGCACGATGTCGTGGTAGTCGTGCTTGCGCGCGATGCGAACGAACTCCAGCGCGGACTCGACCATGCCCGCCGGCGTATCGCCGTGGCGGTTCATGATGCGGTCCGACAGCGAGCCGTGGTTGGAGCCGATGCGCATGGCGACCCCGCGTGACTTGCACTTCAGGACCAGCGGTGCAAACCGCTCTTCAATGCGCGTGATCTCCGCGGCGTAATCCTCGTCGGTGTACTCGCGGACGCGGAAGAACTTCTGATCGGCGAAGTTGCCGGGGTTGACGCGAACCTTCTCCACGTGCTCGGCGGCTTCCATGGCCGCGGCAGGACTGAAGTGGATGTCCGCGACCAGGGGCACCTCGAGGCCGATGGCACGCAGCCGCCGCTTGATCTCGCCGATCGCCTTGGCATCGGAGGTGGTCGGGGCGGTGATGCGTACGATCTCGCAGCCGGCCTCCACCAGGCGGATGGTCTGGGCCAGCGTGGACTCCACGTCCTGGGTACGGGTGGTGGTCATGGACTGGACACGGATGGGCTGAGTGCCGCCCACGGCGACCGTGCCGATCTGGACTTCGCGACTCTTGCGGCGTTGGTAGACGAAACGGCTCGGGCAATACGACGGGGCGGTTAGAAGCATCGGATCAGTGACATTATCGGCAGGTGTTAGCGTCCGCCCCAGTTGATCGCTGGCAGGGGCGAGAGCAGGTCGTTGAACGAGATGATCACCATCAGCGTCAACAGCACCACAATGCCAACAAAGTGGTACGCGGCCTCGCGTTCGGGCGGGATACGCCGACCACGGATCCACTCCAGGATGACAAAGAACAGTCGGCCGCCGTCCAGCGCCGGAATGGGCAGCATGTTAGCGATCGACAGGCCAGCGCTGAAGAGGCCAGTGAGGACGAACAGCGGATACCAGAAGCCGGTGTCGACCACGTAGCTGACGGTTTCTGACGTTGCCTGGGCCATGCCGACCAGGCCGATCAGCCGCGCATCGGCGGGCGCAAGACTGCCTTCCACGAGCATCTTGGGCACACTGAGCGTGGCGCCGATGGCGCGCACCGTCTGGGTGAAGCCCTGGCCGACCGCGGCGATCGGGTTCAGGCGAATCAGGCCACCGGCGAGGACGATGCCGATGGCTCCCTGACGGTCGGGCGGGTTGGAGCGTGGCGTCAGCGAGGCCGTGCGGATCTCAGCGCCGTGGCGGAAGCCGATCTCGATCGGCTGATCCAGGTGGGTCTGCGTCGCTTCGCGGAAGGACTGGACGTTGACGGGTTGGCCATCCAGGGTGACGATCACGTCGCCGGGCTGGAGGCCGGCCGCCTGGGCCGGGCTATCGGGTGCGACGTCCGCGATCTGGACAGGCGCATCGGGCGCGACGCCGGGGACGCCCACGACGTAGACCATGCTGAACGCGGCGACGGCCAGCAAGAAGTTCATGCCGCTACCCGCTGCGAGCACGATGGCGCGGATTCCACGCGGCTTGCTGGCGAAGCTACCGGGCGCGGTCGGATCCTCTTCGCCGAGCATCTTGACGAAGGCGCCGAAGGGGATCCAGTTGATCGAGTACACGACGCCGTTGCGTTTGAAGCCCCACAGGCGTGGCGGCAGACCAAAACCGAATTCGAGCACGGTGATGCCCGACAGCCGAGCCGTGATGAAGTGTCCCAGCTCGTGAACGAGCATCATGATGCTCAGGATGGGGAGGAACCAGAGGACATTCATTCAGTGGGGCCTTGCGCCGGGATCATAAGCAATCAACGCCGCGGTCAGAACTATTAGGGGGAGGACCAGTGGCGCGCGAACTCGCGGGCCCAGGCATCGGCTTCGATGACTTCTTCAAGGGTGGGAAGCGTGCGCGGCGTATGCGCCTGGAGCGCGGCGTCGATCAGCTCGGCGATCTGAGCAAACCCCAGATCTTTGGCCAGTAAGCGGGCGACGGCTTCCTCGTTGGCGGCGTTCAGCACCGTCGGAGACGTCCCGCCTCGGCGGCCGGCTTCGTACGCCAACGCCAGACATGGATACTTCGCCGCATCCACACGGGTGAACGTCAGCTGGCCAACGCTGGGCAGGTCCAGCCGTTCTACGGGCGCAGGCAGCCGCCGCGGGTGTGCGAGCGCGTACTGGATCGGCAGCCGCATGTCGGGCAAGCCGAGCTGTGCCTTGACCGAGCCGTCGACGAACTCGACGAGTGAGTGGATCACGCTCTGGTGGTGGATGACCACGTCTATCTGGTCGAACGGCAAGCCAAATAGCCAGTGCGCCTCGATCACTTCGAGACCCTTGTTCATCAGCGTCGCGGAATCGATGGTGATCTTCGGGCCCATATTCCAGGTCGGGTGTTGGAGCGCCTCGGCAGGCGTCACCTCCGCCAGCGTCTCGGGCGCGCGGTCCCGAAAGGCCCCGCCAGAAGCTGTCAGCAGCAAGCGCTGCACGCGCTCGGCGTAGGGTTGCTCGCCTTCGAGACACTGCCAGATCGCGCTGTGCTCGCTGTCTATGGGCAGCAGCGGCGCGCCCGAAACCGAGGCCGCCTCGGTCACCAGGTGGCCAGCCATGATCAGCGTCTCTTTGTTGGCGAGCGCGACCGGTTTGCCGGCGCCGAGCGCCGTGATGGTCGGACGGAAGCCCACCGTGCCACTGGTTGCCACCACCAGCAGGTCCACGCCCGGGTCATCGGCAATCTCGACCAATCGGTCGGCGCCGTCTGTCGCGGTGAGACAGGTCAGGCGCGGGGCGAACTCTGCGACCTGAGACTCGAACAACGGCGAAGGACGCGCCGCGACCAGCGCCACAACCTCGAATTAGTCGGGATGCCAGCGCACAACGTCGAGCGTCTGACGACCGATCGAGCCCGTGCTTCCCAGCACGGCGATGCGCTTCATCCGCCGAATACGCGCAGGTACAGCACGGCGAGCGGGGCGCACAACAGCAAGCTGTCCATGCGGTCGAGCAAGCCGCCGTGACCTGGAATGAGTACGCCTGAGTCCTTGACGCCGGTATGGCGTTTGATCAGCGATTCGATCAGGTCGCCGACGACGGTGGCCAGCCCGATGACCAGGCCGTAGCCGGCCATGAGCGCCGGGGCCAGACCGACGCCGAGGCCCAGCAAGGGCGCCACGATGGCCGCGCCGACGAGACCCGCGACCGCGCCCTCGACCGACTTGTTGGGGCTGATGCTTGGCGCGAGTCGAGTTCGACCGATGGCGCCGCCGACGAAGTACGCGCAGCTGTCGCAGACCCAGCTCAGGACCAGCAGGGCGATGACCCAGAACCCGGGCAGACTCGTCGGCTGCGCGCGAAGCGGCATGTAGAACTGCATCAGGCCACCGAGATAGAGCGCGAGGCCAACGGATAGAGCCCAGTCCACCAGGGCGCGTTCTGAGGTCGGTCGAATGAGCAGCGCCACCAGGCCTCCGACCACCACGGCGGTGACCACCGCCAGGCCGTCGGGCGCGGGCCACCCGTAGCCGGCCAGCCATCTGTCGAGCGGTAACACCACCGCCAGCCCGATGAGCGCCCAGTCCAGCGGCGCATAGCCTCCAGCGCGCAGCATGCCGCGGATTTCAAACGCGGCATAGCCCGTTGCGAGACAGATGAAGGCGCCGTACACGGGGTCCCCGAGATAGGCCACGCCGAGCAAGAAGGGAACGGCGACGAAGCCGCTCACCACTCTGAGAGCCAGACGTCCCGTTCCGGGTTCCGCGTTCCGCGTTCCGCGTTCGGAGCGAGCGGCCGTGGCCGTATCGGGCAAAGCAGTCATGCGAGTCTAGCTGGCGTCGAGGCGAATGCCCCAACGCGGAACCCGGAACCCGGAACGCGGAACGCTACGAAAGGCCGCCGAACCGTCGGACCCGCCGGCCGAACTCCGCGAAGGCCTGGTACAGCTCCTCGCGCCCGAAGTCGGGCCAGCATATCGGTGTCGAATAGTACTCGGCATACGCCGCCTGCCACAGGAGGAAGTTGCTGAGGCGCATCTCGCCACCGGTCCGAATCACCAGATCCAGGTCGGGCAGCCCAGCGGTATCGAGGTGTCGATCGATGAGCTCCTCCGTCACGTCCTCGGGGCGAACCCCCTGCGCCATGAGGCGCTGCACCGCCCGCGCGATCTCCTGGCGACCGCCATAGTTGAACGCCACATTCAGCACCAGGCCAGTGTTCGAGCGCGTCAGGTCAACGGCGGCACGCACGCGCTCGGCAAGGCGCGGCTGGACGCCCTCGAGCGCGCCGACGTGGCGGATCTTGACGTTGTTGCGGTGCAGCTCGGCAGCTTCCCGATCGATGCGTTGCAACAGCAGTCGCATCAGCCCGACGACCTCATCGGCCGGGCGCCGCCAGTTTTCCGTCGAGAACGCATAGATCGTGAGCACTTCGACGCCCGCGTCTGCGCAGGCGATGGTGATGCGGCGCACGTTCTCGGTGCCGGCATGGTGGCCGGCCAGGCGCGGCAGGCCGCGGCGGTTAGCCCAGCGGCCATTGCCATCCATGATGATGCCAACGTGAGCGGGAACCGTCGCGGGCCGCGGCTCCGCTATTGCGTTCGTCGTGGACTGGGCCTGCGCGCCCGCGATCGCCACCTCGATCAGACCTCCAGCACCTCGGTCTCTTTGTTCCTCGAGACCTCGTCGACGCGCTTGACGAACGTGTCAGTCAGTTTCTGCAGGCGGTCCTGGGCGCGGCGCTCGTCTTCCTGGGAGATGCCGCCGTCCTTTTCCGCCTTGCGCAGGTGATCGAGCGCGTCGCGGCGGCAATTGCGCACCGCCACGCGAGCTTCCTCGGCACGATGGTGGACCTGCTTGACCAGCTCCTTACGCCGCTCTTCGGTCAGCTGCGGCAGCACCAGTCGAATGACCTGCCCGTCATTGGTCGGGTTGATGCCCAGGTCAGACTTCTGGATCGCCTTCTCGATCGGGCCGAGCATGGTGCGATCCCAAGGCTGAACCACCACCATTCGAGGATCGGGCGCGCTGATGTTGGCCACGCCATTGATCGGCGTGGGCGCGCCGTAGTAGTCGACCTGGATGCGTTCGAGAAGGTGCGGGCTGGCGCGGCCGGTGCGGATGGCCTGCAGGTCGCGGCCCAGGATCTCGACAGCCGTAGTCATTCGGTGTTCGGCGGATTTGATGATGCCGTCCAGGGAGTCTTGAGTAGTCATGAGTCGAGAGTCATGAGTCGTGAGTCATGAGTCATCAGCAACTCGTCCTTTCCGATGGTGACTTACCGCTCGATTTACCGACAATACCGCCCAAGTATCGGCAACGCCGCGACTCATGACTCAAGACTCGCGACTGGTCACGAGACGAGCGTGCCAACCGTTCGATCGCCTTCGACGAGCCTCAAGAGATTCCCTTCGTCCGTCAGGTCGAAGACGATGATGGGCAGCTTGTTGTCCATGCACAAAGACAGCGCGGTACTGTCCATCACCTTCAGCCGCCGCTCGAGCGCTTCCATATAGGTGAGGTGATCGAACTTCCTGGCATTTACGTCGCGGTTGGGATCGGCATCGTAGACGCCGTCGACGCGGTTCTTGGCCATCATCAGCACGTCGGCTTCGATCTCCAGCGCGCGCAATGACGCGGCGGTGTCCGTCGTGAAGTACGGGTTTCCGCTGCCGGCGACGAAGATCACCACGCGGCCCTTTTCGAGGTGGCGGATCGCTCGGCGGCGAATATATGGCTCGGCCACCTCGGTCATGGTCACCGCGCTCTGCACGCGCGTATGTAGTCCGATGCGCTCCAGCGCCGACTGCAGCGCCAGCCCATTCATCACCGTCGCCAGCATGCCCATGTAGTCGGCGGTGGCGCGCTCCACGCCGCGCGCGGCGGCTGGCTCGCCGCGCCAGATGTTGCCACCGCCGATGACCATGCCGACCTCGACACCACGGGCGACGACGGTGGCTACCTGGCGGGCGATCGACTCCACTGAGCCGAAGTCGATGCCGTAGGGCGCAGAACCCTGGAGGGCCTCCCCACTCAGCTTGAGGAGGATCCTCCTGTAGCGGAGCTCGCCATTCAATGCGCTACAGACCGCCCAACTCGAAACGGGCGAAGCGCCTGATGACGATGTTCTCGCGCACCTTGGCGATCGTCTCGTTCACCAGGTCCTGGATGGTTTTGCCGGGGTCGCGAATATACGGCTGATCCAGCAGTGGGACGTCGCCGTCGACTGACGCTTCCTGGCCGCTGACACGGCCGGGGTTGGTCGCCGCGACTTGCATGGCGATCTCACGTGCCAGGGTTTTGAAATCGTCGGTGCGGGCGACGAAGTCGGTCTCGCAGTTCAGCTCGATCAGGGCGCCGATGCGGCCCGCGTGCACGTAGGTTTCGATCAGCCCCTGGCCCGCTTCGCGACCGGCCTTCTTTTCGGCCATGGCAAGACCGCGCTCTTTGATCAATTGCTCGGCCTTGCCCACGTCGCCCAGGGCATCCTCGATCGCCTTCTTGCATTCCATGATGCCCGCGCCGGTCTTGTCGCGGAGCTCTTTGATGAGTTCAGTTGAGCTTGGCATCGATCAGGCGTCCTCGTCCTCGTCGAGCTCGTACTCCATCATGAAGTCCTCTTCGGTCATCATGGGCAGCTCGGCTGGCATCGCCTCGATTTCGCCCTCTTCGAGGCCAGCCTCGGGAATGACTTCGCCCATGACCGCCGCGCGCTGTTCGCGACCCTCGATGATGGCGTCGGCAATCTTGCCGGCGATCAGCCGTACGGCGCGGATGGCGTCGTCGTTGGACGGCACCGGCCAGTCGATCAGCTGCGGGTTGCAGTTGGTGTCGACCATGGCGATGATGGGCAGCTTGAGCCGGTTGGCCTCGGCAACGCCGATGGCCTCGCGGTGCGGGTCGACGACGAAGACCATGTCGGGCAGGCGGTACGTCTTGCGCAGACCGCCGAGCATACGCTGCAGTTTCTCGAGCTCGTCCTGAAGACGAATGGCTTCCTTCTTGGGTAGCGCCTCGAACTCGCCCGCCTCTTTGCGGCGCTCGAGATCTTCCATGCGCCGCAAGCGCGTCAAGATCGTGGCGAAGTTGGTCAGCGTTCCGCCCATCCAGCGCTGGTTGACGTACGGCATACCGGCACGGGCGGCCTCTTCGGAGATGGTGTCCTGGGCTTGCTTCTTGGTGCCCACGAACAACATGGTCTTGCCATCAGCGGCCTGCTGGCGGACAAACGTCATGGCTTCGTCGAGGCGGCGGACAGTCTGTTGAAGATCGATGATGTGAATGCCATTACGCTCGGTGAAGATGAATGGCCGCATGCGCGGATCCCACCGACGCGTCTGATGGCCGAAATGGACGCCAGCTTCGAGCAGCGTCTTCATCTGGACAGGTGCAGGCACGGTGTACTTTTTTTGAACCTCCGTTAGATCCTCCGCGGCCGGGGACCCTCGTGGGGCACGGAGAGCGTGCGTCGGCCGCGTGTGGAATGAACACCAAAAGTATACGAAACGTAGCTAATGGCTATTGACTTTGGCGACGTTCGTGTTGTGCTCGTCCAGGGTTCTGGCGAAGAGGTGTTTTCCAGAGCCGTCAGTGGTCGCGACAAAGTAGAGGTACGAGGTGCTGGCGGGCTGCAGGACGGCTTTGATCGAGGCCTCGCCGGGATTGCAGATCGGCCCGGGCGGCAGGCCTGCGTTGGTGTAGGTATTGAACGGCGAGGAGATCTCGAGATCGGCGGTCGACAGGTCGCGCCAGTAGTTATAGCCAGCTGCAGCGGGACCGTCTCGGGTGGCGACGGCGTACTGGATGGTCGGATCGGCCTGTAGCGGCATGCTTTCGGATAAACGGTTGAGGTACACGCTGGCGATCGTGGACCGCTCAGACGGCACCTTGGCTTCGCGTTCGACGATCGAGGCAAGCGTGATCACCTGCTGGCTGGTGAGGCGTGTTTCGGACGGGGAGTGCAGCGCCTCGGCGACGCGCTGGTTGAACATTCGGAGCATGAGCTCGGCGGCGTGTGCGCCACTGACTCTCTGCGGCACTTCGTAGGTTTCGGGGAAGAGGTAGCCCTCCAGGCGTGGCGGCGGAGGCTCGGCGATCAAGTCCACCGCCGGGACGGCGACCGGCGACGCAACGGCTTGCAGGAACTCGTCGCGTGAGGCGAAACCGGTGGCCTCGAGGCGATCGGCGATCTGCTCGCTGCGCCAGCCTTCAGGGATCGTCGCCAGTAGACCGCGTTTGACCTGGCCTTTGGCGAGGACCTGGATGATCTCGGAGGTCGACATCGATTTGCTGAGCTCGTAATCGCCTGCTGCCAGGCTGCTACCGACCCCCGCCTGTTCGGCGGCCAGCCTGAAGACGAGGCCCGAGCGGATCAGGCCGAGCTGCTGCAGCTGCTGACCGATGTCGCCAGCCGTGGCGCCCTGGGGAACGGTCACCACGACCTTCGTGCTGTCCTGTGGATCGACCGCCGCCGTCGGGTCGGCAAGCTGCGCAATGCGACTGCCCAACGGCGTGCTCTGGTCGCCCAGCACGAAGTAGCCAATCGCCACCCCCACGCCGATCACGATCAGAGCAAACAGGACCACGAGGATTCTTGCGATCATGCCTTTGCCAGAGGGGACCCCTCGGAATTGCTTCCGTCCGCTCGCGATTGGCTGGCTGCGGCATCGCTAGCCGGATGGCCGGCGGCACTGTGATCCAGAAAGTCTTGAAGGATGACGGCAGCAGCGATGGCGTCTATTTGGCCGCGCTGGCGGAGGCGGCGGAGGTTGCGGCCCTGAGCGCGGACGATGGACTCGGCTTCCTGGGTGGACAGACGCTCGTCCCACAACGAGACCGGCACGCCGACCACGCGCGAGGCGACGCGGGCGAAGTCCTGCGCACGCCGCGCCTGAGGCCCACGTGAGCCGTCGGCGTTCAGCGGCAAGCCGACCACCATCTCCACCACCCCCTCACGTTGAGCCAGCGAGGCAAGCGCATCCAGCACCGGCGCCAGGCCGCCGCCACGGTCGAGCACTACCAGGGGGCTCGCAAGCGCTCGCGAAGCATCACTCATCGCCACGCCGACGCGCCGTTCGCCGGCGTCGATGCCGAGCACCCGCCCCAGGCGTACCGCCGAGCTACTTGGGGCCCTGGACGTTGACGTCGATCCGGAAGGCGCGCGGTGCCCACGTTGGGGTCAGCACCACGCTGGGTGGCTCGGCCAGCCCGCTCAACCGCGCAAGATAGCTCCTGGCGTCTTGAAGGGTGCTGCCGGTCAGCGCACGGCGGATGCCATCCGCGTCGATCGCGCTCTCGAGCACGCCGGACGCATCGCAGCGCAGCACAACCTTGTGCCCGTCCACATTCAGCACACCGGGCGTCTCGACTTTGGCCGGTGCGCCGAGCTTGAAGTCGGGCCCAGCGCTCAGCGCCAGCACCTTGCCCACCAGGTCGTTGTAGGCCAGGTTGGGAAACACGGTGCCCGAGACGTTCGCGGTTAACCGACCAGTCAGCTGGTCTGTTTCGTCGCCGACGTTGTGGTCAAACGTCTGATTGCTGGGCTGTACCGTGACCGACATGTCCGGCAGTGTCTGTTCAGAGCCAGCCTTCTGCTGCAGCTGCGCGA